>NZ_JBIBXG010000007.1:0-504913 GCF_043082085.1 Streptomyces sp. NPDC014801 | reverse complement strand
CGGTTACATTCCGAACCCGGAAGCTAAGCCTTACAGCGCCGATGGTACTGCAGGGGGGACCCTGTGGGAGAGTAGGACGCCGCCGAACAATTCTTGGGAAAACCCCCGCATCGGAAGTTGCGGGGGTTTTCTGCGTTCCGGGCCGTTTACAGTCGACGTATGCGCTATGAACTGGTCATCTTCGACAACGACGGAGTCCTGGTGGACAGTGAGCCGATCTCCAACCGGCTCCTGGCCGCGTATCTCACCGAGCTGGGGCATCCGACGACGTACGAGGAGTCCATCCGGGACTACATGGGGTCCGCGATGCACCGGATCCATGACCTGGTTCTCGAGCGCACGGGGCGGCGACTGCCCGACGACTTCGACGACGTCTTCCACGCCCGGGTGTTCGCGGCGTTCGAGCGGGAGTTGAAGCCGGTGGCGGGGATGGCCGGCGTACTGGAGAAGCTGGCGGCCGACGGGGTGCCGTACTGTGTGGCGTCCTCCGGGAGCCATGAGCGGATCCGGGTGGGGCACCGGACGACCGGGCTGGACCGGTGGTTCGACGACGGGCGCATCTTCAGCTCGCAGGACGTCGGGCGGGGGAAGCCGGCGCCGGACCTCTTCCTCCACGCGGCCGAGCGGATGGGTGTGGCGCCGGAGCGCTGTGTCGTCGTCGAGGACAGCCCGCTCGGGGTGCAGGCGGCCGTCGCGGCCGGGATGGACGTCTTCGGTTTCACGGCGATGACGCCGGCCGCCAGGCTGGCGGGGGCCACCCAACTCTTCTCCGAGCCGGGGCAGTTGGCTGACCTGCTCGTATGATCCGGGCCATGCGGGGGTGCTGACAATTGTCATGCCGAGGCCTGGACGATCGTTTCTACTGGGCGACCCCTGCCGGCCGCGAAGCTATGAGCATGACGACGACGAAGAAGAACCTGCAGCCGCTCCTCCTCGATGTGGCCGTGCCGCTCGCTTCGTACTACCTCCTCAAGGAAGCCTTCGGGCTGAGCACCTTCGCGGCGCTCGCCTGGAGCAGCGTGGTGCCCGCCGTGCGCACGGTGTGGAGCGCGGTGCGGGAGCGGACCGTGAACGGGCTCGCGGGGCTCATCCTCGTCGTGAACGTGGTCAGCCTGCTGTTCAGCTTCGTCTCCGGCGACCCGCGGCTGATGCTCGCCAAGGACGGGGCGGTCAGCAGCACGGTCGGCATCGGCATCCTGGTGTCGGTGGCGCTGGGCAAGCCGATGATGACGGCGGCGTTCAAGCCGTTCGTGGTGAAGGGCGACGCGGCCCGTGAGGCCGCCTGGGAGCGGCTGACGGCCGGCTCCGCGGCCTTCCGGCGGGGCGAGCGGGCGTTCTCGCTGGTGTGGGGCACGGTGCTGCTGCTGGAGTGCGTGGTGCGGGTCGTGGGGGCGTACACCATCCCCGTCGACACGATGGTGTGGCTCGGTTCGGTCCTGATGGTCGTGTCCATGGGGCTCGGGTTCGTCGTCAGCGGTGGGCTGGCGGTCGAGCCGATGCGGCGGATGCTCGCCGCCGAGGTCGAGGCGGAGGCCGCGCGGGCCGCCGCCGCCCGGCCGGAGGTCGCGGTCGCCGCCTGAAGCGGAGCCGGCGGCCGCCTGGGCGGAGAAGCCGGACGATGAGACCGATGGGGCGGTCACCCGGGTGGGACGGGTGACCGCCCTGGCCGTGTGCGCGGTGTGCGGGTGTGGGGGGCGGTCGTTGAAGTTGAGCGGAATTCACCTTTGGCTGGATCTACCCAGCAGTAGCCCGGGGCCCTACGCTCGCCGCCATGACTGATGTGCTGCGGCGCGGCAGGGCCTCGCTGGCGTTCAGCTTCTTCGCGCAGGGCGTCGCCTTCGCGCTGCTGGTGACGCGCATCCCGGCCGTCCAGGACCGGTACGGCATCTCCGACGCGCTGCTGCCGGTCTTCCTGGCGGCCGTGCCGATCCTCGCCGGTGTCGGCAGTGTGACCACCGAGCAGCTGGTGAAGCGGGTGCGGCCGAGCCGGGTGCTGCGCTGGTCCCAGCCGGTCGTGCTGCTGGCGCTGCTGGGCGTCGGCGCGGGGGACCGGCTGGCCGAGGTGGCGGTGTGCCTCGGGGTGTTCGGGCTGGCGGTCGGGGCGCTGGACGCCTCGATGAACATGCTCGGGGTGAGCCTGCAGCGGGCGTACGGGCGCAGCATCATGCTCAGCTTCCACGCGGCGTACAGCATGGGCGGGATCGTCGGGGCGTCGCTGGCGTGGGCGGGGGCGCACTGGCACCTGGCGCTGTGGGTGTCGTATCTGCCGGTCGTGGTGGTGCTGCTGCCGGCGGTGCTGGTGGGGAGCCGGTGGTACGTCGACGGGGGCGCGGGGCGGGCCGGGGCGGAGCCGGGCGGGAAGGCCGCGGCCGACGGGGTGGTCTTCAAGCTGCTGCTGCCGCTGTGCCTGGTGATGACGTTCGCGTACATCGGGGACTCGACGGTGTCCAACTGGAGCGCGAAGTATCTGCAGGACGTGCTGGGCAGCTCGGAGCAGATGGCGACCGTGCCGTACAACGTGTACATGGTGACCACGCTGCTGGGGCGGGCCATCGGGGACTTCGGGGTGCGGCGGTTCGGGGCGGCGGCCGTGGTGCGGGCTGGGGCCCTGGTGGCGGCGGCCGGGTTCGCGGTGGTGGCGGCGGCGCCCGGGGCGTGGGTGGGGATGCTCGGGTTCACGCTGCTGGGGCTGGGCTTGTGCGTGCTGGTGCCGCAGACGTTCGCGGCGGCCGGGCGGCTCTTCCCCGGGGCGTCGGACGCGGCGATCGCCCGGCTGAACGTCTTCAACTACGTCGGCTTTCTGATCGGCTCGCCGCTCGTGGGGGCACTCGGGGACGCGTGGAGCTATCGCGGGGCCATGCTGGTGCCGATGGTGTTGGTGCTGGTGACGTTGGCGTACGCCAGGTCGTTCGCGGCTCAACCGGACCGATACGGTGGCGGGCATGAGCGGCCGCGCACAGCTGATGTGGGACGAGGCAGTAACGGGCTATGACTTCGGTCCGGACCATCCGATGGACCCGGTCCGCCTCGCCCTGACCCGGAAACTGGTCGGCGCCTTCGGGCTGGACCGTGAGGTGGACGTGGTGGCGGCCAAGGCCGCCGGGGAGTCGACGTTGCGGCTCGTCCACCGGGAGGACTACATCGACGCCGTGAAGGCGGCGTCCGCGGATCCCGCGGCGGCCGACCAGTCGTACGGGCTGGGGACGCTGGACGATCCGGCGTTCGCCGGGATGCACGAGGTGTCCGCGCTGATCGCGGGGCAGTCCGTGGGGGCGGCGGAGGCCGTGTGGCGCGGGGACGCGCTGCACGCGGTGAACTTCGCGGGCGGGCTGCACCACGCGATGCCGGCGGGGGCGTCGGGGTTCTGCATCTACAACGACGCGGCGCTGGCGATCGCGCGGCTGCTGGAGCTGGGCGTGGAGCGGGTCGCGTACATCGACGTCGACGTGCACCACGGGGACGGGGTGCAGGCGGCGTTCTGGGAGGACCCGCGGGTGCTGACGATCTCGTTGCACGAGCATCCGCGGACGCTGTTCCCGCAGACCGGGTGGCCCGAGGAGACCGGGGCGGACGCGGCGGAGGGGTCGGCGGTGAACCTCGCGCTGCCGGCGGGGACGGGGGACGCGGGGTGGCTGCGGGCGTTCCACGCGGTGGTGCCGGAGCTGCTGGCGGAGTTCCGGCCGCAGGTGGTGGTGTCGCAGCACGGGGCGGACACGCACTTCGAGGATCCGCTGGCGCATCTGGCGGTGTCGCTGGACGCGCAGCGGGCGGTGCAGGTCGCCTGTCACGACCTGGCGCACGAGTACGCCGACGGGAAGTGGGTGGCGCTCGGGGGCGGGGGGTACGCCGTGGTGGACGTCGTACCGCGGTCGTGGACGCATCTGGTGGGGATCGCGGCGGGGCGGCCGGTGGAGCCGGCGTCGGTGATTCCCGAGTCGTGGCGGCAGGAAGTGTTCGCGCGGACGCGGCAGTTGGGGCCGGGGCGGATGACGGATGGGCGGTGGCCTGTGTCGTTCGCGGAGTGGGAGGCGGGGTACGACCCCGCTGATCGCTTGGATCAGGCGGTGTTGGCTACTCGGCGGGCGGTGTTTCCGCTGCGGGGGTTGTTGGCGTAGGGGGTGTGGCGGCGGGGGGTGTGGTGAACGCCGTGGGGTGCGGTGCCCTGCGTTTGCTCGGCGCCCGGCGTTTTGGTGAGCGCCGTGGGGTGCGCTGCCCGGCGTTGCGGGGTGCCGCCCGCGCCCACCCGTGCCGCCCCAGGCGGCACGCATGCCCGCGGACTAGGCGGCGCGACCGGTCGGGTGGGGCTGGGCGGTGCCGGGGGCGTTACGCCGACCGTGGGGTCTTGCCGGGTTTGCAGGGACGGGCCGGGGGCGGTCCGGCAGGATCGGGGTGTGGTGTCCGTTGGGGAGCTGCGGGAGCATCTCGTTGCGGTACGGCTGGCCGGTACCGTGGCGACCTCGCGGGAGCGGAGTCTGCGGGCGTACCGGCTCTTCGCGGCCCGCGATCCCCGTGTGCTGATCGGTCTCGATCCCGAACGGCCGTGGTCCGCCCGGGATGTGATCGAGCTGATGGCGGACAGGTGTGGTGTTTCGGCCGATCCGCTGCACACCTCGGGTCAGGACGTGATCGACCCGGAGCGTACGCTGGCCGCGCTGGACGCGTTCGCGGAGCGCCTCGCGGCGGTCGTCCGGCGCCGCGGGACCGTGCTGCTGGGCACCGGGCACCCGCATCGGCTGCTCGGCTTCTACGCCGTCCTCGCGGACGCGCTGTCGGCGGCGGGATGTGCTGTCCTCACCCCCGCGCAGGGTCGCTGTGTCGACATATTGACCCAGTTCGGTCTACGCACCCACCACCTCGACTACGTACGAGGAGTCGCGTTGATCCGCGAGGGCGGCGCGGAACGCCCCGGTGGTGCGCCCGGCGCACACACCCACTCGCCGCTCCCGGTTCGGACGGCGCTGGCCGCGGCGGCCGACGCCGGCGGGCCGCTGCCGGAACTGGTGGTCGGCGATCACGGCTGGGTCTGCGGAGCAGGTCAGCTGGGGTTCGAGGCGATCGGGCTGGCGGATACGGACGATCCGGCGCCGTTCGTGGGGCAGGCCGAGGGCCGCGTGGCCGTCGTGGTTCCGCTTGACGACGGGGTGCGGGGGGCGCACTACCGCCCGCTGACCCGCTACGTACTCAATCGAGCGTGTCTGTCACAGTAAGGAGCCGATGGGTGCACCTCTTCCCCACTTGCATCACCCGCCCCTAGTCTGGGGAGTGAGCACGCAGCGACGAAGAGTCACCGGAAGGGGAAGCCGGTGGCCGTCGAGTGCGGAAGGTTCAGGTGTGTCATGGCTGCTGAGCAGAGGCCTCTGAGCGAGGTTCAGTTCCTTACCGTGGCCGAGGTGGCCGCGGTGATGCGAGTGTCGAAGATGACCGTGTACCGGTTGGTGCACAGCGGTCATCTGCCCGCGATCCGGGTGGGGCGGTCCTTCCGCGTCCCCGAGAACGCGGTCCACGAGTACCTCCGCGAGAGCTATGTGGGGGTGGAGACTGCCTGACGGCGCAAGTGGGAGATCAGCGATCAGTACAGGGCACTTGTGATCTCCCTGGACCCCTCGATTACGACCTCGGCGCTCGGGCGGGTAGGCTAGCCCCTCGTAGGTCGTGTGGGCCCATGGCGCCCAAACACCGAGTGATGAGAAGTGAGCGAGGATAGTCGTGGGCTCTGTTATCAAGAAGCGGCGCAAGCGGATGGCCAAGAAGAAGCACCGCAAGCTGCTGAAGCGCACGCGCGTCCAGCGTCGCAACAAGAAGTGAGCGACGCGAGCAACGCCGCGTAGAGCGTGTTCTGTGGCCCTCCCCCACACTGGGTGGAGGGCCACAGTCGTACCCGGGGACGCGGGCGGTCGTCCCCGGGGACACGGGCGCCACTGTGCTCCGCCCGGCCGTTTCTCGTCACTTCCTGCATCGGGTGGTCATCACAGCGCAACACCAAACCGCTAAGTTGGCCGCAAGGGGGAACGCGGGCGTGGGACGAGGTCTGGAAGGAAGGCGCTGATCTTGGGCAAGGTCGTGCTCGTGACCGGAGCGGCCCGTCAACTGGGCGGCCGTTTCGTACGGCGGATCCAGCGTGACCCGCAGGTCGACCGGGTGGTCGCCGTGGACGCGGTGCAGCCCGAGCATCATCTGGGCGGCGCCGACTTCATCCGCGCCGACATCCGGCAGCCCACCGTCGCGCGGGTGCTCGCCGAGACCGGCGCCGACACGGTCGTCCACATGGACGTCACCGGCACGGCACTCGGCGGCGGCAGCCGGGCCACGGTGAAGGAGACCAACGTCATCGGCACCATGCAGCTGCTCGGTGCCTGCCAGAAGTCGCCCACGGTCAAACGGCTCGTGGTGAAGTCCTCCACCAACGTGTACGGCTCCGCGCCGCGCGATCCGGCCGTCTTCACCGAGACGACCCCGCCCAAGTCGCTGCCCAGCGGCGGCTTCGCCAAGGACACGGTCGAGGTCGAGGGGTACGTCCGCGGCTTCGCCCGCCGCCGCCCCGACGTCGCGGTGTGCGTGCTGCGGTTCGCCAACATCCTCGGCCCCAGCGCGGACACCCCGCTCGCCTCGTACTTCTCGCTGCCGGTCCTGCCGACCGTGTTCGGCTACGACCCGCGGCTGCAGTTCGCGCACGAGGACGACGTGATCGAGGTGCTGCGCATCGCCTCGCACGAGCCGCGCCGCGGCACGCTGAACAGCGGCACCTTCAACATCGCCGGCGACGGCGTCCTGCTGCTCTCGCAGTGCGCGCGGCGCCTCGGGCGGCCCACGGTGCCGCTGCTGCTGCCCGCCGTGACGTGGGCGGGCTCCTTGGTGCGTACGCTGGGCATGACGGACTTCTCTCCCGAACAGATCCGGCTGCTCACCCACGGCCGGGTCGTGGACACCACCCAGATGCGCGAGACCCTGGGCTTCGAGCCGACGTACACGACTGCGGAGACCTTCGCGGACTTCGTGCGCAGCAGGGGGCCGGGCCTGCTGCCCCCCGAGGCCCTTGCGGGGGCCGTCGACCGGATCGCCGCCCTGCCCGTCGCGGGCGGCCATCACGCCCCGACCACGAGCGCCAACTGAGGAGCGCAGCAACGATGGCGGACGCCAAGGTCATTCCGTTCGACGACGACCGGTCCCGTGGGAACGCCGTGCAGCGCCCCGCTCGACGCCGCGGCGCCGGCGGCCTGCGGGCAAGCGGCGAGCCGGTGCCGGTGCGGGAGCTGCGCGAGACCCGCGGCGGCGGCCGGGCCCGCGGCAGCCGGGGCGCCGCGCCCGCGGCGCAGGAGGAGACGCCCGTGACCCCGGAGCAGGCCGGCGCCGAGGCGCCCCAGCCGCAGGCCCAGGAGGCCGACGGCGGCCTGGAGCGCCGTATCGCCGCGGGTCTGTCGTTCCTGCGCCGCCGGCTGACCGGGGACTACGAGGTCGACGACTTCGGCTACGACGAGGAACTCACCGACCAGGTCCTGATGTCGCTGCTGCGGCCG
This sequence comes from Streptomyces sp. NPDC014801, assembly GCF_043082085.1. NCBI lineage: Bacteria > Bacillati > Actinomycetota > Actinomycetes > Kitasatosporales > Streptomycetaceae > Streptomyces > Streptomyces sp. NPDC014801. Next base: position 497,399 of record NZ_JBIBXG010000007.1, on the reverse strand, counting down.
GTGTACGACAAGTACTTCCGGGTCGAGGTGAAGGGCCTGGAGAACATCCCGGCCGAGGGCGGCGCGCTGATCGTCGCCAACCACTCCGGCACGCTGCCGCTGGACGGCCTGATGATGCAGGTCGCCGTGCACGACCACCACCCGGCCGGCCGTCACCTGCGGCTGCTCGCCGCCGATCTGGTCTTCGTGCTGCCGGTGGTCAACGAGCTGGCCCGCAAGCTGGGGCACACGCTGGCGTGCGCGGAGGACGCCGAACGGCTGCTGGGCCAGGGCGAGCTGGTCGGGGTGATGCCGGAGGGCTTCAAGGGCATCGGGAAACCTTTCAGCGAGCGCTACAAGCTGCAGCGCTTCGGCCGCGGCGGCTTCGTGTCGACGGCGCTGCGGCAGGGCGCGCCGATCGTGCCGTGCTCGATCGTCGGGGCGGAGGAGATCTACCCGATGATCGGCAACGCCAAGACGCTGGCCCGGCTCCTGGGCTTCCCGTACTTCCCGCTTACACCGACGTTCCCGTGGCTCGGCCCGCTCGGCGCGATCCCGCTGCCGACGAAGTGGACGATCCAGTTCGGCGAGCCGATCCCGACGGACGGCTACCCGCCGGAGGCGGCGGAGGACCCGATGCTGATGTTCAACCTGACCGACCAGGTCCGCGAGCAGATCCAGCACACCCTCTACCAGCTGCTGGTACAGCGCCGGTCCGTGTTCTTCTGACGGCCGCTTCTCGCATACGACGGTGGGGGCGCCCCTCGGGGAAAGGGCGCCCCCACCGTCGTACGCAAGGCGGCTAGTTGGCGTCGTCGCTGTCGATGCCGAGGCCGGGCAGCAGGCCCGGGAGCAGCGGCGGGAGCGTGACGTCCGGCTCGGGGACGGGCGGCTTGCTCTGGGACGGCGAGGCGCTGCCGGTCTCCTTGGGCGGGTCGAGCAGGCCGCCGGTGTTGCCACCGAGCAGGCCGTCGTCGATGCCGCCGATACCGGGCGCCGACTTGCTGGGACCGCCGGTGCCGGTGTGGTCGCCGGAGGAGGGGGCACCGCTGGCGCGGCTGCTGGGGCCGCTGGAGTGGCGGCCGCCGGAGGACCCGGTGGACGCCGATCCGTCGCCGCCGGGCGTGCCGCTGCCGCCGCCGCGGGTGGCGGGGGTCTGCGGCAGCAGGGACTGCAGCGGCGCGACCTCTTCGTCTATGGCGTCGAAGACCGACGACACCTGCTCGCTGACGTCGCCGAGCTGCACGGGCAGCTTGTCGCGCAGCGCGCCCCAGACCTCCCGGTGCGAGGCGGAGAACGCGGAGAGGGCCTGGATGGGGCCCAGGGAGTCGGGATCGCGCTCGTACGCCTCGTGGAGCAGCCGGTGGCCCTCGGCGGCGTCGTGGGTCATCCCGTTGAGCGTGCGGCGGATCTCGCCGAGGGACTCGTGGTCGAGGTGGCCGCCCCGGCCGCGCTCCATCAGCCGTCGGGCCTCGCTCAGCCGGGTGGACGCCTGGTCCAGATAGGAACGGCCGCGCTCGTCGTCGCCCTCGGACAGGTAGTTGAGCTTGAAGTCCTCGATGCCGCGCTTGAGGCCGTAGAGCGAGTCACCGGGCAGCGCGTCCGTGCTGGCAGCGGCGACTCCGCCGAAGGCGCCGGCCGCGACACCGACGCTGAGCCCGCCCGCGGTGAGGCCCTTGGCCAGCCGCGTCCGCGGGCGGAATTTCCCCAGCTGCGCCCGGTGCGCTCCCCGGGTGCGCGGGGTCCGCTGTTCGGGCACGGAAGGGTCCGCCGCCTCGCCCCCCGCGGCGCCCTCCTGCAGCATGGCCTCGAACGCGGCCACGAGCTGGGCTCGCTGGACGACCTTGACCTCCGGGTCGAGCTCCGGCTTGGGCAGCGCACCGAGACCCGAGGCGAGGGCGACCAGGCGCCCTTGCTCGGTCTGGTCCTCGGCGGCTGGGGCCGGTGCCGATCCTTCGGGCTGCTCGGCCGCCGTGCCCTGATCGGACTGCTCCTCCAGGGCCTGGGCGAAGGCGTTCGCCCGCCGGTGCGCCGATACGTTCGCGATCACTGGCGGCACCTCCTCTCGTCATGACGGTCGACTCCCCAGGGGGTCCTGAGGGTTGCACGTCCCGGCCACTTCCACTCGATCGTGGGATCAGCGTTGGCCTGGACGTGACCACAGGGAGCCTGCATCCCGCACAACGAGCGGCGCGGCACTTGGGTTACGGACGGCGGATGATCGGATCGGGAAGTCAACGGACGGGAACGGAGCGTGACTTGAGCGTCGCTGAGCGTGTGTGATCAGCGGGCGTCGTCCGGCAGGAGCCGGGCGAGGGTCCGTACGGCCCGGTACTGGAGGGTCTTGATCGCGCCCTCGTTCTTGCCCATGACCCTCGCGGTCTCGGCCACGGACAGGCCCTGGAGGAAGCGGAGAGTCACGCACTCCTGCTGCTGCGGGTTCAGCCGGCGTACGGCGTCCAGCAGGGCGGCGTTGGACAGGGACTCCAGGACGGAGTCCTCCGGGGAGCGCTCGACCTCGTTGGCGTCGAGCATCTCGCCGGTGGTGACCTCCAGGCGGAAGCGGCTGGACTTGAAGTGGTCGGCGACGAGGTTGCGGGCGATGGTGACCAGCCAGGCGCCGAAGTCGCGGCCCTGCCAGGTGAAGGTGCCGATCCTGCGCAGGGCCCGCAGAAAGGTCTCACTCGTGAGGTCCTCGGCGGTCGCCTTTCCTCCCACCCGGTAGTAGATGTAGCGGTACACGGTGTCGCTGTACTGGTCGTAGAGGCGGCCGAACGCTTCGGCCTCGCCGGCCTGGGCGCGCTCCACGAGGTCCATCATCCGGGCGCTGTCGCTGTCCGCGGCGGGGCGGCGGGCGGTGGTGGCACCCGCCGACCGCCCCCTTCTGCCGACCGCGGCCCCGCTCTCGGCCAGTGCGTAGCACGGGCCGGCGGGGGTGGCGGTGGCGAATGCGGGGACGGCGTGCGCGGTGGGGACGAGGCCGCGCAGCAGGTTTTGCACCGTCGCGACCGTTGCGCGCAGCGTAGCCAGGCCCGAGGCGTCAACCCCGACGTGTGGGTACACGGGACTCCCAGAGGCAGAGCTTCCATCACGTGCAGTGCGGAACCGTTCACCCGTCGTGGCGACGGAGGGGTACCGGATTGCGTCTGAGGAGAATAACGCTTCGTGCAGGCCCTGCTACACCGAGTTGCTCAAATCATCGATTGCGTCGCTTCCGTTACCGTTTGACGGTCGATCAAGGCGTGGTTGCTGAACGGTTGTTGATCGAAATGCTTCGCATTCGGGGTGGGTGCGGGGCGTGTTGTGGTCACGGGCCGCTTGGACGACTGGGCAGGCCCGTGGCTGGGTATGTCCCGCGGAATGCCCGAACCTGACGGGACATGACGCTTGGTGACAGTCCCTCCGGGGGTGCGGTGCGTTTGGGCGCGGTTGCCCTGGGGTGCGGCTTGCCTGCGGTGTGGTGAACGCCGTGGGGTGCGCGGCCCGGCGGTGCGGGGTGCCGCTGCGCCCACCCGTGCCGCCCCTAGCGGCACGACTGCCCGCAGCTACGCAGGACTGGGTTGGCGGCGCCCCTGCGTTCACGACTGCCCGCAGCTATGTAGGCAGGTAGCGGCGACGGCCTGCAGTCGCCGGCGGCGGGGAGGGGACGTGGTGGGGGGTGTCCGCCCGCAGCGGACGGCATTGCCTTTCCTCAGCCTCTTGGAAAGAGGTAAGGCCGTACCGAGGACGGACACCCCCCACCGCGGCCCCGACTCACCCACCCACAGAAGGCGCTACCGCAACCGGCCACCGGACCCGCGCGGGCCGCCGCAGGCATATAAGGGGCGCGGGGAACTGCGCGAGCAACCACGACGAGACCCGCAGCCGGCAAGACACCGCACCCACCCGCACAGCCGCCGCAGGCACACCGCGGGGAACTGCGCGACCAGCCACGACGAGAGCCGCACCTGGCAAGACACCGCACCCACCCGCACAGCCGCCGCAGGCACACCGCGAGGAGGCACCGCGGACGCGTACCCGGCGACGGAGGGCGCCCCCCAGAAAAGCCGGCGCAGGCTTCAGCGGCGGCGGCGGTGGAGGGCGATCGCTGCCGCCGTGCCGCCGGCCACCGCGCCGACGCCCGCCGCCGCGGGGATGCCGACCTTCGCCGCCTTGCGCCCGGTGCGGTAGTCCCGCAGGCGCCAGTCGTGCTCGCGCGCGTGCCGCCGCAGCTTCGCGTCCGGGTTGATCGCGTACGGGTGCCCCACCAGCGACAGCATCGGAATGTCGTTGTGGGAGTCGCTGTACGCGGCGCACCGCGTCAGGTCCAGCCCCTCCGCCACCGCCAGCGCCCGCACGGCCTCCGCCTTCGCCGGCCCGTGCAGCGGCTCGCCGACCAGCTTGCCGGTGTAGACGCCGTCCACCGACTCCGCCACCGTGCCGAGCGCACCGGTCAGGCCCAGCCGCCGGGCGATCACCTGCGCGATCTCCACCGGCGCGGCCGTCACCAGCCACACCTTCTGCCCGGCGTCGAGGTGCGCCTGGGCCAGTGCCCGCGTGCCCGGCCAGATCCGCTCGGCCATGTACTCGTCGTAGATCTCCTCGCCGATCGACTTCAGCTCGGAGACCCGGTGGCCCTTGACGATGGACAGGGCGGAGTCGCGCGCCTCCTGCATGTGCTCGGGGTCCTCGACCCCGGCGAGCCGGAACCACGCCTGCTGCCAGGCGAAGCGGGCGAGGTCGCGCGTCTCGAAGAACTTCCGCTTGTACAGGCCCCGGCCGAAGTGGAAGAGTGCCGCGCCCTGCATGACGGTGTTGTCGAGGTCGAAGAAGGCGGCGGCCCGGTCGTCGCCCGGCACGGGGAACGCAGGTTCCCCGGCGGCTTCCTCGGCCTGGGCGGCCGTGGCGGCCTCCAGGGCTTCGGCGGACTTGCGCGCGGCCTCCGCCGAGGCCTCGCCTGCCAACACGCTCCGCGCCGTGGCGGAGCGCCTACGGGGAGTGAGCCATCCGAGAGCGGCCATGTCCGTGAGCATAGCCATTCTGTTCGGTGGTTCCGGCGCCGAGAGGTTGGAACGCCGTGAACTCTGTGCGACCGCCCCGTTAAACGCGTCACACGACACGCAGGCGACCCGCGCGCCCGCAGCCGCCGGCGCCACCACCGGCGCCAACACCGTCCCCTCGGTCGCGGCGCCCCGCACCCACCAGCGCGGCCCCCGCCGCGCACCGCGCGCATCCGCGCGGCCGGTCCCCGCGCGACAATGGCCCCATGAGCCCCCTCTTCCGTCGCACCCCCCGCCGCAGTCCCGCGGAGCGTCTCGTCACGTTGATCCGCAAGCCCGGTTGTCATCTCTGTGACGACGCGCAGGTCGTGGTGGAGAAGGTGTGCGGGGAGCTGGGTGTGCCGTGGGAGCAGAAGGACATCAGCGAGGACCCGGCGCTGCACGACCAGTACTGGGAGCAGATCCCCGTGGTACTCGTCGACGGCGAGCAGCACACCTTCTGGCGAGTGGACGAGCGGCGGCTGCGGGCGGCACTGACCGAGTAGTACAAGACCGTACCGAACGTCGCTTAGGATCGATGCGGTTTGGTCTCGGGGGCGGGATTCACGAGGAGTGAGCCGGTTTTGCCCCCACGTAGCACGCGACATAAGACGCGCGTGAGCCCGGTCACGTTGGCCGGGCAAATCGGACACCATCTTTGTGCACGCGTTCACAAAGACATAGCCTGCTGTCGACGGGGCGGTCTGGGGACGTACGACCGCCCACAGCCCCGCTCTACCCGCAGGAGCACCGTGGCAACTGGCCGAACTCACCGACCGGCGACCCGTAGCCGAGGGATTCCCGAGGCCACCGTCGCCAGGCTTCCGCTGTACCTCCGGGCGCTGACCGCACTGTCGGAGCGCTCGGTCCCCACGGTTTCATCCGAGGAGCTGGCGGCCGCCGCCGGGGTCAACTCCGCGAAGCTGCGCAAGGACTTCTCCTACCTGGGCTCCTACGGCACCAGGGGCGTCGGCTACGACGTCGAGTACCTCGTGTACCAGATCTCCCGCGAGCTGGGCCTGACCCAGGACTGGCCCGTGGTCATCGTCGGTATCGGCAACCTCGGCGCCGCCCTCGCCAACTACGGCGGTTTCGCCTCCCGCGGTTTCCGGGTCGCCGCCCTGATAGACGCCGACCCGGCGATGGCCGGCAAGCCCGTCGCGGGCATCCCCGTGCAGCACACCGACGACCTGGAGAAGATCATCCAGGACAACGGGGTGTCCATCGGCGTGATCGCGACCCCCGCGGGCGCCGCCCAGCAGGTCTGCGACCGGCTCGTGGCCGCCGGCGTGACCTCCATCCTGAACTTCGCGCCGACCGTGCTGTCCGTGCCGGACGGCGTCGACGTGCGCAAGGTGGACCTCTCCATCGAGCTGCAGATCCTCGCCTTCCACGAGCAGCGCAAGGCCGGCGAGGAGGCCGCCGAGGCCGCCTCCCTCCCCACCACCACCTCGGACGCGGTTCCCGCCACCACCAAGGACGCGGGTCTGCCCGCGGCCGGCCGTGGCGGCTCCGCCGACCAGGGGCCCGACGGGGACGTACCCGCCGTGATGCCGGCATGAGTCTCCTCGTCGTCGGACTGAGCCACCGCAGCGCCCCCGTCAGCGTCCTGGAGCGGGCCGCGCTGAACCAGGACGACCGGATCAAGCTGCTGCAGGACACGGTCGCCGCCGAACCGGCCACCGAGGCCGCCGTGCTGGCCACCTGCAACCGCATCGAGCTGTACGCCGACGTGGACAAGTTCCACGCCGGTGTCGCCGAGCTGTCCACGCTGCTCGCCCAGCACAGCGGGGTCGGCCTGGAGGAGCTCACCCCCTACCTCTACGTGCACTACGAGGACCGGGCGGTCCACCACCTGTTCTCGGTGGCCTGCGGCCTGGACTCGATGGTCGTCGGCGAGGGCCAGATCCTCGGCCAGATCAAGGACGCGCTCGCCCGGGCGCAGGAGCTGCACACCGCCGGCAAGCTGCTGAACGACCTGTTCCAGCAGGCCCTCAGGGTCGGCAAGCGCGCCCACTCCGAGACCGGCATCGACCGCGCCGGGCAGTCCCTGGTCACCTTCGGCCTGGAACAGCTCGCGCAGGGCGAGGACGTCACCGCCTGGGCGCGCGGCCGCACGGCCCTGGTCATCGGCGCCGGCTCCATGTCGTCGCTGGCCGCCGCGACCCTCGCGCGCGCCGGCGTCGCCGAGATCGTCGTCGCCAACCGCACCTTCGAGCGCGCCGAGCGCCTCGCCGAGATCCTGACCCAGGGCGACGACACGGACGTGGCCGCCCGCGCGGTACGGATGGACGCCGTACCGGACGAGCTGACACGTGCCGACATCGCCGTCTCCTGTACCGGGGCGACGGGACTCGTCCTGACGGCGGAGGCCGTCACGGCGGCGCTGGAGGATCGTACCGGCGCCCCCGTCGCCGTGTCCGACACGCCGCAGCGGGCGCTGCCGCCCACCTCCGTGGGCACCGAGGACGGCTGCCCGCTGGACCTGTCCGCCGTGCAGCCCGGCTTCTCCGTGGCCGGCGAGGCCGCCGTGGCCGGGATGGACGCGGCGACGCTGGAGCAGCACGCCGCCTGGGTCGACAAGGGCACCGTCGTCGAGCGCCGCGAGGACGCCCGCCGCAGCCCCGAGGCCGACGCCGAGCTGATCGGCGCGCTCGCCGCGACCGCGGCGGCGATCGGCCGCATCCCGGAGCGCCGCAGGCCCGAGCCGGTCGCCGAGATCCCGCGCCCGCGGCCCTCCCTCTTCCTGCTCGACCTGGCCATGCCTCGCGACATCGACGCGGCCGTGCACCGGCTGACCGGCGTCCGGCTCGTCGACATCGAGTCCCTCGCCGAGGCCTCCGCGGACGCGCCGATGGCGGCCGACGTCGACCAGGTCCGCCGGATCGTCTCCGACGAGGTCGCCGCGTTCGGCGCCGCCCAGCGCGCCGCGCACATCACGCCGACCGTGGTCGCGCTGCGCACCATGGCCGCCGACGTGGTCGCCGGCGAGATGGCGCGTCTGGAGGGCCGGCTGCCCGGCCTGGACGACAAGCACCGCGCCGAGATCACGCAGACCGTCAAGCGCGTCGTGGACAAGCTGCTGCACGCGCCGACCGTGCGTGTGAAGCAGCTCGCCGCCGAGCCCGGCGGCGCCGGGTACGCGGACGCGCTGCGCACCCTGTTCGACCTCGACCCCGAGGCGGTCGCCGCCGTCTCCCGCGCCGAGGACAGCACCGAGAAGAATGCCGGAACCGAGGGCCAGCGATGACTGACAAGGCACTGAGGCTGGGGACCAGGCGCAGCAAACTCGCCATGGCCCAGTCCGGGCAGGTGGCGGACGCCGTGCGCCGGCTGACCGGACGGCCCGTGGAGCTCGTGGAGATCACCACCTACGGTGACGTCTCCCGGGCGCATCTGGCGCAGATCGGCGGTACCGGCGTGTTCGTCACGGCGCTGCGCGACGCGCTGGTGCGGGGCGAGGTGGACTTCGCGGTTCATTCGCTCAAGGACCTGCCGACCGCGCAGCCCGAGGAACTCGTCCTCGCCGCCGTCCCCGTGCGCGAGGACCCGCGTGACGTGATCGTCGCCCGGGACGCGCTGAAGTTCACCGACCTGCCCCGCGGGGCGCGCATCGGCACGGGTTCGCCGCGCCGCATGGCGCAGCTCAACGCGTACGCGCGCACCCACGGGCTGGACATCGAGACGGTCCCCATACGCGGGAACGTCGACACCCGCATCGGGTACGTCCACGACGGCGAACTGGACGCCGTCGTACTGGCCGCCGCCGGGCTGAACCGGATCGGCCGCAGCGACGAGGTGACCGACTTCCTGTCGGTCGACACGGTTTTGCCCGCCCCCGGCCAGGGGGCCCTGGCGATCGAGTGTTCCGCGGACAACGCGGAGCTGATCGCCGCGCTCGCCGGACTCGACGACCCGTTCACGCGGGCCGCCGTGTCGGCAGAGCGCGCCCTGCTCGCCGCCCTGGAGGCCGGTTGCAGCGCTCCCGTGGGTGCGCTGGCCGACCTTCCCCCACTCTCGGCTCCGCTCGAGCGGGGGGACCCCCACGCCGACGTGCAGATTGTCAAGGAAATGCGCCTGCGCGGCGTCGTCGGCACCACCGACGGCACCCGCATGGTGCAGCTGTCCACCACCGGTCCCGTGCCCGAGACGGACGAGGGCGCCGCGGCGCTCGGCCGTGAACTCGCCGCCGAGATGCTCGCCCAGGGCGCGGCCGGTCTGATGGGGGAGCGAGCACATTGAGCCCCACCACCCTTCCCGCCGGTCCTGAGCACGGGCACGTCACCTTCCTCGGTGCCGGACCCGGAGATCCGGGACTGCTGACCCTGCGCGCCGTGGAGGCGCTGGCGAACGCGGACGTCCTCGTCGCCGAGCACGAGGTGCTCGACGTCGTACGCCAGCACGCCCGTCAGGGCGTCAGCGTCGTGCCGACGGACACGGATCCCTCATCGGGCCCGAATCCGGGCACGGGCACGCCCCAGCCGGCGGTCGTTGACGGCGCGTCAACAACCGCTGGGATTCCCGCGCTGCGGGATGCCGCACATCTTGTCATGGAGGCCGCGCGGGGCGGCAGGCGGGTCGTCCGTGCGGTGCCCGGCGACCCCGGCCTGGACACCTACGCCGCCGAGGAGATGCTCGCCTGCGCCAAGGCCGGCGTCCCCTTCGAGGTGGTCCCCGGCATCGCGGCCGCCGTCGGCGTGCCCGCCTACGCCGGTGTGCCGCTGCGCGACGCCGAGGGCGCCGACGTGCGGTTCGTGGACGCCCGGACCGCCTCCGACCGGTGCTGGACCGAGGTGGGCGCCTCCGACGGCACGGTGGTCGTCTCCACCACGCTCGACTCGGTGGCCGCGGCCGCCGGCGAGCTGGTCTCGGCGGGCCGCAAGCCCGACACCCCGATGACGGTCACGGTCGCCGGGACGACGACCCGGCAGCGCACCTGGTCGGCGACGCTCGGCACGATCGCGCAGACCCTGAAGCAGGCGAAGGTCCTGCCGTCCCCGGACGGCGGCCGCCCGGTGATAGCCGTGGTCGGAGACCGCAGCGCCCCCGCCCAGCGCGACCAGCTGGCGTGGTTCGAGTCCAAGCCGCTGTTCGGCTGGAAGGTCCTCGTGCCGCGCACCAAGGAGCAGGCGGCCTCGCTCTCCGACCAGCTGCGCTCCTACGGCGCGGTGCCGCACGAGGTGCCGACGATCGCCGTCGAGCCGCCGCGCACGCCCCAGCAGATGGAGCGCGCGGTCAAGGGCCTGGTGACGGGCCGCTACGAGTGGATCGCGTTCACCTCGGTCAACGCGGTGAAGGCGGTCCGGGAGAAGTTCGAGGAGTACGGCCTCGACGCGCGCGCCTTCGCGGGCATCAAGGTCGCGGCGGTGGGCGAGCAGACGGCGAAGGCGCTGATCGCCTTCGGTGTGAAGCCGGACCTGGTGCCCTCGGGCGAGCAGTCGGCGGCGGGTCTGCTGGAGGACTGGCCGCCCTACGACCCGGTCTTCGACCCGATCGACCGTGTCTTCCTGCCGCGCGCCGACATCGCCACCGAGACCCTGGTGGCCGGCCTGATCGAACTGGGCTGGGAGGTCGACGACGTCACGGCCTACCGCACGGTCCGCGCCTCGCCGCCGCCGGCGGAGACCCGCGAGGCGATCAAGGGCGGCGGCTTCGACGCGGTGCTGTTCACCTCCTCGTCGACGGTCCGGAACCTGGTCGGCATCGCCGGCAAGCCGCACAACGTCACGGTGATCGCCTGCATCGGCCCGGCCACGGCGAAGACGGCGGAGGAGCACGGGCTGCGCGTCGACGTCATGGCCCCCGAGCCGTCGGTCCACAAGCTGGCGGAGGCCCTGGCCGACTTCGGCATGAAGCGCCGCCTGGCGGCCCTGGAGGCCGGCGACCCGGTGACCCGCCCCAGCGAACGCCGCCCTGGCGCGCGCAGGCGCCGCGCGGCCACGTGAGATGACGAAGAGGGCGGAGCGTTTCCCGGCGACGGGACGCTCCGCCCTCTTCGTCGTTCCCCCCGTCACGCGGTGAGGAAGTCCGCGAGGGACGCCGCCAGGGCCTGCGGGGCCTCTTCGGCGACGTGGTGGCCCGAGTCGATGCCGTGGCCGCGGACGTCCGTCGCCCAGTCCCGCCAGATCCGCAGGGGGTCGCCGTAGAGCTGCTCCAGGTCGTCGCGCAGCGACCACAGGATCAGGGCCGGGCAGGTGACACGGGTGCCGGCGGCGCGGTCCTCCTCCTCGTGGCGGCGGTCGACGGTGAGGCCGGCCCGGTAGTCCTCGAGCATCGCGCGCACCACCTCCGGGTTGCGGGTGGCCTCCCGGAACTCGTCGTGGTTCTCCTGGCCCATGATCTGCGGGTCGCCGCGGTACCAGGCGTCCGGGTCGGCGTTGATGACGCGTTCCGGGGTGTCCGGCTGGGCGAAGAAGAACCAGTGCCACCACTGGGTGGCGAACTCGGGCGTGATACGCGCCAGATGCTCGCTGATCGGCAGGCAGTCGATCAGCGCCACCCGCCGCACCGCCTGCGGATGGTCCAGCACCAGGCGGAACGCCACGGCGGCCCCGCGGTCGTGCCCGACGAGCGAGAACCGGTCATGACCCAGCGCGCGCATCACCGCCACCACGTCACCGGCCAGGGCCCGCTTGGAGTGGGCGGCGTGGTCCGGCGCCGGCGCCGGGCCCCGGGAGCGGCCGTAGCCGCGCAGGTCGGGGCAGACCACGGTGAAGCCGCGGTCCACCAGCAGCGGGGCGACCCGGTGCCAGGTCGCGGACGTGCGCGGATGGCCGTGCAGCAGCACCACCGGCGGCCCCTCCCCGCCGTACCGCACGAACACGGACGCCTCTTCGGTCTCGACGTGCCTGGTCTCGAATCCCTCGAACACGCTCGTGTGCCTCCCGCCCCTGACCGACCTCACCGGGGACCCGCCGCCCCCGTCCGTGCCGCCGCGGGCACAGCGGTGCGTGTTCCCCGCGCGGCATCCCCGACACCGCGGCGGACGGCCCCCGCGGGTCCGCCGTGGGGCCGACTCGCCGTCGGCAAAGGCACCCTCCGGGCGGGCGTAGCGTAGACGGCATGACGAAGTACGGTTCCTTTCCCGGTTCGCGTCCCCGGCGGCTTCGCGGTACGCCCGTCATGCGGCGGATGGTCGCCGAGACCCGGCTGCACCCCGCCGACCTGATCCTCCCCGCCTTCGTGCGGGAGGGCGTGAACGAACCGGTCGCGATCGGGTCGATGCCCGGTGTCGTCCAGCACACCCGGGACAGCCTGAAGAAGGCCGCCGCGGAGGCCGTCGAGGCGGGCGTCTCCGGGATCATGCTCTTCGGCGTGCCGGAGGACGACAAGAAGGACGGCCTCGGCACCGCCGGCACCGACCCGGACGGCATCCTCCAGGTCGCCCTGCGCGACGTGCGGGCCGAGGTCGGGGACGAACTGCTCGTCATGTCCGATCTGTGTCTGGACGAGTTCACCGACCACGGGCACTGCGGCGTCCTCGACGACCAGGGCCGTGTCGACAACGACGCCACGCTGGAGCGGTACGCCGAGATGGCCCAGGTGCAGGCCGACGCCGGTGCGCACGTGGTGGGCCCGAGCGGGATGATGGACGGCCAGATCGGCGTCATCCGCGACGCGCTCGACCAGATCGGCCGCGAGGACGTCGCGATCCTCGCCTACACCGCCAAGTACTCCTCCGCCTTCTACGGCCCCTTCCGCGAGGCCGTCGCCTCGTCCCTGCAGGGCGACCGCAAGACCTACCAGCAGGACCCCGCCAACTGGCGCGAGTCCCTGCGCGAGCTGGCCCTCGACCTCGAAGAGGGCGCCGACATGGTCATGGTCAAGCCGGCCGGGCCGTACCTGGACATCGTCGCCCGCGTCGCGGACGCCGTGGACGTGCCGGTCGCCGCGTACCAGATCTCCGGCGAGTACGCGATGATCGAGGCCGCCGCCGAGAAGGGCTGGATCGACCGCGACCGGGCGATCCTCGAGACGCTCACCGGCATCAAGCGGGCGGGAGCGCGCACCATCCTCACCTACTGGGCCACCGAGGTCGCGCAGAAGCTGCGCTGAGCGGGCGCGGCGGCGCACGCGTGCGGCGGGGCGCCGGACGACGACCGCAGGGCATCGGATGCCGGCGGCAGGGCGTCGGGCGACGACCGCAGCGTGCCGGACGACGGCGACCGCACGGTGCCGGACGACGTCGGCAGGGCGTCGGACGACGGGCCCTCGTCGCGCAGGCCCTGCCCGTCACGGCAGGCCGTCAGGGCGGCCGCCGCGAGCAGGACGAGGACCGCTGCGGCGGCCACACGGCGGGCGCGGGTCCGCGGACGGGCCCCACGTGCGGGCGCCGTCGTGCGGGGCGGATGGCGTACGGGCATGACGTCACCTTCGCCGCTCGGCCGCCCGGCGCGCCACAGCCGCCCGCGGATGTGGGACGCCGGAACGACCGAACCGGCTCTGACCTGCGTGAACACCGTCCCCGTGGGACGCGGTCCGGGACGCGGCATCACCAGTCCACGGCCGCGTCCAGGCCGGCCTGCCAGTACGTGACCGTCAGGCTGTTGTCGACGTACAGGCCCTTGGCGGGCAGCGAGACCGTGGCGATCGAGCCGTCCTCGAAGGGCACCGTCAGGCTGTGCACGGTCGTGCCGCCCTCGGCGCTGCCGTCGCCGGCCGACAGCCGCACGCCCGCGTAGCCGGACTGCCCCGGCGCCAGCGTGGTCACGGCCTGCGGCCGGGTCTCCGGCGCCACCGGCGGAACGGACTGCGCCTCGCCGAAGCGGGCCATCGGGTACGCGGGCAGCAGGCAGGTCTTCTTGCCGCGGTTCGTCGCCGTCAGCAGCAGGTGGTTGAGCGGGCGGGACAGCTCGGTGGCGGTGATCCGGACGTTCGCGGCGGAGCACTTGCCGGGGCGGTCGTCCGTGTCGTGAGCGCCGCCGGATCCCGCGTGACCCGATCCCTTGTGGCCGCCGGACGCGGTGGCGCCGCCGGTGCCCTGCGACGAGCCGCCGGTGGCCCCGGTCCCGCCGCTCGTGCCGGGGGACGAGCCGCCCGAGCCGTTCGCGGTGCCGCCGGAGCCCTGCGCGCCCCCCGAACCGGCCGCGCCCGCGGCCGTGCCGCCCGTGCCGGTGGAGGGCGTCGCGTCCGGGGTGCCCGGTGCGGAGGAGGCCGGGCCCCGGGCGCCGGTGTCCGACGTTCCGCCCTCGCAGGCCGTCAGCGTGAGGGCCGTCAGCGCGATCGTCGCGGCGGCGAACAGGCGGGTCCGGGTGATACGTGCGGGCATGGCCGACTCCTCGGTCGTGATGTCGTGAACAGGTGGGAAGCGCGCCGCCGGGTGTCGTCGCCGGCGGCGTGCCGGAATGACCGAAAGCCTGCGGCCGCGGCCGTCCCGGGCGCCAGCAGACCCGGGGGATACGGAACAATGGGATGCTGGGACGGCTCTGACCTGCGAAAACGCTGTACGCCTGGGACGCGGTCCCGGGACGGGGGAGAGGGGAAACGGTGTCGGGGGACGACTTCGCCGCGCTGCTGCGGGAGTTGAAGGAGCGATCGGGACTCAGCTACGGGGCGCTCGCCAAGCGGCTGCACATGAGCACGTCCACGCTGCACCGCTACGTCAACGGGGACGTCGTACCGCCGGACTACGCCCCCGTGGAGCGCCTCGCCCGCGCCTGCCGGGCCACGCCCGAGGAACTGCTGGAGCTGCACCGCGGCTGGGTGCGCGCGGACGCGCTGCGGGGGATGAAGGTCACGGGGCCGAAGGACGAGCCGGGCGCGGACGCGTCCGGCGGGGGCGGCCCCGTCGGTGAGGAACCCGGCGAGAAGCCCGGTGAGAAGCCCGGTGAGGAGCTCGGCGAGAAGCCCGGCAATGAGCCCGGAGCGGAACTCGGCGAGGCGGAGCCCCCCGTGGCGGACCCCGCGGAGACGGGCACCCCCCTCCCCACGGACGTCCCCCCGCCCGCACCCCGGCCCGCCGCGCCCCCGCGCCGCCGGCGCACCGCCGTGCTCGCCGGGGCCGGGGTCGCCGCGGTCGCCGCCGCCGTGGCCCTCACGGTGAGTCTGGTGCCCGGGCGTTCCGGTGGGACGGACACACGCGAGCGGGCGGCCGGTGCCACGGTCGCCGCCGCCAAGTCCCCGCGCCCCTCGGCCCGTTCCGCCGCCCCCAGCCACAGCGCGTCGGCGTCCCCCTCGCCGTCCCCGACGCCGCCCGCGTCCACCGGGGCTCCGTCCCCGAGCCGTACCGCCACCCCGGACGACCACGCGCGCGACGAGACGGGCCCCGTCGCCGTCACGGTCGCCACCACCCCGTACTACTGGGACGTCCCCTGCGAGCAGAGCTTCCTGGTGGACCGCAGCCCCGGCAATGTGCCGAAGCCGCCCCCGCAGCAGGACGCGGAGGGGTGGGCCGTGGCCCTCGGTGCGGTGGCCGCCGACCACCAGATGGTGACGCTGACCGTGCAGGGCACCGGCGCGCGCACGGTCGTGCTGCAGGCCCTGCATGTGCGCGTGGTGAGCAGTGACAAGCCGCTGACGTGGAACAAGTACGCGATGGGCAACGGCTGTGGAGGGGGCGTCGACACCAAGTCCTTCGACGTCTCGCTCGACTTGGGCAACCCCCTCGCGATGCCGGTCGGCGGGCAGCGCGACTTCCCCTACAAGGTGAGCGAGTCCGACCCCGAGGTGTTCTACGTCAACGCGCACACCAGCGGGCACGACGTGCGCTGGTACCTGGAGCTGGAGTGGTCCAGCGGGACGCGGCACGGCACCGTGCGGGTCGACGACCACGGCCGGCCGTTCCGCACGAGCGGGTCGCAGAAGCCGTACTGGGTCTACCCGCTGGGCGGCGGGGCGTGGGAGCAGGTGTCGGAGTACTGAGCGTCCGTATGGCGAAAAGGCCGGTGTAGACGGCACGTACCTCTCTACGCTGCGGTCACGCAAGGCATTCGCCGACCCGAGGAGCCGTGTCATGACCGTCGACGCACCCGCCCTGACCGCGCCCGTCCCGCCGCTCGCCGCGCGGACGTCGACGATCGGGGGCTCGCCGGTGCGCGACATCCTCGCCGTCACCGCACGCCCGGAGGTGATCAACTTCGCGGGTGGGCTGCCCGCCCCGGAGCTGTTCGACCGCACGGGCATCGCGGCCGCCTTCCGCGCCGTGCTGGAGGACACGCCGGCGCGGGCCCTGCAGTACGCCACGACCGAGGGGGAGCCGGTGCTGCGCGAGGCGCTGGCCGCGCGGATCACCGGGCGCGGGCTGCCGACCGGCGCGGACGACCTGCTGATCACCACCGGTTCGCAGCAGGCGCTGTCCCTGCTGGCGACCGCGCTGATCGACCCGGGCGACACGGTGCTCGTGGAGAACCCCTGCTACCTGGCCGCCCTCCAGGTCTTCGGGCTGGCCGGCGCGCGCGTCGTCGCCGTGCCGGGGGACGCGGACGGGCCCGATCCGCGGGCGCTGGAGGAGCTGGTGGCGCGGGAGCGGCCGAAGCTGCTGTACACCGTGCCGACCTTCCAGAACCCCACCGGCCGCACCATGCCCGCCGGCCGCCGCGCCGAACTCGCCGCCGTGGCCGCGCGGTGCGGGCTGTGGATCGTCGAGGACGACCCGTACGGCGAGCTGCGCTACGACGGTGAGCCCGTGCCGTGGATCGCCGCGCACGAGGACGCCCGCGACCGGACGGTGCTGCTCGGTTCCTTCTCCAAGGTGATGGCGCCGGGGCTGCGGCTGGGCTGGCTGCGCGCACCGCAGGGGCTGCGCCGGGCCTGCGCGGTCGCCAAGCAGGCCGCCGACCTGCACACCCCGACCGTCAACCAGCTCGCCGCCGCGCGGTATCTCGACGTCCTCGACGCCCATGTGGAGCGGGTGCGGGAGGTCTACGGGGAGCGCCGGGACGCGATGCTCGCCGGGCTGCCGGACGCGCTGCCGGCCGGCTCGACGTGGACCCGACCCGAGGGCGGCATGTTCCTCTGGGTCCGGCTGCCGTCGTCGTACGACACGACGGCGCTGCTGCCGCGGGTGGTGCGGCACGACGTGGCCTACGTCCCCGGCGCACCCTTCTACGCGTCCGCCCCGGACCCGCGCACCCTGCGCCTGTGCTTCGTGACGCAGACCCCGGAAGAAATCGACGAGGGCCTGCGCCGCCTGGCAGCGGGCCTGGCCTCGGCGTGACGCCGGCCGCACAACGACCGTGCCCCGGCCGCCCGTTGCGGACAGGCCGGGGCACGACCGAACAGAACGTGGAGCCGGAAGTGGCAGGGACGGACGACACCTGGAGAACCCCTCACAGGTGTGATGCGGAGACGGAACTGCGTCTGATACGGATCGCTCTCCAGGTTCGCGATGACCTGGCTCAGGCAGGGATTCCGGCCGTCTACGCCGGAAGCTCGTTCGACGGACTGAGCAGGGTGGTCTCCGGAGCCGTCGTCTTCCACGCGCCGTACAGCGACGACTCCGCGGGGGTCTACGTCAAGTGGGCTCCGCATCCGGAGCTGACGCGGCAGCTTCTCGGGCCGGGCGGACCGGACCCCTGGGCGCTGGCCGTGGGTTCCGCCGCGGCGGAGGCCATGCGCTCGGCGGTCCGCACCATTCTCGGCGCTGCGGGCTGGGTCGCGTCCGAGTACGCCAACTCGGCCAGCGGCGAGCTCTATCTGAAGATCGGGGAGCAGTCACCGGTGGAGTGAGTGCTCGCGGACTGCCCTGAATGCCGACGGCCCCACCCGGAAGATCCGGGCGGGGCCGTCGGTCGTGCGCTCGCGGTCAGAGGCGCTCGGGGGTCCTGATGCCCAGGAGGGCCATGCCCTGGTGGAGGGTCTTGGCCGTCACGTCGCAGAGGAACAGGCGGTTTTCCACCTGCTCCGGCGTCTCGGCCTTCAGCACCGGGCACTTGTCGTAGAACGTCGTGTACAGGGACGCCAGCTGGTACAGGTACGCCGTCATCTTGTGGGGGGCGTACTCCGTCGCCGCCTCCGCGACGACCTCCGCGAACGCGTCCACGTGCAGGCCCAGCGCGCGCTCCGCCTCGTGCAGCTCCAGCTCCGGGTGGGCGGCGGGGCGGACCTCGCCGGCCTTGCGGAGGATGGACTGGATACGGGCGTAGGCGTACTGGAGGTAGACCGACGTGTCGCCGTTCAGGGAGACCATCTGGTCCAGGTCGAACTTGTAGTCCCGGTTCGCCGACGTCGACAGGTCCGCGTACTTCACCGCGCCGATGCCCACCTGGGCGCCCCGCTCGGCGATCTCCTCCTCGGACAGGTCCTGCGCCTTCTCGCGGACCACGGCCGAGGCGCGGTCGATCGCCTCGTCGAGGAGGTCGACCAGACGGACCGTCTCGCCCTCACGCGTCTTGAAGGGCTTGCCGTCCTTGCCGAGGACCGTGCCGAAGGCCAGCTGGTGCGCCTTGACGTCGTCGTTCAGCCAGCCGGCGCGGCGGGCCGTCTCGAAGACCATCTTGAAGTGCAGGGACTGGCGGGCGTCCACCACGTACAGCAGCGTGTTCGCCTTCAGGTTGAACACGCGGTCGCGGATCGCGGACAGGTCGGTGGCCGCGTAGCCGTAACCGCCGTCCGACTTCTGCACGATCAGCGGGACCGGGTTGCCGTCCGGGCCCTTGATGTCGTCGAAGAAGACGCACAGCGCGCCCTCGGAGCGGACCGCGACGCCGGACTCCTCCAGCAGGCGGCAGGTCTCCGCGAGCATGTCGTTGTAGCCGGACTCGCCGACGATGTCGGGGTCGCGGACCTCCATGTCCAGCTTCTCGAAGACGGAGAAGAAGTAGATCTTCGACTCGTCCACGAACTTCTGCCACATGGCGAGCGTGTGCTCGTCGCCGGCCTGCAGGTCCACCACCCGGCGGCGGGCGCGCGTCTTGAACTCCTCGTCGGAGTCGAACTTCTTGCGCGCGGCCTTGTAGAGGCGGTCCAGGTTGGACATCGCCTCCTCACCGCTCACCTCGCCGCCCTGGTGGTCCAGCTCGTGCGGGTGCTCGTCCAGGTACTGGATGAGCATGCCGAACTGGGTGCCCCAGTCGCCGATGTGATGCCGGCGCACCACGTTCTCGCCGGTGAACTCCAGCAGCTGCACCACCGAGTCGCCGATCACCGCGGAGCGCAGGTGACCGACGTGCATCTCCTTCGCCACGTTCGGCTGCGCGTAGTCGACGACCGTGGTGCCCGGGTGCTCCGCGTGGGGCACGCCGAGCCGGCCGTCGGTGTCCGCGGCGCGCGCGGCGAGGTTCTCGGTGATCGCCCGGTCGGTGACCGTGACGTTCAGGAAGCCGGGGCCGGAGACCTCGACGTCCTTGATCACGTCACCGGTGGTCACCTGCGCGACGACCTGCGTGGCCAGTTCCCGCGGGTTGGCCTTGGCCTTCTTGGCGAGGGCGAGGATGCCGTTGGCCTGGTAGTCCGCCCGGTCGCTTCGTCGCAGCAGCGGGTCCGCGCCGGCGGCCTCGGGAAGGGCAGCCGACAGCGCGGACGCGAGGCGCTGGTGGACGGAAGCGGTGAGGGACGTGACCGAGGCCATAGGAATGGGTGCCGTTCTCCTCGTGGGGTGTCTGGACACGGCCAGTATCCCACGGGGGGTGAAGCGGTTTTCTGGGCTCGTACGGCACCCGCCGTCAGCGGGCGCGGCGCGACGGCCTCCACAGCAGCACCGCGCCCCCGGCGGCCACCAAGGCGCCTGCGGCCGCCCCGGCGGTGACGGTCGCCCCGGCGGTGGCGTCGCGGGCCGGGCGGTGGGGGGCCGGGGGCGGGGCGGCGATGACGAAGTGGACGCTGTCCGCGTTGTTCGACATGTCCGGGTCGTCCGGGACGCCGCCGACGGAGGCCGGCGCCTCGTAGGTCGTGCCGGCCGCCTCGCGCGGGAAGCGCCGGCCCACGGGGAGGGTGGCCGTGGCCGGACCGTGGTTCGTCACCACCAGGGGCGTCTCGACGCTCTCGCCGGGAGCGACCGGCCCGGAGGGCTCGCGCCACGCGAGGCGCAGGTCGGCGGACCCGCCGGCGGTGACGGGGTCCACCGCCCGCGCCAGGGGCGTGGGCGCGGCCAGCAAAGCGAGCACGGCCGCGCCCACGGCCCATCGGCGGGACACCGGCTCAGTGCTCCCGGCGGCGGGTGCGTCGCGCCAGCACGAGCGCGCCGCCCGCGACGGTGAGCGCCGCGGCCGTGGCGCCCACCGCGGTCAGCGGGGCGGTGCCGGTCGCGGCGAGCCGGCCGTCACCGCCCCGCGGGGTCGCGCCGGTGCCGGTGGCGGGCGCCGTCGTGGAGGAGGACGGCGTGGGCGCCGGCGTGCCGGAGGGCGTCGCCGTGGGATTCGAGGTCGGCGTCGGGGTCGGTGTCGGCTTCGGGGTCGGTGTCGGCCCGGAGCCCTTGACGATCTTCAGGACGAGCGTGGCCTTGTCGTTGGCCGGGTTGCCGTCCAGGGGGCTGCTGCCGTACAGCTCGGTGGGCACGCGCTGCGTGGTGCCGGCGGCCTTGTCGGGGAAATTCCAGGTGAAGGGGAGCGTGACCGTCTCGCCCGGCGCCACCTCACGGAAGACGTCGCAGGTGATCATGTACGGGTCCCACCAGCAGCCGCGGTCCATCGTCTCGGGCCCGTAGGGCCCGTCCATGGTCAGGCGCACGGCCTCCAGCGGGACCGCGCCCGGACCGTGGTTGGTCACCACCAAAGACGTCTTCACGTCCTGCCCGGTCTTCACCGGACCGGCCGGAGCCTGCCAGGCGATGCCGAGGTCTGCCGGCTGCCGGACCTTCACCGAGCCCGACTCGGTGTTGTTCGCGGGCTTCGGATCGACGGTGTCCCCGATGTCGGCGGTGGTGGTGAACGACAGCTCCGTGCCCACGGGCACGTCCTGGCCGACCTTGACGTTGACGGAGGCCGACACCGACCGCGCCGAGTCGTCCTTGCGTACGCAGGTCAGGGTGCGGCCGTCGGCGGACACCGTGCAGTCGTCGTGCGTGCCCTCGCCGACGCCCGCGTACGTCACGCCCGCCGGCAGCGTCGTCGTGAGCGCCAGGTGGGGAAGCCGGCCGGTGAGGGCCCCGGCAGAGACGTGGATCGCCACCGTCCCGCCCGGGGCGACCATGTCGTGGACGAACCTCTGTTGTACGGACACGTCGACCGGGTCGGCGGCCGGCGCCGCCTGCGCCGCGGTCGCCGATACGGCCAGCAGAGTCAGCGCGGCGCTTCCCATGACGGCGTGCGCGCGTGCCCAGCGTCTTGGCATGTGCATTCTTCTCCGTGTTCGTCGAGTGTGCGAAGGGCGACAGCGGCGTGTCGCCGCTCAGTGCGCGTGAGAGCCCTGCTCCCGGCGACGGCCGCGGGCCCGCGCCACGAGCACGCCGCCGGTCAGCACCAGGGCGGCCGCCGCACCGGCGAGGGGCAGTCCGTCCGACCCGGTCGCCGCGAGCCCGCCGCCTCCGCCCTGCGGGGTCACCCCAGTGGCGGCCGGCGGTGTCGCGGGCGCGGCGGGGGTCGCAGGGCCGGTGGGCGTCGGCTTCGGGGCGGGCGTGCCCGGCTTGGTGATCGTGAAGGTGATCGGGGCCTCGTCGTTCGCCGGGTTCGGGTCGAGGAGGCCGGTGGGGTAGACGCCGGTCGGCACCCGGTAGGTGGTGCCGGCGGCCTTGGCCGGGAAGTTCCAGGTGAAGGAGTAGGTGCGGGACTCGCCCGCGGCCAGGTCCAGGACATCGCAGGTCAGCTCGCCCGGGTCGGCCCAGCAGCCCTGGTCGTAGCCCGGCTTCGGCCAGTAGTCCCAGCCCATCCAGAAGCGCACCGCCGTGTACCGGACCGCGCCGGGGCCGTGGTTGGTCAGCACCAGCTCGGTGTGCACGTCCTCGCCGGGCCGCACCGAGATCCGGTCCTGCTTCCACACCACGCCGAGGTCCGGGCCGGAGCCGGCCGTCACGGACACCGACGCCGTGTTGTCCTCCGGGTGCGTGTCGACCGCGTCCCCGATGACCGTCGTCGCCGTGATCGGCAGCGTGGTGCCCACCGCCACGTCCGGGTCGATCCGCACGGCCAGCTGCTCCCACACGTGCTCGTGCGGCGCGTCCAGGGAGCGGCAGGTGACGGTGCGCCCGTCCGCGGACGGCACGCAGCGGATGTACTCCAGGTCGTTGTGCTCCGTGGGGCGCTGGTAGGTCAGCCCGCGCGGGAGCGTGATCACCGTGGCCAGCTCCGGGACCGTGCCCGTGATCAGGTCCGTGCTCACGTTCAGCTGGAAGATCCGGCCGGGGGCCACCGTCGCCGGCTCCGGGCTCAGGGTCGTGCGGACGTCCGCCTGGGACGGGGCGGCGGGCGCCGCCGGTGCGGCGGGGGCCGCCGGACGCACCGGGGCCGCCGGGACCGGCCGCGCCGTCGGAGCCGCGGGGGTCGTCACCGGCGGGGCGGCCGGATCCGAAGGCGGCGTCACCGGACCCGAAGACGGCGTCACCGGATCCGCCGAGGCCGAGGCGGAGGCGGAGGCCGTGGCCGTCGGCGACGCCTGCGAGGAGGCCGCCGGCCCGGCAGGAGCCGTCTCCGCCGCCCACGCCGCCGGTGCCGCCCCGAGCAGCAGCGCCGCCGCGGCCGCCCCGCCGATCCGTGCCCGTCTGCCGCTGCCCCGCATGGCCCCCACCTCTCCCGTCGGCCGGTCCGTCGAGCAGTTGGACCAGCGGGCCGGGGGAACGGTTGTGCCAAGCCTGGGGCAAGCCCGGGAGAAGTGTGGGAGAAGTCGTTTTCCGGCTCGGGGCCGGGCCTGGGACAATGGGTGCGCGCGGCCCTGCGACCGTACGGCCGCCGTCTGAGAACTCCCCCTGAGAACTCCAGAAAAAGAGGACGTGCCGATCGTGGCTCAGAGCACCGAGACCACCGACTGGGTCTCCCGTTTCGCGGATGAGGTCATCGAGGAATCGGAGCGTCGGGCCCCGGGCAAACCGGTCGTCGTCGCCTCCGGACTCTCTCCCTCCGGCCCCATCCACCTGGGCAACCTGCGCGAGGTCATGACCCCGCACCTGGTCGCCGACGAGATCCGCCGCCGGGGCCACCAGGTGCGCCACCTGATCTCCTGGGACGACTACGACCGCTACCGCAAGGTGCCGGCCGGCGTCCCCGGGATCGACGAGACCTGGGCCGAGCACATCGGCAAGCCGCTCACCTCGGTCCCCGCGCCGAAGGGCTCGCCGTACTCCAGCTGGGCCGAGCACTTCAAGGCGGCCATGATCGAGTCGCTGGCCGCGCTCGGCGTCGAGTACGACGGGATCAGCCAGACCGAGCAGTACACCTCCGGTGCCTACCGCGAGCAGATCCTGCACGCCATGAAGCACCGGAAGGACATCGACGCGATCCTCGACCAGTACCGCACCAAGCCCAAGCCGGCCGACGTCAAGAAGCAGCAGGCAGGGCAGAAGCCGGTCGACGAGGCCGAGCTGGAGGCCGCCGAGGGCTCCGGCGCCGCCGGCGAGGACGACGGCTCCTCCGGCTCCGCCGGGTACTTCCCGTACAAGCCGTACTGCGGCAACTGCGAGAAGGACCTCACCACGGTCACCGCGTACGACGACGACTCCACGGAGATGACTTACGCCTGCACCGCCTGCGGCTTCTCCGAGACCGTCCGGCTCAGCGAGTTCAACCGCGGCAAGCTGGTCTGGAAGGTCGACTGGCCCATGCGCTGGGCCTACGAGGGCGTGATCTTCGAGCCGTCCGGCGTGGACCACTCCTCGCCCGGCTCCTCCTTCCAGGTCGGCGGCCAGATCGTCGGGATCTTCGGCGGCAAGCAGCCCATCGGCCCCATGTACGCCTTCGTCGGCATCTCCGGCATGGCGAAGATGTCGTCGTCCCGCGGTGGCGTGCCCACCCCGGCCGACGCGCTGAAGATCATGGAGCCGCAGCTGCTGCGCTGGCTGTACGCCCGCCGCAAGCCCAACCAGTCCTTCAAGATCGCCTTCGACCAGGAGATCCAGCGGCTCTACGACGAGTGGGACCGCCTCGACGCCAAGGTCGCCGACGGCACGGCCCTCCCGGCCGACGTCGCCGCGCACTCCCGCGCCGTGCGCACCGCCGCCGGCGAGCTGCCGAAGACGGCCCGCCCGCTGCCGTACCGCACGCTGGCCTCCGTCGCCGACATCACCGCCGGCCACGAGGACCAGGCGCTGCGCATCCTCAGCGAACTGGACCCGGAGCAGCCGCTCGCCTCCCTGGACGAGGCCCGGCCCCGCTACGACCGGGCCGAGGCGTGGATCAACACCTACGTCCCCGCCGACCAGCGCACCATCGTGCGCGAGGAGCCCGACACCGAGCTGCTGAAGTCCCTCGACGACGCCGGCCGCGAGTCGCTGCGGCTGCTGCTCGACGGGCTCGCCGAGCACTGGTCGCTGGACGGGCTGACCCACCTCGTCTACGGCGTGCCGAAGGTCCAGGCCGGGTTCTCCGCCGACGCCACGCCCAAGGAGCTGCCGCCGGAGATCAAGACCGCCCAGCGGTCCTTCTTCGCGCTGCTCTACCACCTGCTGGTCGGGCGGGACACCGGTCCGCGCCTGCCCACGCTGCTGCTCGCGGTGGGGCAGGAGCGGGTGCGGCGCCTGCTCGGCGAGTAGGCGCCGGTACCGCGCCGGTTCACCTCGCCCGGTTCACCGCGCCGGTTCACCGCACGTGAGAAGGGGCCCTCCACCGGTGGAGGGCCCCTTCTCGCTGCGCCTGTGCGTGTACGTCTGCGGGCGCCGCGCTCACGCGATGTGGTCGTCCTGCAGTTCCGCGGTGTAGCGGTTGGAGAAGCGGTTCACCATCCGCTCGGCGTCCCGCTTGGACAGGGTGATGCCGAACGTCGCCTCCACGTCCTCACGGAACTGGGCGGCGGTGGGGTAGCTGCCGTCGATCGACTTGCGGAAGACCAGGTAGAAGTCCTCCTCCGTCGGCTCGGGGTCCGGCGTGCCGCCGCCGTCGCCGAGTTCGCGGGTGCGGTTGGGGCCGACGGGGATGGGGAAACTGCCGGTCTCCTCCGGAGAGGGCTCCTCCAAGGGGGGTTCTTCCTGGTACTGGTCCTCGTACTGCTCGGCTTGCTGTTGCTCGGCGATCCACTGGGCGTATTGCTCTGCGGGGTCGTAGTCGGGGTCGTAACCGCCCTGGTACTCGACCTCGCGGACGTTGTGGAACCAAGGGCTCTCGTCGAGTACGGGTTCGTCGACCGGTTGCCCGGCGTAGTCGTCGGCGGGTTCAAGGCGCTGCTCGCTGTGAGGCGCCTCCCCCAGTGCCTGAACGGCCTGGGAGGTACCCCCAGCGCCCACCCGTGCCGCCCCAGCGGCACGACTGCCCGCAGCTACGGAAGGCACGGACTGCGGCTGCGCAGCCGCATCGAGCTCCGGCCTCGGCGCTGCAGGGATCAGGGCCGGCTCGATGCCTGCTGCTGCGAGGCCGGCGGGGGCTGTTTCGGAGAGGGGGACTCCGTAGCGGGCCAGGCGCAGGGGCATCAGGGATTCGACGGGGGCCTTGCGGCGCCAGGCGCGGCCGAAGCGGGAGCGCAGGCGGGCCTGGTAGACGAGGCGTTCCTGTTCGAGCTTGATGACCTGTTCGTAGGAGCGCAGTTCCCACAGTTTCATGCGCCGCCACAGCAGGAAGGTGGGCAGCGGGGAGAGGACCCAGCGCATCAGGCGGACGCCCTCCATGTGGCGGTCCGCGGTGATGTCGGCGATGCGGCCGATGGCGTGCCGGGCGGCCTCGACGGAGACGACGAAGAGGATCGGGATGACCGCGTGCATGCCGACGCCGAGGGGGTCGGGCCAGGCGGCGGCGCCGTTGAAGGCGATGGTGGCCGCGGTCAGCAGCCAGGCGGTCTGGCGCAGCAGCGGGAAGGGGATGCGGATCCAGGTCAGCAGCAGGTCGAGGGCGAGCAGTACGCAGATGCCCGCGTCGATGCCGATCGGGAAGACGTAGGAGAAGTTGCCGAAGCCCTTCTTGATCGCCAGTTCGCGGACGGCGGCGTAGGACCCGGCGAAACCGATACCGGCGATGATCAGGGCGCCCGACACGACGACACCGATGAGTATGCGGTGCATCCGAGTCAGCTGCGGTGGCGCGGCCACGCGTACTCCCCTCCCCTTGCATGCTGTTGCGCGCAACAGGGTGGCACATGTGTGCGGCGAACGTGTCGCCGGTGCGGCGGGAGCCCGCCCCAGCGGAGGGACGGGCTCCGGCAAACGGGCCCAGACCGGGCCCAGTTGACCGAGCGGAAGGGCGTCAGCTCTTCTTCGCGGCCGACGCCGAGGCCGACGGGGTGGCGGACCGCGACGCGGACGCCGACGGGGAGGCGGGCTTCGACGCCGACGGGGAACCCGACGGCGCCTTGGACGCCGTACCCCCGCCCGGCGCGCTGCCGTCGCCGTTGGCGGCCGCCACCGAGGCCACGGCCTCCTTCACCGCCTGCTCGGCGGCCTTCGTCAGCTCGTCGGCGCTGGGCGCCTTGTCGCCGGCGAGACCGGCACCGTTGTAGTCGACGGTCACGACGACGTTCTCGACGCGGGCGACCACCGTCTGCTGCTTGAAGTCGCCCTCCTTCTTCTTCAGGTCGTAGCGGACCGTCGTCGCCTCGTCGCCGGTCCCGGCGACCGGCCGCGAGGTGGTGTTCTGCGCGCCGGCCGTCGACCGCGCGTCCTGCACCTGCTTGGTGAAGTACGCGTGCGCCTGCTGGTCGCCGGAGCCGCGCGCGGCGTCCGAGTCGAAGCGCAGCAGGGCGACGTTGAGCCAGCGGAACTGCGAGCCCTTCACGCCCTTGTTGTCCAGGCTGCTCCAGGAGCAGCTGGCCCGCGTGGCGATGTCGCTGGAGCTGCCCTCCTTGCCCTTGGTGCCCTTGGGCACCAGGCCCTGCAGGGTCTTCTGCGTCAGCACCCCGCACGCCTGCGGCAGCTTGGCGTACGCCGCCGCCTGCACGGTCGGCGACGCGCTCGCCGACGAGGAGGTGCTCGCACCGGCGCCGGAGGCGGCCTTGTCCTGGTCGCCGGAGCCGGAGGAGGAGTCCGAGGAGGAGCAGCCGGCGGCCACCAGCATCACGGGGACGGCGGCCGCGCAGACAAGGACGCGGTTCAGCCGCGATACGCGCTGCGGGCGCTCTTCTCGCTTCACTCGCTGGTCGTCACGCTGGGCTCGTCGCTGCATGGTTCCTTCACTCATGTGGCTCGTGGTTCCTGCGGTCGGAACGGGTCCGAGGGGCCACGGTACGCCGTGCGCACGCCGCGCCGCCGTGCCTCGTCCGCTTCCCGGACGGCCCCCGCGGGCGGCGCGGGGCGGGTCAGCCGGTCAGCGAATCGTCCAGTTGTGCGGCCAGTTTCCGGGCCCTGTCCTGCATTTCCTTGCTGTCCGGGACCACGCCGACGGTCGTCGGCTGCTCCTCGTACCGGATGGTCACGATGACGTTGGACGTGCGGAACGCCACAGTCACGGTGCGCTGTTTGGCCGTCGAACCGGGGCCGCCCAGCTGGTCGTCGAGGAACGCCTCGTCACCGACGTCGTCCAGGGTGCGTGGCTGCAGCTCGACCGTGGAGGACGGCGACGGCGAGGTGGAGCCGGAGACCGTGGAGGAAGGGGAGTTGGACGGCGAACCGGACGGCGACGTGGAGGCGGAGGGCGCGCCCGACGGGGTGCCGGCCGCGCCGCCGCCGCCGAAGTCGGAGGTGGCCGAGGTGCTCGGCGCCGGCAGGCCGGCCGCGGTCTGCAGCCGGGCGAACAGCTGCTGGGCCTGGCTGTCGTCGCTGACGGCACCGTCGTAGGAGACGACCCGCTCGAAGTCGACGGAGAGGTGGTCGGTGGCGGCCGCGGACTCCACCTTCCAACGGCAGCCCACCTTGCGGTCCGTGTTGTATGTCAGGGCCGCCTCGCCCTCGTACGCCTTCTGCCGCTGCTCCTCGTCGGTGAGCTGCCGGATGCCGGGCAGCAGCGCGTCGAGGGTGTCGTGGCCGACCACGCCGCACGGTTCGGGCAGGGTGCGGTACTTGCCGGGCTCGGCGGCCGCGGTGGCGGTGCCCGGTCGGCCGGGGTTGGAGTTGTCGGTGGCGGCGCCTTCGTCGGAGCCGCTGGTGCAGGCGGCCAGCAGCGCCGCGAGAAGGGCGACGGTGCCGGGTACGTACGCCTTGCGCTGCACGGGTGAGGCTCCTCTCGACAGTGCGGGGACGGTCGCGTCCGCGCTGGTTATTCGCTTGCCGCACGGGGGCGCCCCCAGTGCACCATGTGTATCGCACGCACGACCGTGGATGCCGGTCCGTTGTCCTTTTCGTCGACCTTGGCACCGGTTTTGCGATTCGAGTCTTTTGAAATGTTTTCCGGGGGAACGAGGTAGTCGAGATGGCGTACGTGGAGCTGCCGGGCGCGAAGGTCCCGATCCGCATGTGGGCGGATCCGGCGACGGTCGAGGGCGCGGCGATGCAGCAGCTGCAGAACGTGGCGACCCTGCCGTGGATCAAGGGCCTCGCCGTGATGCCGGACGTGCACTACGGCAAGGGGGCGACGGTCGGGTCCGTCATCGCGATGCGGGGCGCGGTGTGCCCGGCGGCGGTCGGCGTGGACATCGGCTGCGGCATGTCGGCGGTACGGACGTCCCTGACGGCGAACGACCTCCCGGGCGACCTCTCCCGCCTGCGCTCGAAGATCGAGCAGGCGATCCCGGTGGGGCGGGGCATGCACGACGACCCCGTCGACCCGAGCCGCCTGCACGGCTTCGCCACCGCCGGCTGGGAGGACTTCTGGGGGCGGTTCGGCGGCGTCGCCGAGGCGGTGAAGTTCCGCGAGGAGCGCGCCACGAAGCAGATGGGCACGCTCGGATCGGGGAACCACTTCGTTGAAGTTTGTGCTGATTCGACCGGTTCTGTCTGGCTGATGCTGCACTCCGGCTCCCGCAACATCGGCAAGGAACTCGCCGAGCACCACATCGGCGTGGCCCAGAAGCTCCCGCACAACCAGGGCCTGGTCGATCGCGATCTCGCCGTCTTCGTCGCGGACACCCCGCAGATGGCGGCCTACCGCAACGACCTGTTCTGGGCGCAGGAGTACGCCAAGTACAACCGCACGATCATGATGGCGCTCCTGAAGGACGTGATCCGCAAGGAGTTCAGGAAGGCCAAGCCGACCTTCGAGCCGGAGATCTCCTGCCACCACAACTACGTGGCGGAGGAGCGGTACGACGGCATGGACCTGCTCGTGACCCGCAAGGGCGCGATCCGGGCCGGCTCCGGCGACTACGGGATCATCCCCGGCTCGATGGGCACCGGTTCGTACATCGTGAAGGGCCTTGGCAACGACAAGTCCTTCAACTCCGCCTCGCACGGCGCGGGCCGGCGCATGAGCCGCAACGCGGCCAAGCGGCGCTTCACGACCAAGGATCTTCAGGAGCAGACCCAGGGCGTGGAGTGCCGCAAGGACTCCGGCGTCGTCGACGAGATCCCGGGCGCCTACAAGCCGATCGAGCAGGTCATCGACCAGCAGCGGGACCTCGTGGAGGTCGTGGCGAAGCTGAAGCAGGTGGTCTGCGTCAAGGGCTGAGCCGCTTCTCCAGCAGGGTCACGGCGTACGGGCTGCCGCCGGCGTCCGTCTTTGCGGGCTGTTCGCCCGCCACCTCGTAGCCCGCCGACTCGTAGTAGGCGCGCAGGCGGGGGTTGGTGGAGAGGCAGTCCAGGCGGGCGTGGGGGCGGCCCGTTGCCGTGATGCGGGACTCCGCCTGCGCCAGCATCGCGCGGCCCGTGCCGGGCGGGGCGGTGTGGGGGACCGTCATCAGGCGGTGGATGTAGCCGGCGTCGGCGGGGCGGGGGCCCCAGGCCGCCTCGTCGGACCACCACAGTTCCCAGGCGCCGACGAGGACACCGCCGGCGTGGGTGAGCCAGACCTCGCCCTCGCGCATCCGGCGGACGAAGTGCGCCTCGTCCTTCTCGCCCGGCTTCCACTGGTCGATGCCGCGGGCCAGCTGCCACAGTGCCGCGCTGTCGCGCAGGCGGACCAGGGCGGCGGCGTCGGCCTCGGTGGCCTCGCGGAACGTCAGGGGCGGCCAGGTGGTGGGGCGCGGTTCCAGCAGGGCCTCGCGCAGGGTGGCCGCGAGGGCGTCCGCGTCCAGGCCGAGGGCCTGCGCGACGTACCCCTCGACGCTGCCGTACCGCTCCGTGAGGGCGGCGAGGAACAGGCGCATCACCGCCGCGGGGGCGCGGCCCCAGCCGGGCCAGGCGGGGGTCGCGCCGCCGTTGCGGGTGCGCCAGTCCGCGAGCAGGGCCGCGGTGGCGAGTTCCGTCAGGCTGAAGTCCTCGACGATCGTCGGCTCGTCGAGGCCGAGGAGGGCGAGGACGAGGGCCGCGATCTCACCGGTGCGGTCCTTGCCGGAGGCGCAGTGGAAGACGACGGGGGTGCCGGCGCGTGCCGAGGCGGCGATCGTCTCCAGCGCGGCCCGGATCTCCTTGACGCCGTCCTCCGCCACCTCCATGAAGCGCTCGGCGAGATACGGGCCCGGTTCGATGTCCGGCGTCAACGCGGCCTGGTCGTACGGGCGGTGCTCGATGCTCAGGTTGTGGTAGGTGAGGGACGGGTGCTCGGGGACGCGTCCGGCGCGCTCGATCTCCCACGGGTAGCGCAGGTCGACGACCGTGCCGATGCCGAGGGCCAGGAAGCGGTCCCAGTCCGCGCTGCCCGGGGCGAGTTTGCCCAGGGAGTCGGAGCGGTAGAGGAGCCCCGGACGGACGCGGTGGGTGCCGTCCGGGGTCGGGTAGCCGCCCAGGTCGCGGAAGTTGCGCAGGGCGTCGAAGGATATGTGTCGTTCCACGACGTCCTATTTAGCGTGCCGGACGGCGTAGATCATGATGAACGCCACGATGTGGATGCCGAAGAGGAAGTACGCCAGGAAGATCCACACCTGGCGTTCGTCCTTGGTCTCCTGGGCCAGCCGGCGCTGTTCCAGGGACGGTTCGGGCTCGTCGGCCATCAGGGCTCCCGGTGGACCTTGGTGTTGGAGGCCTGGGCGCGCGGGCGGACCACCAGCAGGTCGATGTTGACGTGGCTGGGGCGGGTGACCGTCCAGGTGATGGTCTCGGCGACGTCGTCGGCGGTGAGCGGCTCGGCGACGCCCTGGTAGACCTTCTCGGCCCGCTCCCGGTC
The DNA here is from genome assembly GCF_043082085.1 of Streptomyces sp. NPDC014801. Taxonomy (NCBI): domain Bacteria; kingdom Bacillati; phylum Actinomycetota; class Actinomycetes; order Kitasatosporales; family Streptomycetaceae; genus Streptomyces; species Streptomyces sp. NPDC014801. The sequence goes on along the minus strand of NZ_JBIBXG010000007.1, from coordinate 466,330 downwards.
GCCGCCGAAGCGGGTGAGGGCGAACTCCTCGGTCTTGACCATGCCGGGCGCGACCTCGATGACCCGGACCGGCTTGCCGACGATCTCCAGGCGCAGCGTCTCGGCGAGGACGTGCGCGCCGTGCTTGGCGGCGACGTAGCCGGCGCCGCCCTCGTAGGTGGCGTGGCCGGCGGTGGACGACACGACGACGACCGTGCCGTCGCCGCTCGCCTCCAGCTTGGGCAGCAGGGCCTGGGTGAGGTTGAGGGTGCCGATGACGTTCGTCTCGTACATCGTGCGCCAGTCGTCCGGGTCGCCGGTGGCGACCGGGTCGGCGCCGAGGGCACCGCCGGCGTTGTTCACCAGCACGCCGATCGTCGAGAAGGCGGTCGCGAACTCGTCGACGGCGTTGCGGTCCGTGACGTCGAGCGGGTAGGCGGTGGCCGAGTGCCCGGCGGCGTTGATCTCCTCGGCGATCGCCTCGATACGGTCCTTGCGGCGGGCGGTGAGGACGACGCGGTAGCCCGCGGCGGCGAGACGGCGGGCCGTGGCGGCGCCGATGCCGCTGCTCGCGCCGGTGACGACGGCGATGCGGGAGGCGGCGGACGGGGCGGCGGTGGCCATGGGCTGCTCCTCGGGCGCGTGTGCGATCGGTCTGCGCCCAGGGTAGGCGACGGGGGTGGCGGCCCGGTCGGGCGCCGCTAGGGCGGTGGGGTGGGGGAGGGTGCTGTGGCGGCTTGGCGGCCGCGGTGCCCGGAAGCCTGGCTGCCTGGGTGCCCGGAGGCTTGGCGGCTTGGCGGCCGGCGGCTTGGCGGCCTGGAAGCCCGGAGTCCTCGCGGCCTGGGGGCCCGGCGGGGGCGTACGGCCGGGGTGGTCAGCCGTTGCCGCGCGGGGCCCACATGATCAGGGCCATGCCGGCCAGGCACACGAGGGCGCCGGTCACGTCCCAGCGGTCGGGCCGGTAGCCGTCCGCGACGGCGCCCCACAGCAGCGAACCGGCGACGAAGATCCCGCCGTACGCGGCGAGGACGCGGCCGAAGTGGGCGTCGGGCTGGAAGGTGGCGACGAAGCCGTACGCGCCGAGGGCGAGGATCCCGCCGGTCGCCCAGAGCCACCCGCGGTGCTCGCGCACGCCCTGCCACACCAGCCAGGCACCGCCGATCTCCAGGATCGCGGCGAGGACGAACAGGGCGGCGGAACGCAGGACGGCCATGGGGGCAGCTTGGCACACGCTCCTAGGGGGTCCGCCGGTGCCGGCGGGGCGGCTGTCACCTGATGGACGGCGCCTGCGCGGGGGCGTGCGGGGGATACATCGCAGGGAGGTGACCGACGGCCGGTGAGGAGTGGGTGGCGTGCGCGGGCTTGCGATGTGGGGTACGGCGCTGGCGGCGCTCGGCGTGGTCACGGCGGCGGGTCCGGCGGGCGCCGCCGGGACGGGGCTCTCGGCGGAGCCGGAGGCCCGAGCCGGGCAGGTGGTCAGGGGCGAGCAGGCCGAGCGCGCCGTGCAGGGCGGGCGGTCCGAACGGGCGGCGGGGGAGGCGGATCTCGCGTACCACGGGTCGGCGGAGCTGCGGCGGGGCCGGATCCGGGTCGAGCTGACGCCGCGCAACCACGGCCCCTCCGCGGTGCCGGAGGCGGCGGTCCGGCTGCGCTGGTCGGTTCCGCCGGCGCAGGACGCGCAGCGGCTGCCGGACGGGTGCGTGCGCACGGGGGAGCGGGACGTGGTGTGCCGCACGGGCGCGCTCGCCGCGGGCGAGGTGGGCGAGCGGATCACGCTGGACCTGCGGTTGCGCGGCCGGCCGGCGGAGGTACGGCTGGAGATCGGCACCCTGTGGGGCGGCGGCGTGGCGGACCACAACCGGGCGAACGACCGCCACGAGGTGCTGGTCCTGGACACCGGGGACGCGTACTCCTTCTGACCTCCGCGGGCCGCGACCGCGGCTGTCCCTGCGTCGTACGATTTCTGCATCACGCAAGCGAAGGGTGCGGTGGATGTCGCAGGACGCGCGGTCCCGGCTGCTGGAGGAGCTGTCGGGGGTCTCCCGCCGGTACATGGCCTCGTACGCGCTGTTCAACCAGGCCGTCGCGGACCACCTCGGGCTGCACCCCACGGACCTGCAGTGCCTGAACCTGCTCACGCTGGAGGCCGGCCCGGTGACGACGGGCCGGATCGCGGAGCTGACGGGCCTGACGACCGGTTCCGCGACCCGGCTGGTGGACCGGCTGGAGAAGGCCGGCTATGTGCGCCGCGAGCGGGACACGGCGGACCGGCGCAAGGTGCTGGTGGTAACCGTGCCGGACCGGATCGCCGAGTTCGGCCGCATGTGGGAGCGGCTGGGCGGCGGCTGGTACGCCCTCTTCGACGACCTGGACGACGCCGAACTCCGCGTCATCGTCGACCACATGCGCCGCACCACGGACTTCGGCACCCACCAGGTGGCCCGCCTGCGGGCTGGGGAGGTCTAGGCGGGGCGGCGGGCCCCGGTCGCCGGAGTCTCGCCAGGCGGTCAGACCGTCCGCATCGGGTCGTCCGTATCAGGCCGTCCGTATCAGGTCGTCCGTATCAGGTCGGCGTACAGGATGATGTTGTCCGGGCGGTGGCCGTCGCGCAGGTCGCCGCCGCAGGTGATGAGGCGTAGTTCGGGGCGGGTGGTGTCGCCGTAGACCTGGCGGGTGGGGAAGCGCTTCTTGTCGACCTGTTGCAGGGTGCGTACGGCGAAGACGGCGGCGTGGCCGTCGGCGCGGTCGACGGTAATGGTGTCGCCGGGCCTGACGCGGGCGACGTTGCGCAGGACCGCCGGGCCCTCGACCGTGTCGTAGTGGCCGATGAGGACGGCCGGGCCGGTCTGGCCCGGGGTGACGCCCTCCCGGTACCAGCCGATGCGGTCGGCCTGGGCGACGGACGGCACCTCGACGGTTCCGTCGGCGGCCAGCCCCAGGCTGAGGACGGGCGCGGTGTCGACGCCGGCCGCGGGGATACGGACGCGGACCGGCGTGGAGGCCGGCAGCGGGGCCGGCGGGGGCGATGCCGCAGCCGTGGCCGGTGGTGAGGCGGGCGCGGGCGGTGCGGAGGCGGCCAGGTGTGCGGCCGGGTCGTGCGCGGCCGGCGCGCTCGTGCCGTCGTGCAGGGCGGTGACCGTCATCCCGCCGCCGACGGCCAGCGCGGCCACGGCCGCCACCGCGATCCAGCGCAGTCGGCGGCGGGTGGGCGCGGACGGGGCGTCCTGGGCGGAGGGCGGGTGCATCGGGATTCCTCGGCTGGGCCCCTGTGGGCCGGGTGGGGGCTGGTTGGGGCCGGTGGGGCCGGTGGGGCGGGTGGGAGCGAGTGGGGACGCATCGGGCGGGCCGCCGGTGGAGTCCGGTGGCCCGCCCGGGGTGGGTGGGTGACGGGGGGTCAGACGCCCGCGCCGGCGCGGCGGCGGCGGCGCACCACGTAACCGAGGCCGATCACACCGGCCGCGGCGATGGCCGTACCGCCCACGAGCAGCGCGGTGTTCTGCTCACCGCCGGTGCCCTCCGCGCCCGCGGCCACACCGCCGGCCGGGACGACCTTGGTCTGGGTGGTCTTGGCGGCGGTCTGCGGCGTGCCCGTGGTGGTGCCCGTGCCCGTGCCGGTCGGCTTCGACGTGCCCGTGCCGGTGCCCTTGTCGGTGCCCGTGTTCACGCAGCCCTTGGGGAGCTTCGGGAAGGGGGTCTCGCGCCAGGGGGAGTCGCCGCCCTGGTTGTTGTCGAGGAAGACCGGGGAGGTGCCGTACGCGTTCTTGATCTTCAGGCCGTTGGCCGTGTCCTCCAGGCGGTGGCGGTCCACGGTGGACACCGCCCGGCCCTTGTCGTCCTTCAGGACGGCCTTCGGGCCGTTGGCCAGGCTGTTGGTCAGGTCGACCGTCCAGCCGCCGAAGCGGGAGGGGATGGTCTGCAGCACGGTGCACTTGCCGATGACGGTGACGCCGCCGGTCCCGGTGCCGGAGCCCGTCCCCGTACCGCTGCCCGTGCCGGTCCCCGTACCCGTGCCCGTGCCCGTCCCCGTACCGGTCCCGGAGCCGGTCCCCGTCCCGGAACCCGTGCCCGTGCCGCTGCCCGTGCCCGTCTGCACGCAGTCCTTCGGCAGGGCCGGGAACGGCGTCTCGCGCCACGGCGCCGGGTCGCCCTGGCTGCGGTCCAGGAAGACGGGGCTGACCGTGTCCGCGTTCTTGATCTTCAGGCCGTTGGTGAGGTCGGCCGGGTGGGCCCGGTCCACCGTGGCCACGGTGGCGCCCTTGTCGTCCTTCAGGACGGCCTTGGGGCCGTTGGCCAGGCTGTTGGTGAGGTCGACGGTCCAGCCGCCGAAGGCGGAGGGGATCGTCTGCGTCACCGTGCAGTGCGACGCGGAGCCGCCGTCGGCGGTGGTGCCCTGGCCGTCGGCGGCGAAGGCGGCGGCCGGGGCGAACAGGGCGCCGGCGAGCGCGGCGGTGGCGACGGCGGCGCGGAGGACGGAGCGGTGGCGCGGGAATGCGGCAGACATGGTGATCCCCCCAGGGACGGCAAAGTGGTGACGGCAGGAGATCGCCCCGCGCGGTGTTCCGTCCGGCCCCCCGGTCTCGGCCCTGGCGGTGTGCGATGCGTTCAGTCTGCCGATCGCATGACCTTGATCGATACGGGAACCGTCACCGCCCGGTAACAGCCTCTGGCCTGGTCATTCGCCGGGCTGCCCGCCGTTCTGGGCGTCGTAGCGCTCGCGGGCCGCGTGGACCTCGTCGAAGTGGGTCTCCGCCCAGTCCTTCACCGCCGTCAGCAGGGCGGCGAGGCTGCTGCCGAGCGGGGTGAGCGCGTAGTCGACGCGGACCGGGACGGACGGGGTGACGGCGCGGGTGAGGATGCCGTCGCGTTCGAGGGCGCGCAGGGTCTGGGTGAGCATCTTGGGGCTCACGCCGGCGATCTTGCGGCTGAGGTCGCTGTAGCGCAGGGGGCCGCCGGAGAGGGCGGCGACGACCAGGCTGACCCACTTGTCGCTGAGCCGGCCGAGGAGCTGGTTGGTGGGGCATTCGCGCAGGAAGGCGTCGTACGCGATGCGGGCCTGGTCGCGGCGCTGGGCGGCGGTCGTGGTCGCCATGGCTCTCCTCCGGGTGATGTACGCACCTTCAGGTAACTACTTCCCCCTGGATAGTAACTCTTCCTACGGTTGTTTCCACCGGACAGGAAGCAAGTCAAGTGCTTCGGAAACAGGGAGAGTTGCCATGCGTGCTGCAGTCGTGAGGACCTTCGGCGGACCGGAGGCCGTGGAGATCGTGGAGGCCGCTCTGCCGGAGCCGGGGGCGCGACAGGTGCGGATCAGGGTGGCCGCGAGCGCGCTGAACCCGGTCGACGCGGGCGTGCGCGCCGGTATGTTCGGCGGCGCCGGCAAGCAGATCGGGCTGGGCTGGGACGTCGCCGGCACGGTCGACGCGACCGGGGTCGCCTCGGCCTGGAACGTCGGTGACGAGGTCGTGGCGCTGCACCCCGGCGTGGCCGCGCCGCTCGGCGCCCACGCGGAGTACGTCGTCGTCGACACGGACGCGGTGGCGGCGGCCCCGGCCACGGTGGACGCCGTGCACGCGGCGGCCCTGCCGCTGAACGCGCTGACCGCCGTCCAGGCCCTGGATCTGCTGGAGCTGACGCCGGGCCGGTCGCTGCTGGTCACGGGGGCGGCCGGGGCGGTCGGCGGGTACGCCGTGCAGCTGGCCGCGCACCGGGGCGTCACGGTGACGGGGCTGGCCCGCGAGGGCGACGCGGAACTGGTGCGGTCGCTGGGCGCCGCGCATGTCACCGAGGGGACGGCGGGTGCCTTCGACGCGGTGCTGGACGCGGCGGTTCTCGGCGGGACGGCACTGGCGTGGGTGCGGGACGGCGGCGCGTACGCCGGAGTGATTCCGCAGGCCCAGCCCGCCTCCGAGCGCGGGGTGCGCACCACGGCGGTCGAGGTCGGCGCCGACGGGGCGCGGCTGGCGGAGCTGGTGCGGCTCGTGGACGACGGTGTGCTGACGCTGCGGGTGGCCGAGACGTTCGCCCTGGACGACGCGGCCAAGGCGCACGCCCGCCTCGCGGAGGGCGGGGTGCGTGGCCGCCTGGTGCTGGTGCCGTAGCGCCGGCCTCCTCTCCGCCCCCGACATCGTCGACGCCGTTGCCGCGCGGAGCACTCGCGGCGGAGTCCCGTCCACGGGGCCGGTGGATGCGGCCGCCCGAGGAGCCGACGACCGGTCCCGTGCGCGTCAGTGTCCGTGGCCCTCGGGTGCCCTGCGGGGCAGGAGGCGTACGAGGGGCAGGCAGGCGGTGACGGAGGCGGCGACCACGGTGAGGGTCACGGTCAGGGCGTGGCCCTCGCCGCCGTGCGGTACGGCGGCGAAGTACACCGTCGTCACGGCCGCCGCGCCGACCGCGTTGGCCAGCTGCTGCACGGCGTTGAGCGAGCCGCTCGCGCTGCCGGCCTCGTCGGGGGCGATGTCGCCGATGGTCACGTCGTAGACGGTGCCGAAGCAGGTGCCCATGCCGAGGCCGACCAGCAGCAGCGGCGGGACCAGCGACCACCCGCCGGGGGTGTCGTGCCGGGTGACGGCGAGCAGGCAGCCGCAGCCGGCGAGGAGCAGCAGCAGACCGGTGACGACGAGCCGGCGGCCGTGCGTGTGCAGGAGCCGGTGGCAGGCGATCGAGGCGACGACGATCCCGGCGCACAGCGGGATCAGGGCGAGCGCGGTGCCGGTGGGGGTGCGGCCGAGGCCGCGTTGCAGGTAGAGCGAGAGGGCGTAGAGCAGGCCGGCGACGGCGGCGAAGGCGACGACGCCGAGCAGCAGGCCCGAGGTGAAGCCGCGGTGGCGCAGCAGGCTGGGCCGGATGAGCGGCTCGGGGGCGGTGGACTGGCGGCGGGCGAACCCGGCGGACAGGGCGAGCCCGGCGAGGAGCAGGACGAGCGGGCGGCCCGCCCAGCCGTGGTCGGAGCCGTCGATGAGCCCGCCGAGCAGGCCGAGCATCGCCCCGGCGAGCAGGAGCGCGCCCGGGGTGTCGACGACCGTGCCGGGGGTGCCGGGGTCGCGGGGCAGCAGGCGGTGGGCGGCGGCCAGGGCGGCGCCGCCGAGGAGCAGGTTGATCAGGAACATCGGGCGCCAGCCGAGGCCGGCGAGGTCGGCGTCGACGAGGAAGCCGGCGAGGACCGGGCCGCCGACGGCGGACAGGCCCATGACCGGGCCGAACAGGCTGAACGCCTTGCCGATCTCCTCGCGCGGCCAGGTGGCGCCGAGGATGCCGAAGCCCTGGGGGATGAGCAGCGCCCCGAACGCGCCCTGGACGAGCCGGGCGGCGACGAGGACGGCCGGGGTGGGGGCGAGTCCGCAGGCCAGCGAGGCGGCGATGAACCCGGTGAGGCCGATGAGGAAGGTGCGCCTGCGGCCGTAGCGGTCACCGAGGCGGCCGCCGGGGACGAGCAGCACGCCGAGGGCGAGGGCGTAGGCGGCGCCGAGCCACTTCACGAGCGCGGCACCGCCGCCGAGGTCGGCGGTGATGGTCGGGGCGGCGATGTTGGTGATCGTCGCGTCGAGCAGGTCGAGCACGTCGGCGGCGAGCACGACGCCGAGGACTGCCCAACGGGCACGGGCGGTGAGCGGGGGGCTCTTGGAGTGTGCGTGATGCAGTGTCTGTGTCACGCAGATAAATATCGGGGGGTCGATGGCGGGCGTCAAGGTCTTTTCCGGCGGTGGCCGTGCGGCGGTCTCCGCGGGTGGCGGGCCCATGGTGCGCATACGTCGAGGTGGGCGGGGGTGTGGCCGTCGGGCGCACCCCTGGAGCGGAGAGGTGGAATATGGCGGCGGCGCTCACGGTTGGGCGGTATAGTTCAACAATCAACTAATTGGGGAGTGAGCGACCATGCAGTTCGGGATCTTCAGCGTGGGTGATGTCACGCCGGACCCCACCACGGGCCGGACGCCGACGGAGCGTGAGCGCATCAAGGCCATGGTCGCCATCGCGCTGAAGGCCGAGGAGGTCGGGCTGGACGTGTTCGCCACCGGTGAGCACCACAACCCGCCGTTCGTGCCCTCGTCCCCGACCACCATGCTCGGCTACATCGCGGCGCAGACCGAGAAGCTGGTCCTGTCCACCTCCACCACCCTGATCACCACCAACGACCCGGTGAAGATCGCGGAGGACTTCGCGATGCTCCAGCACCTGGCCGACGGCCGGGTGGACCTGATGATGGGCCGCGGCAACACCGGCCCGGTCTATCCGTGGTTCGGGCAGGACATCCGGCAGGGCATCAACCTCGCCATCGAGAACTACGCCCTGCTGCACCGCCTGTGGCGCGAGGACGTGGTGAACTGGGAAGGGAAGTTCCGCACGCCGCTGCAGGGCTTCACCGCCACCCCGCGCCCGCTGGACGGCGTACCGCCGTTCGTCTGGCACGGCTCCATCCGCTCCCCGGAGATCGCCGAGCAGGCCGCGTACTACGGCGACGGCTTCTTCCACAACAACATCTTCTGGCCGGCCGACCACACCAAGCGGATGATCGAGCTGTACCGCAACCGGTACGCCCACTACGGGCACGGCACGCCCGAGCAGGCCATCGTCGGCCTCGGCGGGCAGGTGTTCATGCGGAAGAACTCCCAGGACGCCGTCCGCGAGTTCCGGCCCTACTTCGACAACGCGCCCGTCTACGGCCACGGCCCCTCCCTGGAGGACTTCACCCGGGAGACCCCGCTGACCGTCGGCTCCCTGCAGCAGGTCATCGAGAAGACGCTGTCCTTCCGCGAGTACGCCGGCGACTACCAGCGCCAGCTGTTCCTGATGGACCACGCCGGGCTGCCGCTGAAGACCGTGCTGGAGCAGCTGGACCTGCTCGGCGAGGAGGTCGTGCCGGTGCTGCGCAAGGAGTTCGCCGCCGGCCGCCCGGCCGACGTGCCCGAGGCGCCCACCCACGCCTCGCTGCTCGCCACCGCCCGTCAGCAGACCGCCGGGTCGGAGCAGCAGCAGACCGTTGTGTCGGACCAGAAGCAGACCGCCGTGTCGGACCAGAAGGAGGCCGCCGTATGAAGCTCGTCGTCGTCTCGGCAGGGCTGAGCGTGCCCTCCTCCACCCGGCTGCTCGGCGACCGGCTGGCCGCCGCGACCGCCGGGCACACCGGGGCGGAGGTCCAGGTGATCGAGCTGCGCGACCTCGCCGTCGCGATCGCGCACATCTTCACCAGTGGCTTCCCCGGCACGGAGCTGTCCGCCGCGTTCGACGCCGTGACCGGCGCGGACGGGCTGATCGTGGTCACGCCGGTGTTCTCGGCGTCGTACAGCGGACTGTTCAAGTCCTTCTTCGACGCGCTCGGCGCGCACGACAAGGACGCGCTGGCCGGCAAGCCGGTGCTGGTCGCCGCGACCGGCGGCACCGCACGGCACTCCCTGGTGCTGGACCACGCGCTGCGGCCCCTGTTCGCCTACCTGCGCGCCGTCGTCGTCCCCACCGGCGTCTACGCCGCCTCCGAGGACTGGGGCGCGGAGGGCCTGCCCGAGCGGATCGAACGGGCGGCACGGGAACTGGGCGCGCTGATGAACGGCCTCACCACGGCCCGCCCGCCGGCCCAGCGGGACGCCTTCGAGGTCGTGCCCTTCGAGCAGCAGCTGGCGGCCCTGCGGCCTGCGGGCTGACGGAACGCGGGGGGGGGCGAAGCCGGGGCCGGTGTCGGACGGACCCCGGCTTCGGTGGGTTGTGGTGCGGGGTTGGGTGAGTCGGGGTGCGGGTTTCGTGGTGCGGGTTTGGGTGGGTCGGGGTTGCGGCTCGCGGTTCTGGCCTCGGTAGGGCGTGGTTGCGGCTCGCGGTTCTGGCTTCGGTGGGTCGTGGTTGCGGCTCGTGGTTCTGGCTTTGGTGGGGCGTGGTGTCCTGGTCAGGGGGTCCCCCGGGACGGTGAGAGCCGAGTAAGAAGGGTGATCGTCGCACCGCTCGCCCGGCCGTGCCGCCGGAGGCCTTGGCAGACTGGTCGCGTGCCCCAGACAGTGCTCCTCGCCGAAGACGACCGCGCCATCCGCCACGCCCTGGAACGCGCCCTGACCCTGGAGGGCTACCAGGTCACCGCGGTCGCCGACGGCGTGGAGGCGCTCGCCCAGGCCCACAAGTCCCCGCCGGACGTCCTCGTCCTCGACGTGATGATGCCCGGCATCGACGGACTGCAGGTCTGCCGCGTGCTGCGCGCCGAGGGCGACCGCACGCCCATCCTCATGCTCACCGCGCTGGTGGAGACCGCCGACCGGATCGCCGGCCTGGACGCGGGCGCCGACGACTACGTCGTCAAGCCGTTCGACGTCGAGGAGGTCTTCGCCCGGCTGCGCGCCCTGCTGCGCCGCACCCACCCCGACGCCCCCGCCCCCGCCCCGGCGCGCGAGGACCCGCAGCCGCCCGCGCGGCACATCGAGGCCGCCGGCATCCGCATGGACCCGCAGGCCCGCCGGGCCTGGCGCGGCGACCGCGAGCTGGAACTGACCCGCACCGAGTTCGAACTGCTGGAACTGCTCGTGCGCAACGCCGGCATCGTCCTCGACCACTCCACGATCTACGACCGCATCTGGGGCTACGACTTCGGCCCCGGCTCCAAGAACCTCGCCGTGTACGTCGGCTACCTGCGCCGCAAGCTCGACGAGCCCGGCGCCCCCCAGCTGATCCACACGGTGCGCGGCGTGGGTTACGTGCTGCGGGAGGACTGACATGGGGCGCGGGCGCCTGCGCCGCCTGGTGTCCGGGCGGCGGCCCGGACTGGTGTCCCTGCGCACCACGTTCGCCGTGTCCTTCGCCGCCGTCACCGCCGCCGTGACGGTGCTCGTCGGCATCCTGTCGTACAACGCCGCCGCACGGCTCGTGCGCGTCGACCAGCAGTCGGTGTTCGACGAGGTGGTGCACGACGTGCGCGACGAGGTGCGCCAGCACCGGATGTCCCCCGAGGACTTCTCCTCCTTGGCGCCCGGCCACGACGTGGTGCGCCCGGCCCGCACCAACGTGCAGGTGCTCGGCGCGGACGGCGCGGTCTCCGACAGCGGCAGCCCCGCGCTGCCCGTCACCGAGGCCGACCGCACCACAGCGGCCAGCCCGGGCGCCGGCCGGATGGTGCTGCACAAGGACGTCGACGTCGGCAGCGACGTGTACCGCATCGCGACCGTCTCCCTCGGTGGGAAGCGGGGCGCGGTGCAGGTCGCGCAGGAGTTCAGTGACACCGAGGACCTGCTGCGGGCGCTCCAGCAGCGCACGCTGATCCTGATGGCGGCCGTCGTGGTCGCGGCCGGTCTCTTCGGCTGGTGGCTGGCCCGGCGCATCACCCGGCGGCTGATCATCCTGACCGCCGCCGCGGAGGACGTCGCCCGCACCCGCCGGCTCGGCATCCAGGTGCCCGTCACCGGCTACGACGAGGTGGGGCGCCTCGGCCGCGCCTTCGACCGGATGCTGGGGCGGCTCGCGCAGTCCGAGGAGGACCAGCGGCGCCTGGTCCAGGACGCGGGCCACGAGCTGCGCACCCCGCTGACCTCGCTGCGGACCAACATCTCCCTGCTGAAGCGGATCGACGAACTGCCGCCGGGGTCGCGTGAGGAACTCGTCGCCGACCTCGGCCAGGAGGCCCGCGAGCTGACCGACCTGGTCAACGAGCTGGTCGACCTCGCCGCCGGGCAGTCCGACAGCGAGCCGCCGCAGCCGGTGGACCTCGCCGACCTCGCCGAGGACGTCGCGGGCCTCGCCCGACGCCGCACCGGGCGGGAGATCGTGCTGCGAGTGAGCGGCGAGACGACGACGTACGGGCGGCCGGGCATGCTGCAGCGGGCGGTGTCCAACCTGGTGGAGAACGCGGCGAAGTTCGACCGCGACGGCACCGGGCCGATCGAGATCAACGTGGCGGGGCCGGCGCGGCCGGGCACCGTGCGCGTCGAGGTGCTCGACCGGGGGCCGGGGATCGCCGACGCCGATCTGCTGCGGGTCTTCGACCGGTTCTACCGGGCCCCTGACGCGCGGTCCCTGCCGGGGTCCGGGCTGGGGCTGTCCATCGTGCGGGAGGTGGCCCTGGCGCACGGTGGAGCGCCGTTCGCTCAGCACCGGGAGGGTGGGGGCTCGGTGATCGGATTCACGGTGGCGGGGTCCCGCCGGGAGGAGGACGGGGGCGGGGGCGCGGGCTGACGGCGCGGGTGCCTGCGGCGGCTGTGCGGGTGGGTGCGGTTTCGTCGCCGGGTGCGGGTCCGTCGTGGCTTGTCGCGCAGTTCCCCGCGCCCCTGAATGCCTGCGGCGGCCCGTTCCTGTCCGGTGGGGGCTGATGTAGCGCCTTCTGCCGGTGGGTGGGTCGGGGCCGTGGTGGGGGGTGTCCGTCCTCGGTACGGCCTTACGTTTCTTCAAGAGGGCGCCCGAAGGCAATGCCGTCCGCTGCGGGCGGACACCCCCCACCACGTCCCCTTCTCGCCGCCGGCGACTGCGGGCCGTCGCCGCTACCTGCCTCCGTAGCTGCGGGCCGCCGTCTCGCGTAGCTGCGGGCAGTCGTGCCGCTGGGGCGGCACGGGTGGGCGCAGCGGCACCCCGCACCGCCGGGCCGCGCACCCCACGGCGGTCACCGCAACGCCGGGCACCGTACCCCCGGGGCACAAGCGCAGCGCAGCGCAGCGCACCGCAGCGTCAGGCGTCGTCGCGGCCCGTTCGGCGGGCGTACGCGCGGGCCGCTCGGGCGCGGTCGCCGCAGCGCACGGAGCACCACTGCCGGCGGCCGTGCCGGAGCAGGTAGCGGGTGCAGGGCGGCGAGCCGCACGCGGTGAGGCGCTCGGCGTCGGCGCCGGTGAGCAGCTCGGCGGCGTCCGCGGCGAGGGCCGCCAGCGCGTGTTCGAGGATCTGGGTCGTGGGGTGGGCGGACGCCCGGTGCAGGCCGCGCGTCGCGTCCCAGTGCAGCAGCGCCGCCGCCGGCGCCTTGGTCATCGCCTCGTTGACCGCGGCCAGCGCGCTCGCCGGCGCCGGATGCCCGTCGACCCGGGAGGCGATCAGGGCGCGGATCTGCTCGCGCAGCGAGCGCAGCTGGGCCGCGCACACCTCCCGCAGCCCGGCGTCGGCCGGGGCGAGGCCGTGCCCGGTGAGCCAGTGGCCCGCGTCCGCCGGGGTCGCGAGCAGGTCGAGCGTGTGCCCGCCCGGCAGGGCCATCGCGCTGTTGGCGAGGTCGAGGGCCGGGTACTGCTCGGCGCCCGGCGCGGGCGGGGCGGCCGGTTCCAGGGTCTCGGCGGGCGCGGAATCCGTCATGCATCTCATGGTACGGCTTGCGCCCATCCGTGAGACAGGACTACCGTCTCTCACGGATAGCCAATTGGTCATCCGTGAGACTCAGCTGTGAGGTGCTGCTCCGTGTCCGCTTCCGTGTCCTCGCCCGACGTCCCCGTCCACGTCCACGGCGGCCCCACCGCCCTCTTCGAGTACGGCGGCCTGCGCTTCCTCACCGACCCGACCTTCGACGAGCCCGGCACCTACCCGATCGGCGGCGGCCGCTCCCTGACCAAGCTCGCCCCGTCCCGCACCACCCCGGCCGCCCTCGGCCGCGTCGACGTCGTCCTGCTCTCCCACGACGAGCACCCCGACAACCTCGACCACGCGGGCCGCGCCCTGCTCGCGGACGTGCCGCTCACGCTCACCACGCCGGGCGGCGCCGCGCGGCTCGGCGGAACGGCCAAGGGCCTCGCCGACTGGGAGTCCGTCGCACTGGAGCGGCCCGGCGGCGGCACCCTGACGGTGACCGGCGTGCCCGCCGTGCACGGCCCCGGCGCCAAGGAGGAGGTCGAGCCGGTCACCGGCCAGGTCACCGGCTTCGTCCTGACCGGCGAGGGCCTGCCCACCGTCTACGTCAGCGGCGACAACGCCTCCCTGGACGCCGTCCGGGAGATCGCCGGCCGCTTCGGCCCCGTCGACACCGCGGTGCTGTTCGCGGGCGCGCCCCGCACCGGTCTCTTCGACGACGCGCTGCTCGTCCTGGACGCCGCCGGGGCCGCCGAGGCCACCCGTCTGCTCGGCGCCCGCCGGGTGGTCCCCGTCCACTGCGACAGCTGGGCCCACTTCACCGAGGGCCGCGAGGACATCGTCAAGGCCTTCGCCGACGCCGGGCTCGCGGACCGGCTCGTGGTGGACTGACCGACGCCCGGTCCGTGACGCCCGGCCCGTCACGCCCGCTCGTCGCGGGCCGGGTCTCGCGAAGGGCGGGCCGGTGGGGCAACGGCCCGCCCCGGCGCGTCGGTTACGGCGTCACCACCTTCCCGCCGAGCGTCACCACCAGGTGCCCGTCCGAGGCGAACGACCAGCCGAGGGCGCCGCTGTAGGAGGCGCAGCGGGAGCCGTTGGTGCCGGTCCAGAACTGGTTGGAGGCGTCCGCGTCACCGACGGTCTTGTCGTTGGAGCCGCTGACCGTGAACCGGCACGAGGTGTTGTCGCGGAACACCGACGTCCCCGTGTCCCAGGAGAAGTTGCGCTGGGCGTTGTCGATGCCGATGTTGCTCGAGACGGTCATCGAGCCGGGGTTGGAGTTGTACGTGAACCCGTGCTTGCCGTTCTTGTACGCGATGCTGTGCCGCACGACGTGGTCGACGGCGATGCCGTCCCCGCCGAGCTTGTAGCCGTTGCGGTCGCCGTTGGCGTTGACGGTGCCGTTTGAGAGGGTGCCGTTGGTGTACGACAGCGAGTACTCGATGGTCACCGGGCCGATCGCGCCCGTGTCGGTCTTGGTGTACAGGTCCCAGCCGTCGTCGATGTTGTTGTGGGACACGGCGTAGCGGAAGACGTTGCCCGTGCCGGTGGTCAGCTTCGCCGCGAACCCGTCCGCGTCCTCGCCGTCGGAGTCGGCGTTGTCGTGCGACTCGGCGCTCAGGATCAAGTTGTCCGACGGCCACTGGTCCTTCGGCGTGGTGGACGCGATCCGGCCGAGCTGCAGCCCGGTGTCGCGGTTGAAGCGGGTCACCGTGCGCTCGACGACGTTGTGGCTGCCGCCGACGTAGATCCCGTTGTCCCCGGCGTGCTCGACGACCAGGCCGTACAGGTGCCAGTAGGAGCCGAAGAGCTGCAGTCCGCGGTGGGCCGGGTCCTCGGTCTGCGCGGAGAAGTTCAGCACCGGAGTCTCGCCCGGGTAGGCGGACAGTGTGGTGCGGGCGGACGAGGTGCCGTCGGTGCCCAGCGGGATCGTGACGGTCGAGGAGTAGCTGTACGTCCCGCCGCGCAGGTAGATCGTGCCGCCGGGGGTGATGCGGCTGATCGCCGAGGGCAGCGTCGTCGGCGCGGACTGGGTCCCGGCGGCACCGTCGGTGCCGTTGGGTGCCACGTACAGCACCGGGCCCGTCGGCTGCGGGGTGGAGTCGGTGGTGGTGACGTCCAGGTAGTCGAGGTTGGGCAGGCCGCCCGAGGTGGTCGGGCTCAGCCGGACGGTGTTGCCGCCGGCGGCGAGCGGCACGGTCACCGTCTTGGTGACCCAGGCCGACCAGGAGCCGGTGGCCTCGAAGGACGGCGTCTGCACGGTCGTGCCGTTGACGATCAGCGAGGCGGGCCGCGCGCTGGTCGTCCCGTTGGCGAAGCGGATGTTCAGCGTCGCCGAGCCGGCGCTCGCGGCGTTCACCGTGAACTGGGCGTAGGCGCCGCTCGCGTTGGTGCCGTTGCAGAAACCGCTGCCGGAGTAGCCGCTCCAGTCGGAGTCGATCGTGCCCGTGCACACGGCCGGCGAGGACTCGGCCTCGTACCGCGCGGTGGCCGCCTGCGCGGACGTACCGGAGAGCGCGACGAGCGTGCCGGCCAGCAGGCCCACGGACGCGAGAAGTGGTCGGAGATGCATGCGGTCGCCTCCACAGGGGGGTCAGAGGAATGAACTGCCTGGGTGCTGGAAAGCGCTTTCAGGGACCGTAAGGTGGTGGTGTGGACACGTCAACGGTCTTGTCCATGATTGTTATTCAGATATGTGAATCGCGTCGGTCGTTGCCGCGGTGTGCGGTTCGGGTGACGCACGCCACACGGCTCCCGCGGAACTCACCCCGTCCCCGCCCCGACTCCTACCGCGCCACAGTCGTACGACGTGATCAGGAGGCGCAGTCGATGGACGCACCCCGGCGGAACCTCTCGCCCCCACCCGCCCTGTTCGGCTTCCTGCTGCTCCTCGTCGCGGTCTTCGCCGTCTCCTACGCCGTCGGGGCCGCCGTCGGACCGGTCTCGCCCGGTCTGCACGGCGGCCCGGCCGGCCACTCGCGACCCGGCGACGGCGATGCCGACGACATGGGCGGCATGCACGGCATGCACGGGGGAGGCCGCTGATGGCCGTCGAAGCGGGCAAGCCGCCGACGGTCGTCGAAGCGGGGAGGGGCCCTGCGGTCGCCGAACCGCTCGTCGTGCCGGTGACGACCGATCTCACCGTCGGCGGGATGACCTGCGCGGCCTGCGTGCGGCGGGTCGAGAAGAAGCTCGGCCGGCTGGACGGCGTCACCGCGACCGTCAACCTGGCCACTGGCCGGGCGCGGGTCAGTCACCCGCCGGATGTCAGCCCCGCGCAACTGGTCGCCGCCGTCGAGGGCGCGGGGTACACGGCCGCCCTCCCCGAACCGCCGCGGGAGCGGTCTCGCGCGGGGCGGAGTGCCGAGACCGAAGCCCTCGACCACGGGGGCTCCGGTCTCGACGGTGAGGACGCCGCCCGGCGGGAGCGGTTCCGGCTGTTCGTCACCGCACTGCTCGCCGTGCCGGTGCTCGTGCTGTCGATGGCGCCCGCGCTGCAGTTCCGCTGGTGGCAGTGGCTGTGTTGCGCGCTGGCCGCGCCGGTCGCCGTGTGGAGCGCATGGCCCTTCCACGTCCGGGCGGTCCGCGGGCTGCGGCACGCCGCGGCCACCATGGACACCCTGGTCTCGCTGGGCGTGGCGGCCTCCTTCTCCTGGTCGGCCTACGCCCTGTTCCTCGGCGGCGCGGGCGCGCCCGGGATGCGGATGCCGTTCGCCCTCCTGCCCTCCGCGTCGGACGGCGCCGCGCACCTCTACCTCGAAGCGGCCGTCGGCGTACCGCTGTTCGTGCTCGCCGGGCGGCTGCTGGAGGCCCGCGCCCGGCACCGCACCGGCGCGGCACTGCGCTCGCTCGCCCGGCTCACCGTCAAGGAGGTGACCGTCCGGGAGAGCGACGGCGGCGAACGGCTCGTCCCCGTCGAGGACTTGCGGGTCGGGCAGCTCTTCGTCGTACGGCCGGGGGAGCGGGTGGCCACCGACGGCGTGGTGCGTGAGGGCGCTTCCGCCGTGGACCTGTCCCTGATCACCGGGGAGAGCGAACCGGTCGAGGCCGGGCCCGGGTCGGCCCTGGTGGGCGGCGCGGTCAACGCGGGCGGACTGCTGCTCGTCGAGGCGACCGCCGTCGGCGACGGCACCCGGCTCGCCCGCATCGCGCGGCTGGTCGGCGACGCCCAGGCCGGCAAGGCGCGGGCGCAGCGGCTCGCCGACACCGTGGCCGGCGTCTTCGTCCCCGCCGTGCTCGCCCTCGCCGTCACCACGCTCGGCTTCTGGCTCGGCGTCGGGGCCGATCCGCAGGCGGCCGTCACCGCGAGCGTGGCCGTGCTCGTCGTCGCCTGCCCCTGCGCGCTGGGCCTGGCCACCCCGACCGCGCTCATGGCCGCGACCGGGCGGGGCGCACGGCTGGGGGTGCTGGTGTCCGGCCCGCGGGCCCTGGAGGGGCTCCGGCACGTCGACACCGTCGTCCTCGACAAGACCGGCACCCTCACGTCGGGCCGCATGACCGTCACCCGCGTCACCGCCGTACCGGGCGGGCTGGGCCGGGACGCCGTCCTGCGCCTGGCCGGCGCGGTCGAGCAGGGCTCCGAGCACCCGCTGGGCCGTGCGATCGCCGCGCACGCCCGGGCCGGGGAGGGGGCCCGGCAGGACCCGCCGGGGCGGGAGCGCGGTGCGCAGGACCGGGCCGGGCAGGGGGCAGGACGCCCGTCGAGCGAGGCGGTCGGCGCGGCCGGCCGGCCGGAACCGCTGCCGGACGTCCGGGACTTCGCCGCCCTGCCGGGGCATGGCGTACGGGGCCGGGTCGAGGGGCGGATCGTCGAAGTGCTCGCCCCCGACGGGGCGTTGCCGCCCGCGCTCGCGGACGCGCTGCGCGGGGCCGAGGACGCCGCCCGCACGGCCGTCGTGGTCCGGGTGGACGGAAGCACCGAGGCGCTGATCGAGGTGGGCGACACCGTACGGCCCGGCAGCTACCGCGCCGTGGACCGGCTGCGCCGGCTCGGCGTGCGGCCGGTCCTCGCCACCGGTGACCGTGAGGCGCCCGCGCGGGCCGTCGCCGCGGCCCTCGGCATCGACGAGGTCCACGCCCGCTGCGGTCCCGAGGACAAGGCCGCCCTCGTACGGCGGTCGCGGGAGCGCGGGCACCGGGTGGCCGTCGTCGGCGACGGCGTGAACGACGCCGCCGCGCTGGCCGGCGCCGACCTCGGCATCGCCATGGGCGGCGGCACCGACGTGGCCATCGGCGCGGCCGACGTGACCCTGGTGCGCGGCGACATCGACGCCCTCGCGGACGCGGTCCTCCTCGCCCGGCGCACGCTCGGCACGATCCGCGCCAATCTGCTGTGGGCCTTCGGCTACAACGCCGTCACCCTGCCGCTCGCCGTGGTCGGCCTGCTGAACCCCATGCTCGCCGCGGCCGCCATGTCCGCCAGCTCCGTGCTGGTGGTGGCCAACAGCCTGCGCCTGCGCGGATGGCAGCCCCCGGGGCGCGGGCGGGCGCCGTACCGGCCCGCGGGCCGGGGGAGCGGCGCCGGGCCGCGGGCGCGCGGAGCCGACCGGTGAACGCGGCGTACGACCGTGGGTCGTGGCGGCCCACCCGGCCGCGGGTCACCGAAGCGCTGCGCGCGGCCCTCGCACCCCTCGCGGTGTCCGCGCTCGCCCTCGGCGGGCTCACCGCCTGGACCGTTGCCGGGCAAGCGGGGAGCCCGCCCCGGATCACCGTCACGTCCGGGCGGGTCTTCCTGCCGTACGGCGACACCACCCCCACCGCCGCGTTCTTCGACCTCGCCAACCTCGGCGGCACCGACGACCGGCTCGTCGCCGTCACCTCCCCGGCCGCCGACGGCACCCCCTCCCTCAGCCGGCACCGCGCCGCCGGCGCCGGGACCGCCGCCAAGGCCGAGGTGGACGCGGCCACCGTCCCGGCGGGCGGCACCCTGGCGATGTCAGCCCACGGCGTCGACGTCACCCTGCGTGCGCGGGCCGGGTGGCGGGTGGGCGACCGCGTGCCGTTCACCCTGCGCTTCCGGCACAGTGGCGCGATCGACGCCGTAGCCGTCGTGGTGCGACCGGGCGGTCGTACACCGTGACGGCCGGCCATCTCGTGTGCACGGCCACGTGGTTGACCGTCCGTCGGCTGACCGTCCGTCGGCTGACCGTCCGTCGGGTGGCCGGTCGCGGTCGTGGCCGGTCCAGGTGCGGTCGAGTGCGAGTCGACCGGGGTCGTATTCCGTACATATCCGGGACGGCCGGCGCCCGGATGCGAGGATGAGACGCCATGACTGCTGGGTGGTGTGCGCGCACGGTACGGGCCGCGGTGTTCGCGGCCGTCTGTGTGCTGCTCGCCGCCCTGGGCCACGTCCTGATGTCCGGCCGTGACGTGCCGGCCTGGGCGCTGGCCGCCGGCGCGGCCGTCACCGCCGCCGCGGGCTGGTGCATGGCGGGACGCGAACGCGGCCTGCCCGCGATCGTGGCCGTCGTCGTCACCGCCCAGGCTTTGCTGCACCAGGCCTTCGAACTCGCCCAGTCGGCGACCGGCGGCGGACCGCTGCCGACCGGTTCCGGGGGGTCCGCAGCCTCCATGTCCACCATGGGCTCGATGTCCGCCATGGGCTCGATGGAGTCCATGGGGGCGGGTCACATGGCCCACATGGCTCATATGGCCCACATGGCACATATGGGTCACATGGCGCCCCTGCCACGGCACTTGACGCCGATGGAACCCGCGAGCCCCATGGACATGCACTCCATGACCGGCTCCGCCTCCCTCGGCATGTACGCCGCCCACCTGCTCGCCGCGCTGCTGTGCGGACTGTGGCTGGCGTACGGCGAGCGGGCGGCGTTCCGCATCCTGCGGGCCGTCGCCGGGTGGCTGGCCGCCCCGCTGCGGCTGCTGCTCGCACTGCCCGTCGCCGCCGACCGGCCGCGCCCGATGCCGCGCCGGCCTCGCTCGGACCGGGCGCCGCGGCTGCTGCTCCTCGTCCATGCGATCACTTCCCGGGGACCACCCGTGGGGACCGCTGTCGCCTGACGACAGCCGGATTCCCGGGGCCGCCCGTGCGCGCCCCGGCCACGGCCGTACGCCCACCCGCTCCGGCGCACCGACGCCCGGGCCGGTGCCGTAGGGCCGCCCTCCCCTTTCACCGGACCCACCCGCGCGTGACCGCGGCACGAGCCACGTGACACGTGGTCAAGTCCCACGCAGTCGCGTGTCTACGTGCCTACGGGCTCACGTACCCACGTGCCGGGCCGGCGACGTGACGACGCGTACCCCGCGTGTGTCCGCGCGCCCGCGCCCCCGCGTGCCCCGGGTCCGGACCAGGTCGACCCGAGAAGGACACCAGGCGATGACCCTTGCCCTGCCCACTTCCGCCCTGCCCACCCCTGCCCTTCCCCTCCCCACCTCGTCCGCCCCCTCCGCCCCGCCCGCCCCCTCCGCGCCGTCCGCCCCCTCCGCGCCGTCCGAGCCGTGCGGTGCGCGGGACGACGGCGGGGCGTCGGCGTCCACGACGGACGAGGCGATCACCGCGTGGGCGCTGGCCGCGCGCGGCGGCGACGCGGAGGCGGTGGAGCGGTTCGTGCGGGCCCTGCACCGCGACGTCCAGCGTTACGTCGCCCACCTGTGCGCCGATCCCCAGGCTGTGGACGACCTCGCCCAGGACACGTTCCTGCGCGCGCTCGGCAGCCTGCACCGGTTCCAGGGGCGTTCCTCGGCGCGCGCCTGGCTGCTGTCCATCGCCCGCCGGGCCGTCGTGGACAGCTACCGGTACGCCTCCGCCCGGCCGCGCCTGTCGGACGTGGCCGACTGGCAGCTGGCCGTCGAACGGGCCCAGCCGTGCGACCTGCCCGGCTTCGACGACGGCATCGCGCTGCTGGACCTGCTGGCGTCGCTGCCGGACGACCGCCGTGAGGCGTTCGTGCTCACCCAGCTCCTCGGCCTGCCCTACGCGGAGGCGGCCGAGGTCAGCGACTGCCCGATCGGCACGGTCCGTTCCCGCGTGGCGCGGGCCCGGGCGACCCTGATCGATCTGCTGGCCACGGAGCCCGCCGCGCTGGCGGCGGCCTGAACCGCGGAGGACGGCCCCGCGACAGGCGGCCCGAACCGGGGGAGAGGACCCCGGGCCGTAGCGGGAACGAAGCCGTGCCGGACGCCGGGAACTCGGCGCGGCTTCCCTCCGACTACTGGACCGGGTGACGGGGGTCGCCCGTCTGCCGAGTGGATTCCGGGAGTTGTTCGATGCGTGCTCGTTCGCGTTCTCGTGTGTGGGGCGGTACGGCGGCCGTCGTGCTGGGCGGCCTGCTGGCGGCCGGCTGCGGCGGCGGGGGGAAGGACACCGCGGACCCGGCGGGCGCCCGCGCCGGGCAGGCCGTCTCCGGCGGGTACCCGGTGACCGTGACCGACTGCGCCGGCGCGCGGACCACCTTCACCGGGCCCCCGCGCAAGATCGTCACCAGCAACGCGTCCGCCCTGGAACTGCTGCTGCGCCTCGGCGCCGGCGACCGGGTGATCGGCACCGGCTTCCCGCCCGGCCCGGGCTCCCTGCCCGCCGCCCTGGACGCGCGGGCGCGGAAGGTGCCGGTGCTCAGCGACACGGTCGTCCCGAAGGAGAAACTGCTCGGCTCCGGCGCCGACCTCTACATCGACACCTTCGCCTCCATGGGCGGCATGGGCGGCGGCATGGGGGACGCGCCGACCGAGGAGGAGTTCAAGGCGGCCGGGATCCGGCACATCCAGCTGAAGTCCACCGCCTGCGCGGCGCGCGGCAGGGCCCCGGTGACCGACCTGTCCGCAGTGGAGGCCGACATCACCTCCCTCGGCGCGGTCACCGGCACGAGCGCCCGGGCGCGGGAACTCGTCGCCGGCATGCGGGCGAAGGTCGCCGCCGTGCGCAAGGCCGTCGCGGGGGCGCCGCGCCCGACGTACTTCTTCTTCGACTACGACGCCGGCACCAAGCAGCCCACCGTCGTCTGCAACCGCCAGGTGGCGAACGCGGTGATCACCCTGGCCGGGGCGCGCAACGTCTTCGCCGACTGCGACGGCGACTACCGGCAGACCGGCTGGGAGGACGTCATCGCGCGCAACCCCGACTGGATCCAGCTCGGCGTGCGCGACCGGGGCGGTGCGGCGGCGAACGCGCGGGCCTTCGACGAGGCCGAGCGGTGGCTGCGCGACAACCCGGCGACCAGCGGGCTGAAGGCGGTCCGCGAAGGCCACTTCGTGCGCGTGGGCTCGGAGTCGACCACCATCGCGGGCGTCGGGAACGCCGACACGGTCCAGGCGATCGCCCGCGCCGTCCACCCCGACCGGACGGACGCGCTCCGACCGGGCCGCGCGAGCGATCAGGCCGGTCCCGGCCGTCCCGGTCAGGCGAGCCCCGACGGCCCCGGCCAGGTGAGCGGCCAGGCGGACGCCGACCGTTCCACCCCGGCTGCCGCCGCCCGACCCGGCCAGGACGGCTGACCATGGCGCTCACCCTGCCGCGCCGCAAGGCGGCCGGCGGCGAGACGCGGGCCGCGGTGCCCGCCGGGCCGCTGGCCCTGGTCCTCGCCGTGGCGCTGCTCGCGGCGCTGACGGCAGCCGTCGCCTGCGGCTCGACGTCCGTCCCGGCCGCCGAGGTGTGGAGCGTCGTCGGGCGCAGGCTGTCCGGGGCGGCGCCGCGGCCCGGCACCAGCGACCTCATCGTCTGGCAGCTGCGGGTCCCGCGCGCCCTGCTCGCGGCCCTCGTCGGCGCCGGGCTCGGGCTCGTCGGTACGGCCGTGCAGGCGCTGGTGCGCAACCCGCTCGCCGACCCCTACCTGCTGGGCATCTCCAACGGCGCCTCGCTCGGCGCGGTCGCCGCGATCGTGCTCGGCGCCGGCGCGGGCGGCGCGTTCGGACTGGGGCTGTCCGGCGCCGCGTTCGCCGGGGCGCTGGCCACGTTCGCGCTGGTGTGGGCGGTGGCCCGGCGGGGCGGCGGGTTCGCGCCGCTGCGGCTGGTGCTGGCCGGGGTGGCGATCGGGCAGTTCCTGTCCGGCTTCACCAGCTACCTGGTGCTGCGCACCGGGGACGAACAGCAGACGCACAGCGTGCTGTTCTGGCTCATGGGCAGCCTCGGCGGCGCGACCTGGCAGCTGCTCGCCGTCCCCGCCGTCGCCGTACCGCTGGCGCTGCTGTGGCTGCTGGCGCGCGCCCGCGGGCTGAACGCCCTGCTGATGGGCGACGAGACGGCCGCCGGGCTCGGTGTGGACGTGACGCGGCTGCGCCGGGAGCTGTTCACCGCGACCAGCGTCCTCACCGGCGTCCTGGTCGCCGTCTCCGGCGCGATCGCGTTCGTCGCCCTGATGGTGCCGCACGCCTGCCGGCTGCTGGTCGGCGGCGACCACCGGCGGCTGCTGCCGGTGGCGGCGCTGTCCGGGGCGCTGCTGCTGGTCGTCGTCGACCTGGTGTGCCGTACCGCGCTGGCCACGCAGGAACTGCCGGTCGGCGTGGTCACCTCGCTCGTCGGGGCCCCGGCCCTGCTGTACCTGCTGGACCGGCGCCTGGGGGGCGAGGGATGAGGATCGACGTCGAGGACCTGCACGTCGCCTACGCCGGCCGTACGGTCGTCGCGGGCGCCCATCTGATCGCTCGGGCCGGCGAGATCACCGGACTCGTCGGCCCGAACGGCAGCGGCAAGTCCACCCTGCTGCGCGCGGTGTACCGGCACCTGAAGCCCGTCGCCGGGCGGGTCCTGCTCGACGGCACCGACCTGCGCGAGCTGACCCCGGCGCGGTCGGCCCGGCACGTGGCGGCGCTGCCGCAGGAGCGGGGCGGCGACTTCGAGCTGACCGTGCGCGAGGTCGTCGCCATGGGCCGTACGCCCTACAAGCGGGCCTTCGCCGGGGAGGACGCCACCGACCGGGACCTGGTCGCCGGGGCGCTGGCCGGGGTGGGCATGGCGGCGGCCGCCGGGCGCCGCTTCACCGCGCTGTCCGGCGGGGAGCGCCAACGGGTGCTGCTGGCCCGGGCGTTCGCCCAGGACCCGGACGTCCTCGTGCTCGACGAGCCGACCAACCACCTCGACATCCGCCACCAGGTGGAACTGCTGGCCCTGCTGCGCGCCCAGCGCCGTACGACGCTCGTGTCGCTGCACGACCTGAGCGCCGCCGCGTCCGTCTGCGACCGGCTGCACGTGCTGCACGGCGGTGCGGTCGTGGCCTCCGGCCCGCCCCGCGAGGTGCTCACGCCCGCCCTCCTGGCCGAGGTGTTCGGGGTGCGGGCGGCCGTCGTCGAGCACCCCCTCACCGGGGACCCGCTGATCGCCGTCGACCACCGGGCACCGGCGCCCGCGCCGGGGGACGCCGTGGCGGTGGAGCGGTGACGGCGGGCATACCCGGGCCCGTGCGGGAGGACCGCTGGGCGCTGGTGGCCGTGGCGGGACTGCTGTCGTTCGTGGCCATGCTCGACATGAACATCGTCACCGTGGCCCTCGCCGACATCGCCGGTGGCCTGCACGTCTCCGCCGCGACCGCCCAGTGGGCCGTCCTCGGCTACCAGTTGCCCGTCGTCGCCCTGCTGCTGCCCGCCGGGCGGTGGCTGGACGGCGTCGGCACGCGCCCCGCCGTCCTCGGCGCGGTCGCGGGCTTCGCCCTGTGCGGGGCGCTCGCGGCCGCGGCGCCCTGGGCCGCGTGGCTGATCGCCGCCCGCCTCGCTCAGGGGGCGTGCGGGGCGGTGCTGTTCGTGCTGATGCCGGTCCTCGCCACGCGCGCGGTACGGCCGGAGCGGCGCGGCCGGGCCATGAGCGTGCCGGCGACCCTCGGGCCGCTCGGCGCGGTGACCGGGCCGGCCGTCGGCGGGCTGCTGCTGGCCCACGTGGGCTGGCCCGCGGTCTTCCTCGTCAAGCTCCCGCTGTGCGCGGCGGCGCTGTGGGTGACGTGGCGGGTGATGCCCGGGGAGGGGGAGCGGGGGAGGGATCGGCGGGGCGTGGTGCTCTCTGACGGGCCTGCGGCCGGCGTGCGGCGTGCGGTGGCCGACCTCGGGCCTGCGGCCGGGGGGCGTGGCGTGGCCGACGTCGGACGTGCGGCCGGGGGGCGTGCGGTGGCCGACGTCAGGTCTGCGGCCGGGGGGCGTGCGGTGGCCGACCTCGGGCCTGCGGCCCGGGGGCGTGGCGTGGCCGACGTCGGACGTGCGGCCGGGCGGCGTGCCGTGGCCGACGTCGGGCTCGTCGCCGCGGGGATCGCGGCGCTGCTGCTCGCGCTGACCCTCGCCGCGGACCGCCCGGCGTGGCTGCTGCTCGCGCTCGTGGCGGTGCCGCCGCTCGCGTGGTGGCTGCGCGGTCCCGGCGGGCGCCCGGTGACCGGCGTCCTGCGGGTGCCGGGGTCGGCGCGGGCGCACGGCGCGGTGCTGGCCCTGGCGACCGGGTTCGCCGCGGCCCACTACGTCGTCGCCCTGCACCTGCGACGGGACGTCGGTGCCGACGCCACGGTCACCGGGCTCACCGTGCTCGCCTTCCCGCTGGGCATGACGCTGGCCGGTCCGCTCGCCGGCCGCCTCGCCGACCGGTACGGCGCCCGGCCGGTCGCGGCGACCGGGGCCGCCCTCACCGCGCTCGGCCTGCTGCTCGTGGCGCTGCTGCCCCTGGACCACTGGTCCCCGGGGCAGGTGGCGTGGCGGCTGGCCCTCGCGGGCGCCGGCATGGGCCTGAACGGCGGGCCGGTCCAGGCCCTCGTCCTCGGCACCACCCCGCCCGAGCGGGTCGCGACCGCCGGCTCGACCGTCCAGCTCGCCCGCAGCCTCGGCTTCACTTTCGGCCCGGCACTGGCCACCGCCGCCTGGACCCTCACCGGCCCCCGCACCGGCGTCCACACGGCCCTGGCCTTGGCCGCCGGCGCCGCGTGCCTGGCGGTACCGCTGCTCGCAGGGGGCTCATGGGGCGCACGGCGCGGGGCGGACGAACGGGACGAGGCGGACGAACGGGATGAGGCGGCCGTACGCGAGGAGCGGGCCGTACGGCAAGAGGCGGCCGTCCCGGAGAAGCCGGCCGTCTTCGAGGAACCGGCCGTCCCGGAGAGCCCGGCCGTCCCCGAGAAGCCCGCCGATCCCCCGCACCGCCCGTGACGCCACCCCCGCCCCGCATCCCCACCCATCCCCTCCCACCCCACCCCAGGAGACCCCATGTGCGGCATCACCGGCTGGGCGTCCTTTCGTGGCGACGCCCGTGTCCAGGCCCCCGTCATCGAGGCCATGACCGCGACCCTCGCCGCCCGCGGCCCGGACGGTCACGGCGTGTGGCTCGGGGAGCGGGCCGCGATCGGGCACCGCCGGCTGGCCGTCCTCGACCCCGAGGGCGGCCGGCAGCCGATGGCCGACCGGCCCGATACGCCGGACCTGGTGCTCACGTACAGCGGCGAGGTCTACAACCACCACGCCCTGCGCGCCGAGCTGCGCGCCCGCGGCCACCACTTCCGCACCCGCGGCGACACCGAGGTGGTGCTGCGCGCCTACGCCGAGTGGGGCGAGGCGGCGCCCGAGCACCTGGACGGCATGTTCGCGTTCGCGGTGTGGGACGAGCGGGCGCAGAAGCTGGTGCTGGTCCGTGACCGGCTCGGCGTGAAGCCCCTGTTCTGGGCGGCCGTGGACGGCGGTGTCGCCTTCGCCTCCGAACCCAAGGCCCTGTTCGCGCACCCCGCGATCCGCCCGCGTGTCGACGCGGACGGGCTGCGGGAGGCGTACGGCCTGCTGTTCACGACCGGCCCGACGGTGTGGTCCGGGGTGCGGGAGGTCGAACCGGGCGGGGTGCTCGTCCTGGACCGGGACGGCGTCCGCGAGCACCGCTACTGGCAGTTGCGGGTCCGCGAGCACACCGACGACCGGGCGACGACGGTGGAGCGGATCGGGGAGCTGGTCGGCGCGGCGGCCCGCGGCGGGCTGGAGGCGGACGTCCCGCTGTGCAGCCTGCTCTCCGGCGGCCTCGACTCCACCGTCCTGACCGCCCTGCTCGCCGACGAACTCCGCCTGCGCGAAGGGCGGGACGCGCGGCTGCGGTCGTACGCCGTCGACTACAGCGACCAGGCGTCCCGTTTCCGGGGGGACGTCCTGCGCACCGGCCACGACGCCCCGTACGCGCGGGAGGCGGGTGCCTTCCTCGGCACCGACCACAGCACCGTCGTCCTCGACCCGCGGGCGCTGCTCGATCCGGAGCACCGCCGGGCGGTCGTCGCCGCCCGCGACTCGCCGATCGGCGTCGGCGACATGGACACCTCGCTGTACCTGCTGTTCGGGGCGGTACGGCGGCACTCCACCGTCGCCGTGTCCGGGGAGGCGGCCGACGAGGTGTTCGGCGGCTACCCCTGGTTCCACAGCGCCAGGGCGCAGGCCGCGTCCACGTTCCCGTGGCTGCTGGTCACCGGTGACGAGGCCGCGATGCCCCTGAACCCCGAACTGGACCTGCGCATCGGGGAGTTCCGCGACGACACCTACCGCACGGCCCTGGCCGCCGTGCCACACCCGGACGGCGAGGATCCCGCCGAGCACCGGCTGCGCGAGCTGCGGCACCTGTCGCTGACCCGCTGGCTGCGCCAGCTCCTGCACCGCGTGGACCGGTTGAGCATGGCGCGGGGGCTGGAGGTGCGGGTGCCGTACTGCGACCACCGCCTGGTCGAGTACGCCTACAGCGTGCCGTGGCCGCTGCACTGCTTCGACGGCCGGGAGAAGAGCCTGCTGCGCGCGATCGGCACGGACCTCGCCCCGCCTTCCGTCCTGTACCGCCCCAAGAACCACTACCCGGCCACCCACCACCCCGACTACAACCGCGGCCTGCAACAACTGGCCCGTGACGCGCTCGCCACCGAGCAGGTCCGCGCCCTCGCCGACGAGACCCGCCTCAAGCCGTGCCTCGACACCCCGCCCGAGGCGCTGGAGTGGGGCCACCGCCTGCGCCTGGAACGCGTCGTCGACCTCGCCCTGTGGCTGGACCACCACCGCCCCGAACTCGCCCTGTGACCACCCCGAGGAGCCACCCCGTGCCCGACGCCACCGTGCCCCAGGCCGTCCCACCCCTCGACGCGGCGGACCCCGCCCAGCCCGATCCTGACCTGCCCGATCCCGCCCTGCCCGATCCCGCCCTGCCCGATCCCGTCCCCCTGACCGGCTGCCCGTACAAGGCGGACCCCTACCCCCTGTACGAGCGGATGCGTGAGGCCGGACCCGTGCACCGCGTGCTGTTCCCCAGCGGGGTGCGGGCGTGGCTGGTCACCGGTTACGACGCCGCGCAGGCCGCCCTCACCGACGACCGGCTCGGCAAGAACCACGACCGGGGCAACGACCGCTGGCGGGCCCGCGCCTCGATCATGCCGGAGCCGCAGCACTCACAGCTTCAGGTGCACCTCCTCCACCAGGACCCGCCGCAACACACGCACATGCGGCGCCTGGTCACGGACGCGTTCGCGCCGCGCCGCATCGAGCGTCTGCGCCCCCGTTTCCAGGAGCTCGCGGACGCGCTGGTCGACGCCCTGCCGGAGCGGGGCCCCGCGGACCTGGTGGCGCACTTCGCCGCCGTGTTCCCGTTCCGGGTGCTGGCCGAGGTCATCGGCCTGCCCTCCGCGCTGGCGGACCGCTTCGACCGCGACTGGGGCAAGGTCGTCCAGCCGGTCGGCCCCACGGACCCGGGCCGCGCACGGTACGAGGCGCGCCTGCACGGCCTGCAGAGCTACATCGCCGAAGTGGTGCGGGACAAGCGTGCGCACCCCGCGGACGACCTGCTCGGCCGCCTGGTGGCGGCCCGCGACGCCGGTGAACTGTCCCGGGCCGAACGGGACTCGATGATCTTCCAGCTCCTGGTGGCGGGCCAGGAACCGGTGACGAACCAGATCACCACGGCCCTGATCGCCCTCCTGCGCCACCCCGACCAGCTCGCCCGCCTCGCCGGCGCCCCGTCCCTGCTGCCCGGCGCCGTGGAGGAACTCCTGCGCTACGACAGTGCCTTCGAGCTGACCACCTGGCGCTTCTTCGACCGGGACAGCGACCTGTACGGCACGACGGTCCCGGCCGGCGACTCGGTGATCGTCTCGCTGTGCGCCGCCAACCGCGACCCGCGCCGCTTCAAGGACCCGGACACCCTGGACCTCGGCCGCGGCCCGAACCCCCACCTGGCCTTCGGCCACGGCATCCACTTCTGCCCCGGCGCCGCCCTGGCCCGCGCCGAACTGCGTGTCGCGCTGGGCACGCTGACGGCCCGGCTGCCCGGCCTGCGCCTCGCGATCGCGGACGAGGACCTCCCGTGGATCACGGCCGTCCTGGGCCGCGGCACCCACCATTTGCCGGTCGTCTACGACCGCCGCCGCTGACGGAGTACGTCCATGCCACCGACCACCACCGCGCCGTACCCGAGCACCACCGGCGTCAGCACCCGGATCCTGGCCACGCTGCTGCCGTACCACCGCACGGCGGACCCGGCGCCCGCCCCGCCGGAGGCCTTCCCGCATCAGCTGCGCCGCATCGGCGCCTTCGTCCGCGCCGGGGCGCCCGTCGTGTTCACCCTGCCCGGCTTCCCGTGCAAGTCCCCGAACCCGGCGAAGGTCCTCGGTCACCTCCCGGACGAGGGCGAACGGCTCTCGCTGCGTTTCCTCGACGCCCTGTGCGCCCGGATCGGGCGGATCCACCCGCCCGGCGCCCGCGTGGTCGTCTGCTCCGACGGCCATGTCTTCGGCGACCTGATCGGCGTGCCCGACGCGCACATCGACGCCTACGCCGACGCCCTGCGCCACGAGGTGACGCGCCTGGACCTGACGCACCTGTCCGTGTTCGACCTGCGGGACGTGCTGGGCGACCTGCCGTACGACGCCCGGCGCGCCCACGTCCACGCCCGGTACGCGCCGCCCATGGAGGCCCTGCGCGAGGAGGTCCGCGCGGACGCCGGCGCGCTCGCCCTCTACCGGGGCATCACCCGTTTCCTGGTCGAGGACACCGCCGGCTGGCCGGGCACCCGTTCCGCTCTCCAGCGGGCCTGCCGGCAGCGCGCCTACGGCGTGATCCAGCGCAGCCGCGCGTGGGGCGCCCTGATCGCCGAGCACTTCCCCGACGCGGTCCGCCTGTCCATCCACCCCCAGCCCGTCGGCGCCCCCAAGCTCGGCCTGCGCCTGCTGGACGCCCCGGACGCCTGGACGACACCCTGGCACTCGGCGGCCCTGCGCCGCGCGGACGGCACCTGGACCCTGCTGCCCCGCCGTGAGGCGGCCCGCTCAGGACGCCTGGTCACCCGGGACGGCAGAGCGAGCCACTACGAGGAACGCGACGCGCTCAGTCGGAGATGACGGCCGGGCGGCGGATCCACTCGCCGTCGTGGACCGCCCGGTGCAGGAACGCGGCGACGTCCGCTCGGCTGATCGTCGGGTTGCCCTTCATCGGCAGCCGCTCGCCGGCCCGGTAGGTGCCCCGGGCCGGGCCGTTGGTCAGCCGGGTGGGGTGGACGACGGTCCAGTCCAGGCCGCTGGAGCGGATCCGGGCGTCGGCGATCTCCTTGTCGGCGTAGACGGACCGCAGGAGCGTGCGGAACATCAGCTTCTGCGATCCGCTCGCCTCCGCGACGGTCTCCCCGACCCCGAACGCCGACAGCCACACCAGACGGGAGACGCCGTTCTCCCCGGCCGCCGCGATCACGGCCGCCGCGGCGCGCGCGGCCAGACCGTGCGGGATCAGCGACTTGCCGGTGCCGAGCGCGGAGATCACCGCGTCCTGGCCGGCCGCCGCGGCGGTGACGTCACGGTGGCTGGTCGCGTCCCCGGTCCGCACGGTGACCCGCCGCGCCAGGTCGCCCAGCCGCGCCGGGTCGCGGACCAGCACGGTGACCCGGTCGCCTGCGTCCAGGGCCCGACCGACGACGAGCCGGCCGGTGGGTCCGGTCCCTCCGAGGACCAACAGGTTCATACCGTCCACAATGACGCCTCAGCACCTGGCCCGCTACCCGAAGAAGCGCAGGTCAGGGCCACACCAGGCAGTACGGCTGGTGGCCGGCGTCGTGCAGCCGCTTGGAGAAGTCCTGCCACTCGTGCAGCGAGTGGGGGCGGTGGGGCGCTGACCCGTCCTGATCGGGCCGGGCGGAGTCTTTTGTGTCAACACGAAGTGCCATCGCGGGGCACGTGTGTGGGTGGGCGACGACTCGGTTCGAATAGGCGGCCAGTCGTACCCCTACGTGCGGAAAAGCCGAGCAGAGGCGCGTCGGGCGTCGGTCGCGCTGACGCGTGCATGTGGCTTCCCCGTCGAGGCGCAGCCGGTGCTCGCCTTCGTTGCGGTGGCAGAGCTACGGATCGTGCCGTCACTCCGGGACGTGCGTGTCCTTCAGGAGCGCGACATCGCGGCGTTCAAGCGCCTTAAGGCTGGCTGGGGACCGGACAAGGTCGAGTTGGTGTACACGGCGGCACGTGATCGCCGCACATGGGTTCGCTCTTAACGGTTGGCCGGGTTTCAGTCAATTTTCGCGGAATGTGGCTTGTTCGCGTCATTACCCGCCGGTCCCTGTTGATGGCGGCACTTTTCCCCCGCATTCTGGAAGGCTTTCCGTCGAGCCATGATCTGGGGGGATAGGTGTCTCTTCACTCTGCACTCCGTGCGAGCAATCCGGAGGCGGTGCACCGTACACGCCAACTCATCGAATATATGCGCGAATTCGTTCGAGGGTCGTACAAGCCGGTGCGGGAATGGCAGAAATACCCGGAGGTCCTCTGGCTTTCCGACCTTCCGGACGACAGGCTCCGGCGGAACCCGGATCGCGACCGGACGCTGCTCAAGGTGGCACACCGCCCGCCTCGCCCAGCTCCTGTCCTGCCCGAGGTGCTGGTGGGATGGATCGATCCCGAAGTAGCCGCCACCGCGTCGCCCGAAGCGCCTCCGCTGGCCGAGTCGGGACCGGGGCAGGGTTGGCAGGAGGACGAGAACGGAGACCTGTTCGAAGTTTCCGAGATCCGTCGCGAGGAAGCGCCCGACGTGCTGCGCGCCTACACGCGATGGCTCGACGCGTGGCGCAAGTGGTCGGATAAAGAGCGCGTCGACCGCCCTTACAGGGAGCTCCATCAGCAGCTGTACCGAATGGCGACCAGGATTCAGCAGGACGGCGAGGAATACGAGGCGGTACTGGGCGCCGGATTGCTGACCGTCGGAGCCGCACGTCCGTCGGCGCGCATCGCCCGGCACATTCTGACGGCGCCGCTGATACTCACCGTGAATCCCACGAACATGTCCATCACCGTCGCCCTCGCCCCCGGCGACCCGGCGCGGATGGAGGACAGCGAGTTCCTCGACGCGGACGCGGGCTACAGCACCCGTCTGCTGAGCCCGCTGCGGGACCGTGTCGATACGGAAGGGTTCCATCCGCTGTCCCGTGACTGCCAGGACGTGCTCGGCGACTGGTCAGAGAGGGCGTTCGGCACCGTTCGCGCGGTGGCGTTCCACCGTGGCTGGGCCCGCCCGCCCGCTGACCCGGCGCTGCCGGTGCCCACGCTCGGGTTCGCGCCGGCGATCATTCTCCGCCAGCGGGGCCAGGGTGCCCTCGTGAATTTCTACGACGGCATCGCGAACCGCCTCGCCCAGCCCGGTGCCATCGCTCCGCTGGGCCTGGCTCAGTTGCTGTACCAGCTGGAAGCGGAGGACCGCAGGGTGTGGGGTACGGCGGCAGGGAGCCGTGACGTGCCGCCCGCACTTGGCCCCGACCCGCTGTTTCCACTGCTGTCGAACGAAGCCCAGCGGGAGGTACTGAGGCGCCTACAGACCGATACCGGCGTCGTCGTTCAAGGACCGCCGGGCACGGGAAAGACGCACACCATCGCCAACCTGGTGTGCGCCTTGCTGGCGGACGGCAAGCGAATGCTCGTGACGAGTGAGAAGGGCCAGGCTCTGAAGGTCCTGCGGCAACAACTGCCGCCCGAGCTGCGCAACCTGTGCGTCCTCCAGGGCGACCGGCGCCAGGACGGCAGCAACGACCTGGAACAGTCCGTGCGCGCGCTCTCCCAGCTCAGTGCCACCCAGTCGACCGAGCGTCTCGACGTAAGGATCAAGAGCCATGAGGCGCTGCGCTCGGAACTGTCGGACACCCGCGCGCGGCT
Source organism: Streptomyces sp. NPDC014801 (assembly GCF_043082085.1). Classification (NCBI taxonomy): domain Bacteria; kingdom Bacillati; phylum Actinomycetota; class Actinomycetes; order Kitasatosporales; family Streptomycetaceae; genus Streptomyces; species Streptomyces sp. NPDC014801. The sequence goes on along the minus strand of NZ_JBIBXG010000007.1, from coordinate 433,091 downwards.
CCGTGACGAACTGCGCGCCATACGTGAGGCGGAGTGGTACGAACACCTCGACGTGGCACCCGGATACAAGGGGCGGCTTGCGGAGATCGTGGAGGCTGTCGCTGCCGGTGCACCGAAGTACGACTGGATGCCCGCCCTGCCCGCCTCGGCGCCGCGCGAACCTTCGCTGAGCCAGGATGAGGCCCAGCGCCTGCTGGGCCTGGTGTCCCGGCACGGGGCCGGAGTACTGGACGAGCATGCCGCCCGCTGCCCGGACCCCGCGGACTTCGTCCCACCCGTGCTGTTCGAAGAAGCGGTCAACGCCCTGGACGCCGCTGTACGTGCCTGTGCTGTGTCGGCGTCCGACACACTTGCCCTCGAACTCGCAGACCATGGGGACGAGTTGATTGCAAAACTGGTCGGTCTGCTGGGCGCGGCGGAACACGCGTTGCAGAGCGAGGGACTGCCGGGTGACCCTGCCGCCTGGCCGCCCGAGGAGTGGACCACGCGCGCCTTGCAAGACGGAATGGCCGGCCGGCGGCAGCAGCTGTGGGAGGGAGTGCGACAGGCGTCCGCCCGTGCCGAGGGCGTGCAAAGCGTGCTTCAGCACATGCCCTTCGCCGTGCTCGACGTACCCGACTTGGCGCTTGCCGAGGAATCACGTCTCATCGCCGCCGGGAAGGACCTCGAACAGTACTTGCGTGCAGGCGGCAAGCTGCGCAAATTCGCCCCGAGGCCGGTCCAGAAGGAGGCCCAAGTCCTTCTGCGGGACTGTCGGGTGGATGGGCGGCTGCCCACCACACCGGACGAGATCGCCGCGCTGGTGGCTCATCTGGCGGCACGCCAGTGCCTTCGGCAGCTGAATGAGCGCTGGAAGAGCGTCGACGCGCCCGAGGCCGAGGGCTCCACGCAGGTGGCTCTGTCAGAGCTGCTGGACAGGGTGCCGACGCTCCGCGCGGTGGACGGGTTCACCCAATCCGTGCGTACGCTGCACGAAGTCCTACTCAAGGCCCGGATCAAGGCCACGGTGCGGACGACGCAACAGTGGGACGACGTCCGTACGTCGGCGATCGGTGCGGAACGGCTGCTTCGTGCCCGTGAGGCGGAGGAGAGGCTGCGGTCCATCTCCGAGCAGCTGCCGCGCCCCGATGCCCGCGGAGTGGCCGAGCTGGCAGAGGTGCACCGTGCTGTCACCGCCCGTGATCCACGGGCGTACTCGTCCGCGATCGACTCGCTGACCGAGGCGTTCCACCGTGAGGCCGACCGCCGCGAGGCTCGCAAACTGCTGGACCGGCTGTCCGAGGGCCACCCCGAACTGGCCCGGCGCTTCGCCGAGTCCCCGACCGAGGCGGTGTGGGAGACCCGCCTTGTAAACCTGGATGGTGCCTGGGCATGGCGGCAAGCACACACCTTCCAGGACACGATGCTGAAACCTGGCAGGGAAGCCAAGCTGGAAGGTGAATTGGAAGCGGTTGAGACGCAATTGCGGAAAACGGTGACCCAACTGGCGGCTGACCGAGCGCTGTACCACTGCCTGGACCGGATGACGGCTGGACAGAAACAGGCGCTGAGTGCCTACGCGTCGGCCACGGCGAACGCAGGCAAGGGAATGACGGCACTCGGCAAGCGGCACCTGAAGGCCGCACGTTCCGCGATGCGTGACGCGCGTGCCGCGGTCCCGGCATGGGTCATGCCGATCAAACAGGTGGCCGAAATGATCGATCCCGAGCCGGACGCCTTCGACGTCGTCATCGTGGACGAGGCGAGCCAGGTCGGTCTGGACGGTCTGATGCTGCTGTGGCTCGCTCCGAGGATCATCGTCGTGGGTGACGACAAGCAGTGTGTCCCGTTCTACACAGGCGGCAAGCACGAACGGCTCAACGAACTCCTCGACTCGCTCCTGCCCCATCTCACCGACTGGCAGCGGGACGGACTCAGCCCTAAGTCCAACCTCTACGACCTGCTGTCCGCGCGCTTCAGCGAGACGATCCGGCTGACCGAGCATTTCCGGTGCATGCCGGAGATCATCAAGTGGTCCTCCGCCCAGTTCTACCCCGACAACGAACTCGTGCCGCTGCGGCAGTACGGAGCGGACCGGCTGCGGCCCCTCGAAGTCGTTCATGTGCATGAAGGTCACTGTGAGGGACGGCGAGAGACCCTGGTCAACAGGCCCGAGGCCGAACGCATCGTCGCCAAGTTGCAGGAACTCGCGGAGGACGAAGCGTACGCGAAAAGGAGTTTCGGAGTCATTGTGCTCCGTTCCGGACACCAGACAAGGCTCTTGGAGAGTCTCATCGACACGCGGATCGACTCCTCGATCCAGGAGCGACACAACATACGTGTCGGCACGGCCGAACAGTTCCAGGGAGACGAAAGAGATGTCATCCTGCTCTCATTGGTTGTCGACGCCGACAACACCCGGGCCCTGACCGGCCAGGGTGACGGAAGGCGTTTTAACGTGGCCGCCAGCCGGGCCCGCGACCAGATGTGGCTGTTCACCTCTGTCACACCGGACCAGCTGCGCAGCAGGGACCTGCGTCACTCCCTGCTCACCTATATGCAGGCGCCGCCGGAACTTCAGGGCACATCTCCCAGCCTTTCCGCCGTTTCTCCCGACGAGCAGTGCGAGCCGTTCGAGTCGCTCTTCGAGCAGCGGGTCTTCCGCAGGATCAAGGAACGCGGCTACCACGTCGTCCCCCAGTGGAAAGTCAGCGGCAAACGCATCGACCTTGTCGTCGTTGGAGAGACTGCCCGCCTCGCCGTGGAGTGTGACGGCAGCCCGTATCACTCCACCCCTGACCAGATCCGTGACGACTACGAGCGGGAGCGGGAACTGCGCCGGGCTGGCTGGCAGTTCTGGCGCATACGCAGCAGTGAGTTCGCCCTGTCTCCGGAGGATTCGCTGACTCCGTTGTGGAAGCGCCTTGACGCTTTGGGGATCCGGCCCGGAGTCACTGAGGGTGCCCAGGGCGACTCGGGGAGCACTTGGGTCCCAATCGAGATGGACGATGCCGACCTCACCACCGATGAACTCGACGCCATGCTCGATGAGGATGCGTCCGTCTCTCTCGAAGGGGCTTGATGTGAACGAGATCTTCGACGACAGCACGCTGACGGAGATTGCCCACCTGATCTGCGGGGACGAGGCGCCGCTGCTTTACCGGAAGGGGTACGAAATAGCCGCGTTCTTCCAGCGTGCGGGCTGGGACGACGTTCCGGAGTACGACGGCACTCCGAGGCACAAGTGGACCTTGGATCTCCTCAGGGAGCGGCAGGAGGACGGTACGGACGACGCCAAGCGAGCCGTCCTTCGCCTGGCAAATCGCCTTGAGTACTACAACCAGCAGCAGGAGTACCACGCCACGTTGAAGCGGCTCAACGAGATACTTGTGCTCGACGGACGCCGGATCGGCGAGGAAGGAGGCCAGCCGGTCCTTACCCGCTGCGAAGTCGGTTTCGGGGACGAAGTACGGCAGCAGTTGCCGCGTGTGGAGCTGAAGGTCGCCGTGACGGAGGTGGTAAGCGACCCGGACCTCGCCGCTACCGTGCAACTGCGACTGGACGAGGCACGCACCTGCTACGAGCACGGAGCCTATACGTCGGCGGTCATCATGCTGGGCAGTCTCTTGGAGGGGGTGCTCGCGCATGCCGCGCAGGTTCGAGCCGCAGGCGTACGCATGCCGAAGCCGTTGCGAAAAATGGGGCTGAATGACTTCGTCGACTTCGCGTACGAGAACAAATGGATCGAGCACGATGCCAAACTCGCCTCGGAGCTTGTCCGGCACTACAGGAATCTCGTTCATCCCCTGGCGGAGAAACGGACCGGACACAGCCCGAACCGCGACACGCTCGACATGTGCTGGCCGGTAGTGAATGCCACGTTGAACGATCTCGCGGCGACGGCGGGAGCGCCTCCTGTTCCGCCCACTCCGCGTACGCCGGCAGAACGAGGTCGTGGTCGCAATCCTCATGCCTCCGCACAACGCCCAACGCCGGCCTCTGTCGCTCGTCGCCGTTCGGGTGGGGGAACAACGGCGGGCACTTGAACCGGGGGTGCCCCATCCAACGTGGGAGGATAGGCGCGGAGTAACACTTCCTAATGCCGCGCGCGAGAGACCCGCGTCGTAGCTTGGCGCCTCCGCTTCAAATACCCCAGCGCTCAGTTAGTTCCAGCCGTCCAGCGACACCTGGGGCCCGCCGCTGAGGTAGCGGTGAAGGGCGCTGGCGGTGGTCTCCACGAACTCCTCGGGGATGGCATCGGTGTCGACCCAGCAAACCTGCGCGTGCTTGCGAGGTTCGCGATTCTCCGGCTCGCCGGACCACTCGTGGGCAACGAAGACGACCGTGAGGAAGCCGTTGGGAGCTTCCACGCCCCAGGCGCCGTGGATGATGTGGGCGACCTTCAGCGCTTCCGGCTTGACGGTCAGACCGGTCTCTTCGTACAGCTCGCGGACTGCCGCCGCGGTGATCGGCTCGCCGGGCTCGCTCTTGCCGACGGGGAGGTCCCACATGCCCTTGGCGAACTTGGCCTGGTCGCTGCGCTGGAGGAGGACCACGCGGTTGGTGGCCTCGTCGTGGACGATGACGGCGGCGACCAGCAGAGTCATGGATTCCAGAGCGGGCCTGAGCCTCTCGGGCTGTTCATCGGTTGTCGGCTGAGCCATGGGGGTCTTCGTGGGCCGGGTTGGGTGGGCATGTCGGAGGTCCTGCCGTCCATCAATGGGAGACCCTCACTGCAGGCGGCGACGGCCTCATCGGCGCGGGCCTGGGAAGCAAGCCCTGAGCGGTGTCCGTCGGGAGCCCGGCAGCGAGGCCCGGCGCGACCAAGGCCACCTCCAGCGTGCCCTCCGCCCATATGTCGGGGTGAACCGAACGCCCTCCCATAAGGAGGCCCGCAGCGTGGCCGACTTGCCCCAGGGCGTCAGAAGGATCAAATTTTGAGGCGGCTCACTGTAACGCGCTGGCCCTTAAGCAGCGGCAGGTTGCGCACGTGGAATGCGTGGGCGCCCGTAACGTTGCTCATTTCGTCCAGGATGTGCGGCATGGCTGCGAGGTAGGCGGCCGTGGAGTTCACGATGTACAGCAGGCCCTCCGCGTCCGGTTGGCGATGGCCGATCCAGTGGAGGCCGGTCTCTATGAGTGCGTCGCGCTCGTTCCGATTCGACAGCTGGTTGCGGTCCTGCGTCATGATCGCGTCGAAGCCGCGGTCACTGACTGCGTGGATGAGTTCTGCGTCCATCACCCCGGACAGCCCCTCGTCGTGGGCGGTGCGGAACTCGTGATGGAAGAAGACAGTGCTCAGAGGGGGCAGGATGGCCGGCGTCTCGTTCTCGTCAAGGAAGAACCTCATGCAGCGCGACCGCCGATCTGCACGACCTCCTGGTGGAAGTCCGCTGCGTCTGCCGCTCCGGACACTTCGACGGTCGGGTAGAAACGATGCACTTCGGCAGGTGCGACGCCTCCGGCGACCAATTTGGCGACAGCGTCGTACGGTACGCGTGTCCCTTGGATGGTCGGCCATCCTCCGAGCCGGTTCTCCTTGACCTCCAGGTGTGGCCGAGGGCGGCGGAAGTCCGCGACGGAACGTCCTTGCATGTTCTCGAAGGGCGCGAAGACGTTGGCCAAGCTGTAGATCACCTCTTGACCGGGCCGACGGACAAGGTCGATGGCTCGTTCTTCCTCAACGAGGAAGACTGAGTCTCCTTCCGTGACGAGCTTGTAGGCAGCCGGATGCTCGGTCAGGTCCCACTTGCGCAGCTGATCCATAGCCTTTCGGATGCGCTGCAGGGGCAGTTTGCTGCGTAGATACACGAACGTGCGGAGTGCCACCACGTCGCGGAAGGAATAGCGAACCGGATTGTCCTGCACTTCCGGTTCCAGCAAATGGGTACGTCGCCAGCTGTGCAACTGTGCGACCGAGGCGCCGCTGAGCGCCGCTGTGAGGTCCACGGGGAAGCTCATGATTCACCTCCTTTCACGAGCTTCTCGACGACGATTGAATCGCCCTTCAGTGACGCGAGCATCCCACAGACTCACTCTGCCCCCCAGGTGCAGCCCGGATGCCGGAATATTAGTTGCTTGCGAGACGTACGTCAGCGGGTACGACCAGGCCTACCCGAGGGCGAGGGTGCGGAATTCGTTGCGGATATCGGTCAGAGGCCCGCGGTCCCGGGTGTAGTAGAGCTTGTTGGTCAGGAGCACCGCCCAACGGCCCTTGGTGGGAGAGATCCACATGCCTGTGCCGGTGAAGCCGTAGTGGACCCAGACCTCATCCTCAGTGGTGGTGCCGGGAGCGGGGTGCCAGAACAGGCCACGAGCCGGCTGGAGCTCACCCGTCTGGGTCGTCAGGGAGCGCGCGGTCCACCTGCTGCCGAAAGCGGCCCGCGATGGGGACATGGCAGGAGCGAGGATGTAGCGGAGGAAGGCGGCGAGGTCGTCGAGGACGGTGAAGACGCCGGCGATACCGCAGACGCCGCCCAGGAGACGGGCCGAGAAGTCGTGGGCGACTCCCTTGAGGTGGGTGCCGGTGTCCTGGTCGAGTTCGGTCGGCGCGCAGCGGGCGGCGATTTGGGCAGGCAAGGGGCCGAAGCGGGTCGAGGTCATGCCCAGTGGCTGCCAGGTGCGGACAGCGGCCAGTTGGTCCAGGGACCAGCCGGAGAGGTGCTCAGCGAGGTAGCCCAGGATGAGGGCAGCCCGGTCGGTGTACTCGACGGCTTCTCCAGGTGTCCGATGGAGTTCTTCGCGGAGGACGCCTCGGCGGATCTCCTCCGGGTCGGTGCCGTAGAGCTTTTTCAGTTGGGCTCGTAGCGGGACGCCAGCGGTGTGGGTCAGCAATTGCTGTGTGGTGACGGTGCCGAGTGGGTGGTCGGCGACCTCGTGCCAGAAGGTGCCGAGCGGCTGGTCCAGGTCGAGGGATCCGTCCTCCCACAGGGCGCCGATGGAGGACCAGACGGCCAGGATCTTGGTGAGGCTGGCGGCGTCGAAGACGGTGTCGGCGCGCATCGGCACGTCCGGCTCGTCGGGGTCGAGGACGCCGGTGGTGCCCTGGGCGAGGATGCCGGTGGCGTCGCCGAGGGCCCACACGGCGCCCGGGTACACCTTGTCGCGGACTCCTTCGTCGAGCAGCGCTTCGATGCGGTCGCGGTCGTACGTCATGGTCTCCCTCTTCGCCGGGGGTGTCCCGTCGGTCAGCGTAGTGACGTTCGCGGAGCGGTTCGGGTAGTGACGTGTCGGGTCGTCTGTCGGTCGGTTCAGGTGAGCTGTCGGCCGAGGTCGGTCAGGGACCGTGCGGTCGCCGAGAGGGGATAGCGTGCCGCGTTGGCATAGCTCGCCTGTCGGAGCGCGGTCAGCAGCCCGGGTGTCTTTCTCAGCCGGTCGAGGTCGCGCGCTAGTGCGGCGGAGTGGGTGAAGTCGGTGGCCATGCCGGAAGCGGCGAGGACTTCGTTGAGGCCGGGTACGGGCTGGTAGAGGACGGGGAGCCCGCACGCTTGGGCTTCCAGTGCGACCAGTCCCATGGCCTCCAGGGTGGTGGACGGCATGACCAGTACGTCGTGTTCGGTGAAGGCTTTCCACAGCTGTGGGCGACGGAGCCAGCCGAGGTAGCGGACTCGTACGCCGGCTCGTTGCAGCAGTGGGGCCAGTGCGTGGAACTGGGCTCTGGGCGCTGCGACGCTCAGGTCGACACCGGGCACGGGAGCCAGGCTTTTGATCAGGGCCTCGACACCTTTTTCTGCGGTTAGGCGTCCTGCGTACAGGAGCCGCAGGTGGCTGGTGGAGGTGCGTGCCGGCCGGGCGAGCGGGGCGGTGAGCAGGCGGTCGGGGATCCCCCAGGGGATATGGGTGATCTTGCGGCGTTCGATCTGCGGGGCGAGCTTGAGGAGGCGGTCAGCCATCGCGTTGGTCGGGACCACGATGGCGTCGGCGGCCCTGGCTGTTTCGCGCAGCACCCGGAGCTGGTCTCGATGGGTCTCGGCAAAGAGCAGGTCCGTGCCGTGGACGAGAGCGATCCGGGGATGCGCGGGCAGAGCGCGGATGAGGGCTGGGGTGGCGCCGAACGCGAGGTGCTGCAAGTGGAGGACATCGATCTGTGTGGGATCGACCGCAGCTGTGAGCGCTCTGCGAAGCGTGGCGACGTAGCGGCTGAAGGCCGTTCCTTCCAGGCATTTGCCTGCCACGGGGAGCAGGTTGAGTCCGACGGGCGATCGGGGACCGTGACCAGGTGGCGTGAGCATGAAGACGCGGGCCGGGATGAGGGGTTCCTCGCCGGTGTAGAGGTCGAGGAAGAGCTCGACGCTACCGCCGGGGCTTCCGACGGGGAGGTCCAGGAAAGTGGCGGCCATCGGGCCGGTGGCCGAGCGAGCGTTCACCGCGTGCCGTCGATCTCCTCGTAAAGGCGCGAGACGTCGATGCCTTCCGTGGTCGCGTACTTGGCGGGCTGTTGCTGGTAGCTGGCCGGTGCGCCGAAGGTGGTGAGGAAGACGAGCTTGCCGAAGGTCATGCCCGGATACACGCGCACAGGTCGGGCGGCGCGGATCTCCAGCGTCCACCGGATCGCATGGCCCTGGTGTCCGAGCGGAGCCGACACGTGGACCCAGATGCCCAGGGAGCCGGTGGTGCGGTCGCCGTTCAGCAGCTGCGCGTACGTCTCCGAACCGGTCCGCTCCAGGGTGATGCCGAGGTAGAGCAGGCCAGGGCGCAGCACGAAGCCGGCGTCGGGGATGGACTGCTCGGTGAAGGCGGTGGGGGTTGCGGCGTCGAGGTCGCCGTCGCAGACGCGGATGGTGGGGCCCAGCCGCCAGTCGTAGGCGTTGGGGGAGACGCGGCTGGGCTCGTACGGCTCGATGGTGATCTCGCCGGCCTGGACGGCGGCGGCGATGGCGGGACCGGTGAGGATCACGATGCCACCACCTGGAGCCGGGCGAGGTCTCGCCAGTAGGCGGAGGGCTGCGGTCCTGTGGCGGCCTGGTATTTGCCGCGGTAGAGGTCCACGGCGCCGGTGGAGACGAAGAACATGATCTGCCCGATCTTCATGCCTGAGTACACGCGCAGCGGTCGGATCGGGGTGAGCATGAGCGTCCACTGGCCGTGGAAGCCGATGTCGCCGATGGGGGCGGTGATCTCGACGAACAGGCCGAGACGTCCGACGGAGGAGCGGCCGAACAGCAGCGGCACGAACGTGTCGGAGCCGACCTCTTCGAGGGTGTGGCCGAGGTAGAGCTCGCCCGGCTGGAGGACGTGCCCGTCCGGGCCGATGGTGGTTTCGCGGGTGAGGTTGGGCCGGTGGGCGTCCAAGACGGGGCCCGTGTAGGTGATCAGGGTGGGGCCCAGACGCACGTTGTAGCTGTTGGGGTTGACCTGGTCGGCGGCGAACGGGGTGATGCGGAGGCGGCCGTCGTGAGCGGCAGCGGTGATCTCCGGGCCGGTGAGGATCATCACCTGCCTCCTTCCGCGGTGTCGGGAGTGGTGAGGACGTGTTGGACGGCCTGGTCCAGACGCAGGCCGGCCTCGTGCGTGCGCTCGCCGAGGTAGGTGTCGGCGAGGTAGTCGGTGGTCAGCACGGTGGTGACGGCGTCCGGCAAGGGATCGGGTGCGGTGACGAGCGGGCCGGTCTGGGGGGTCAGAGCTGAAATCAGGCCGGGGAGGTCCCCACGGGTCGGATCCGGCACGTGGGCGTGCACCAGCTGGTTACCGAACGGCTCGATGGAGAGCAGGTCGCCCTGCGTGAGGTTGCCGCCGAGGGGTACGGCGCGTAGCGCCGTCTCGTTGAGGATGACCGCGTCTGCGCCGAGCGCCGTACGCAGGCGGGCGGTGAGGTCCAGGAGCAGGCTGCGCCGATCGAGGGCCTGGTCGCGGTAGGCCGGACTGATCGGGCCGAGGGCGTCGGCCAGCTGCTGCTTGACGTCTCCGATGCGGGAGCGCAAATCCGCAAGCTCCGTCGGAATGACGCTCGGGGCCCGATCGGGGAAGGATGTGGTGCCCGCAACCCATCCCGTACCCACGGGCATGGCGATCGCATAGCCGCCGGCGAGTTCCCGGCCCTTGACGACCAGGGCGCCGTCGACTCGGACCGGCCCGTACTGATCGCTGTGGCAGTGCCCTGCGAAGACCACGTCGAGGAAGGGACAGGCCGCCGCGAGTTTCCGGTCCTCTTCGAAGCCGGAGTGGCTGAGCAGGACCCAGCTGTCCACCTCGTGGTGGTGGGAGAGAATGACCTCGCGCAGGGCTTGGAGGGGATCGGTGACGCAGTGGCCGGCTCGCTGGGCGGCCGGGATCGCGTGGAAGGCTTGCCGACCGATCACAGCGGTTACGCCGACGTGCCGTCCATCGATGTCGGCGATGTACAGGCGGCGTAACAGAGCGTCGCCGGTGTCGGCATCGACGGCGTTGGCGCAGACAGTGCGTCGGTGAAGGTCGGGTTCGAAGTGGTGGGGCCAGCCGTGGTTGCCAGGGGCCAGCACGTCGTAGAGTCCGAGCAGGATCTCCCGCTCAATGGTGCCGCGAGCGAGGCGGTAATACCCGCTGCCTTCGAAGAAGTCGCCACAGTCCACGATGAGCGAGGTCGGACGCAGCGCGTGGAGGTGGGTCAGGAAGGGCGTGGCGTTGTCGAAAGCGGAGTGGACGTCCGTCGTGGCAATGATCTGGCGGAGGTTCCGGCCGTCTGTGGTCATGGGGTGACCTCGCAGATGTCGGCGCCCAGGGTGCGCAGCTTGCCGGACAGGTCAGCGTGGCCGCGGCGCAGCTGGTCGAGGCCGCCGATGGTGGTGACGCCTTGGGCGGTGAGGCCGGCGACCATGAGGGCGGACCCGGTGCGGATGTCGGTGGCTTCGACGCCAGTGCCCGTCAGCTGCTGGGGCCCGGTCAGGCGGCATTCGGTGGGGGAGATCTCCTCGATCTCGACGCCCAGGCGGGTCAGCTGTGGCAGCAGGTTGCCGTGGCGGCCGGGATTGATGGCGTCGGCGAACAGATGTGTACCGGGCAGTCCGAGGGCCAGTGCCATGAGCGGTGGTTCGAAGTCGGCGTCCAAGCCGGCCGGGCTCAAGGAGGCAATGGCCCGCAGGGGACGACCAGTGGGGGCTGCCTCCTGGGCGCGGACGGTAAGGCCATCCGGCTTCGCGTCCACGGGGATGCCGAGGTGATGAAGGGCAGCCATGAACGGGCCTACGTCCTTGCCCTCCACGCCATTGATACGTGCAGTACCGCGCGTCGCGGCGATCGCGCAGGCGAGCGTGGCTGCCTCGATCTTGTCTCCGGGCACTGTCCAGGCAGCGGGAGCAGTCGGCGACGAGGAGGGCGGTGAGAGAGTGAGTACATGCTCGCCGGCGCGCGTCTCCCAGCCCACCGAACTCAGGGCGTCGAGCACGCTCAGGACTTCGGGCGAGAGGTTGGGCTGGCCCAGCCGTAAGGGGCGGCCGGTTGTGAGGGCGCGCAGTGTCGCGGCCACGGTCGCACCGCGAGAGCGGAACGGCAGTGCGATGGAGACGGTGCCGGTGTGAGAGGTAAGTGCCTCGATGCCGTAACCGGACTTGTTCTGCCGGCTCCGGTCGCCGAATGCCTCGTACACCTTGAAGTGCAGCTCCATCCCGCGCGCACCGATCCGGCAGCCACCCGGCCAGGGCAGCTGCGCTTGGCCGTAACGCGCCAGCAGAGCAGGGACGAGGTAGTACGAGGCTCGGATCTGGGCTGCCTGCGCCAGATCGGGCAACCCCGCAGATGCCTCCGTCGGCAGGACCACATACGTGGTCGGTTCTCCGACCGGCTGCGCGACATGCCACCTTGCCTGTTGAAGCAGAGCGAGCAAGATCTGGACGTCCGTGCTGTCCGGCACGTTGCTCAACCGGACCGTGCGACCGAGGGCCGCCGCGGCGGCCAGGAGTGGCAGAGCGGCGTTCTTGGAGCCGTCGACGCTCACGGTGCCGGCGAGCGGCGACCCAGGGCGTACGGCGATCACCTCGGCGGCCACGCCGGGGGCGTGGGTGGTCGTCATCATCAACTCCTCTGCAGGGGGGAGAAACAGGCGACTTCCTGGCTGGGTTTGCTGGTCAGGTTGATTTCGGCCCAGCAGCGCTTGCCGGTCTCGGTCGGTTCGGCGTGGTACCGGTCGGCAAGAGCGGCGACGAGGAACAGGCCCCGGCCGCCCTCGCTGTCCGCCTCGGGCAGAGCCGGCTGGGGCAGTACTGGGCTCGTGTCGCAGACCTCGATCCGCAGGACGGCCTCGTCGAGACAGACCGTGAGCGAGACGGACCCGGTGCCGGCGTGCTGGACCGCGTTGGTGAAGAGCTCGCTGACCAGCAGTTCGGCTGTGTGCACCACCTCGGTGCCCAGTCCCGCGTCCCAGCCCGCTATCGCGTCCACGGCCTGGTGCCGGGCCTCGCTTGCTGCGGCGGGCGTCGCGGGTAGGGAGAAAGCGAGCTGGTGCGCTTCCATGAGCGGCCTCCCGGTGTAGGTGGGGCCACACCAAGCAACCAGCCCGTCGCCGTGAATGGTGAGCCCTGACGCGGGCGCCGCATGACTTATGCAGGAGCTGCATCACCGCCAACTAGGTCTGATCTATGCTCGGTTGAGCAGGCAGGATCGCGACGGCGGAGGGAGCCGTGGCAGATGGCCGATGCATATGGGGAAGCGAGACGGATCGCAGAACAAATCCGTCGGGCACGGGTGTTACAGCGGCGTTCACAGCACGACGTGGCCGCAGCGCTCGGGTATCACCAGTCCAAGGTGAGCCGTCTGGAGAGCGGTCGCGGCACGGAGGACATCCGCGTACTACGCGCCATCGCGCAGGAACTGAACATTCCACCTCATGAGTTGGGCCTTTCCCCATCTCAGGACGTCTCCGCCGCCGATCAAGAAGCTGACGACATGCACCGCCGTACCTTCCTCGCCGCGAGCATCGCAGCGCTCGCGGCCCCGGCCGGCTCTTCGGCCTCGCACACCGCCCTCGTCCAGGCCCTCCTGCCCGGTCCCGGCCCTGCGGGCACCGGTGGCCCCCAGGACACCGCCGTCCTGTATGAACGCGTCGGATCAGCACTCAGGCTTTTCCACACCTGCCATTACACAGAGCTGGAGCGCACCCTCCCGAGCCTGATCGCCGACCTGCGACTGGCCGCCGGTGATGCGACGGACAGGGATACCGTGTCCCGGCTCCTGGCCACGGCGTACCAGACGGCGACGAGCCTGCTGCTCAAGCAGCACGACCAGGGCAACGCATGGCTCGCCGTCGGCCGGGCGATGGCAGAAGCCGAACGCTCAGGCGACCCGGTCGTTCTCGCCTCCAGCGTCCGCGTCCAGGCCCACGTCCTGGTCCGCGAGAAGCACGCCACAGAGGCCGTCACCCTGGTCCGGTACACCGCGGACCAGCTCACCGGCTCCTACGACCGGCGTTCACCGAAGTACCTCGCCGCTGTCGGACTGCTGCTCCTGCGCGGAGTGACTGCGGCCAGCAGCCGCGGTGACCGCGCGGCCACAAAGGAATTCCTCGCCGAGGCGAAGGAAGTCTCCCGGTACGTCACTCTCGATCAGCCCGACGCCTGGGCCACCTTCAGCCCCACCAATGTCGCCCTGCACGAACTCAGCGCCCTGGTGGCCTTCGGTGACGCCGGCCTCGCCCTTCAGGCGGCCCGGCCCCTCATGCGCCGGCACATCCCGGTCCCCGAACGCCGTGCCGCACTATGGGTCGAAGCGGCCCGCGCCTACAGCCAGCAGGGCCGCCTGGCCGACGGCTACCAGGCCCTGCGGATCGCCGAGACCTGCGCCGCCCAGGACATCCGCCGCCCCGACGTCCGCAACCTGGTCGCCGACATGGCCGCCCGCGACCGCCGACGTACCCTGCCGGAACTGCACCACTTCAGCCGCCAACTGGGAGTCCCCGCGTGACCGAGCCGACCGCCCCGGACAAGAAGCCCTTCCTGTACGTCGTCGTGTGCGCTGCAGGTGTTGCCCGAGACGTCGGCAAGCTCATCACGGCCGGCCAGGAGGCGAACTGGGACGTCGGCGTCATAGCCACACCACAGGGGCTTGGCTTCATCGATACCAAGGCGATCGAGACACAGACCGGTTACCCGATCCGCTCCGCCTGGCGTTCACCGGGAGACCCGCGCCCACTGCCGCCGGCGGACGCGATCGCCGTGGCCCCCGCCACCTTCAACACGATCAACAAGTGGGCCGCCGGGATCTCCGACACCCTCGCCCTGGGCATCCTGTGCGAGGCGTACGGCATGGGCATCCCGACCGTGGCACTGCCCTACCTGAACTCCGCCCAGGCCGCCCACCCCGCCTACCAGCAGAGCCTGGACCGGCTGCGGGGTATGGGGGTCCTGATCGGTTCCTGCGAACCGCACCGGCCGAGGGCTGGCGGCGCGGCGGAGCGCTTCCGCTGGGAGGAAGCACTGGACTTGCTGGAGCCTCTGGTCAGCACAGCGCGGTGACTCCGTCCGTGACTTGGTAAGAGGGTGTGTGTCCCCGCGGCTGACGGCCTCGAGACGCGAGGCCATCAGTGCCGGAATGACCGGTGTCGCGTGGGGCCCGCAGGCCCAGGCTGTGACTGGCTCGGTCGTGTCTGGCCGGAGTGTGCCGGTCGCGGTGTCACCCACGTACGGGATTGGGCGGCTCGAGCTCGATCGCTGGGGGACTGCCGGGCGGCGAGGCGTTGGATTCGCCAGGTGAGGGTCCTGGCGGCGGAGCGGGCGTCGTCCAATGTGCGCAGCCGTGCGGCCTGCTGGAGAAGCTGCTCGGGGTCGTGACCCGCGTTCTCCGCTTCGGTCAGGGCGGCGGCCAGTGCCGGCCAGGCGGGGTCGTCGAGGACCTGCTGGACGTGGTCGGGCAGGATCACGAGGATCCGCTGGGCGTGCCGTTCCATGCTGCGGCCCCGTGGCTGACGCTGGGCCAGGGCGGTCAGCGGTCCGGCGGCGGCTTGATGGTAGGCGGCCTGCAGGTGAACCAGAGCTTGGTGAGCTGCGGCGACTTGCTGGTCGTGCCGGTGGACCTGGTGCCAGCGGGCCGCGGCGAGGACGACAAGGACAGCGCTGTCGAGGAACATCGCCAGCCCGGACCCGTCACCGGTGACCGGCGCGGTGCGCAGGGCTCGTATGGCGCCCCGGAGGGCGCGGGCGTGGTCCTGCTGGGCGCGAGTGGGGCGCGGGGCGGCGGTGCGGTCTCCCCGCACGACCTGGTGAAGGCCGTACTCCTTCTCGATCTTTGGAGTTCGCGGTCGGCGGTGAGGTAGTCGTTCCAGTGGCGGGCGGTACTCAGGTCGCCTCAGACCTTGGTGGCGGCGATGTGGATGTGGTCGGGTGCATGGCGGACGGCGACCCAGCGGCAGCCGTCCGGGTCGTCCTGTGGCGCGATGCCGGTGGCCGCCACAGCGCGGCGGGCGATGTGGGCCCACTCCTCGTCGCTGAGGTGGCGGTCGGTTGTGGCGGCTCGGATGGAGCAGTGCCAGACATGCTGCTCGGGCGCACGTCCCAGTCGGCGGGCTTGCTTGACGCGCAGGTCGAGGTCGGCCACCAGGAGCTTCTTTGTGGCGGCGAAGTCGTCGCTTCGGCCGGGGTCGGGGGCAAAACCGTCCCAGGAGGCAACGAGGTGAGGGTCGGTGTGGTCCGTGGCCCTCTTGATGTCGAAGAGGTAGCGGATCAGGCCGGCTGTGTCCTTGCCGCTGCTGATCTTGGCGATCATCAGGCCGCCTTCTTGGTGACGGCCTGGTTAGCGGCTGCAGCGATCTCAACGACGGCGGCACGGACCGCCGTGAGGGTGCGCCCGGCATGGGTCAGAGCAGCGTTGTCCCCAGGGTGCGGATGGCCGCCCGCGTCGAGCTTCCGGACGATCTGGTTGACGTTGTTGCCGATCTTGGCAACCCGCTCGCGCAGGGGGTCAGCTCGTCGATGTAGTCATCGAGCGGGGTGCGCTGGCCGGGCAGGGCAAGGTCGCCATGGATGTGCGCGCGCCCCTGGTGCCCGATGGCCTTCGCCACCCCTGGGGCGGAGGCATCCCTGTTGGACCGGCCCTTGGACGGTCCAACGGCATACCTTGCTGGCTGGTTGGCGCTGGTGGTTACCCGAGAAACCCCAGCTCAGGGCCACACCAGGCAGTACGGCTGGTGGCCGGCGTCGTGCAGCCGCTTGGAGAAGTCCTGCCACTCGTGCAGCAGCTGGTACACGTTGAACGCGTCCCGGGGGCCGCCCCGGTCGGGGACCGTGGACCAGATGAACGCCGCCGCGCCGACCGCTTCCTCGCCGATGTCGCGGAGGGGGTCGACCACCGTCATGGGGAGCTTCACGACCGCGTAGTCGGGGTGCAGGACGACCAGTTCCAGCGGCGGCACCTTGTGCAGGGGGACGCCTTCGATGCCGGTCAGGACCATCGCGGCCATCGTCTCCGGCTTGATCTTGGTGAACATGCCGTTCATGCCGAGCTCGTCGCCGCCGAGCTCCTCGGGGCGCATGGAGATCGGGACGCGGGCCGCGGTCGCTCCGTCCGGCGCGCCGAAGTACTTGTACGTCACCCCCACCCGACCACCATTCCTGCTCCCCGCCCGTGGGCGGTCCACCCGGCTCAGCGGGTCGAACCGCTCCGGTTCGTTCGGTGCACCCTGTGCCTGACGTGCGTCGTTCGCTGCCTCCGCGTCGCGCCGGTGCCTTCCCCGCCGGGCACGTCGAGGACCCAGGTCATCGGTCCCCTCGCCCAGTCCGCCACCGCGATGCATATCTCCACCCGACTGCTTTTCTAGGATGCGTGGCCGGGGCCGCGCAACCCGATCATCGTGTCAGTGACCTCCCCCACGGCCGCTCGCCGAAACGTGCGCTGGAACAGCTGTCCGCAGGTTTTTCGAGGCGCCCCCGACACGACCCTTCGTCATGTCCATACGTATGCGGGCACCAGTTTCTCAGATGGGTGGGGTGCGGATCTCTCGTATGGCGGGTGCGGGTCCCGGCGATGGCGCGTACCGGTCGCCCGCGGCGGGCGTGTCCCGGCCTTCCGCGGCGCGGGGTCCGCACCGCCGCGGCGGGTGCGGATCTCCCGTACCGGGGTCGTCGGCCTACCCTGAGGAGGTCACCCGGCAGCCCAGCCGGAGAAGGTCCCGGAAGAGGTCGGAGAAGCCGCACGTCATGAGCGAACTGCCCTATCCCTACGAAGCGCCTGCCTCCCAGGCCCTGTTCGACCGTGCGGCGGTCGTCACGCCGGGTGGCGTGAACTCGCCGGTGCGGGCCTTCCGCGCCGTCGGAGGCACGCCCCGGTTCATGGTGTCCGGCACGGGCCCGTACCTCACCGACGCCGACGGGCGCGAGTACGTCGACCTGGTCTGCTCCTGGGGCCCCATGATCCTCGGGCACTCCCACCCCGAGGTGATCGCCGCCGTGCAGGAGGCCGTCGCCCGCGGCACGTCCTTCGGCACGCCCGGTGAGGGCGAGGTCGCGCTCGCGGAGGAGATCGTCGCCCGGGTGGAGCCCGTGGAGCAGGTGCGGCTGGTCAGCAGCGGTACGGAAGCGACGATGTCCGCGATCCGGCTCGCCCGCGGGTTCACCCGCCGGTCCAAGGTGATCAAGTTCGCCGGGTGCTACCACGGGCACGTCGACTCCCTCCTCGCCTCCGCCGGCTCCGGTGTGGCGACGTTCGCGCTGCCGGACACCCCGGGCGTCACCGGCGCGCAGGCCGGCGACACGATCGTGCTGCCGTACAACGACCTGGAGGCCGTGCAGGAGGCCTTCCACCGGCACCCCGGCGAGATCGCCTGTGTGATCACCGAGGCCTCGCCCGGCAACATGGGCGTCGTGCCGCCGCAGCCCGGCTTCAACCAGGGGCTGAAGGACGCCTGCCAGAAGAACGGCGCCCTGTACATCTCCGACGAGGTCATGACCGGCTTCCGCACCAGCCGCGCCGGCTGGTACGGCATCGACGGGGTCAAGCCCGACCTGATGACCTTCGGCAAGGTCATGGGCGGCGGCTTCCCGGCCGCGGCGTTCGGCGGGCGCGCCGACGTCATGGCGCACCTCGCCCCCGCCGGGCCCGTCTACCAGGCCGGCACCCTCTCCGGGAACCCGGTCGCCACGGCCGCCGGCCTCGCCCAGCTGCGCCTGCTGGACGACGCCGCCTACGACACGGTGAACGCCGTGTCGGAGCAGATCCGCTCGCTCGTCACCGAGGCGCTGACGAAGGAGGGGGTCGCGCACCGGCTGCAGACCGCCTCCAACATGTTCTCCGTGTTCTTCACAGACCGTGAGGTCCGCGACTACGAGGACGCGAAGAAGCAGGAGTCGTTCCGCTTCACCGCGTTCTTCCACTCCCTGCTGGAGAACGGCGTGTACCTGCCGCCGTCGTCGTTCGAGTCGTGGTTCGTGTCGACCGCGCACGACGAGCGGGCCATCCAGAAGATCGCCGACGCCCTCCCGGCGGCGGCCCGAGCCGCGGCGGAGGCCACCGCGTGAGCGACAGCAGCAAGGACATCACCGTCGTCCATCTGATGCGGCACGGCGAGGTCGCCAACCCGGACGGGATCCTGTACGGGCGGCTGCCCGGCTACCACCTGTCGGAGCTCGGCCGGAAGATGGCCGAGCGGGTCGCCGACCACCTCTCCTCCCGGGACGTCACGTACGTGTGCGCCTCCCCGCTGGAGCGGGCGCAGGAGACGGCGACCCCGATCGCCAAGGCGCACGGGCTGGACCTCGCGACCGACGAGCGGCTCATCGAGGCCGAGAACGTCTTCCAGGGCAAGACGTTCGGCGTCGGCGACGGCGCGCTGCGCAAGCCCGCCAACTGGAAGCACCTGGTCAACCCGTTCCAGCCGTCCTGGGGCGAGCCGTACGTCGACCAGGTGGTGCGGATGATGGGCGCGCTGAACGCCGCGAAGGACGCGGCGCGCGGGCACGAGGCGGTGCTCGTCAGCCACCAGCTGCCGATCTGGATCGTGCGCTCCTACGTCGAGCGGCGCCGGCTGTGGCACGATCCGCGCAAGCGGCAGTGCACGCTCGCCTCGCTGACGACGTTCACGTACCTGGGCGACAAGATCGTCTCCGTCGGCTACACCGAGCCGGCCCGCGACCTGGTCCCGGCCCACCTGCTGGCCGGCGCCAAGCCGGCGAAGGGCCAGGGCAAGGCCTTCGGCGCGTGACACGGCCGTCCCCCGGCGCCGCCGTCTGACGGCCGGTCAGCTTTGGGACAGTTTTGTTACGTTCGTGGCGTAACGCATACGAGCCCGCGGAACCCCCCGGTTCGTCGCGCCCTCTGACTGGGTGACCACCCAAGGACGTGACGAATCGGGGAACTCATGCGCACCTTCTCCCGCAGGGGAATGCTCGGCCTGGGCGCGGGCGCCGCGGCGGCCACCTCACTCGCGGGCTGCGGCGGCCTCACGTCGTCGGGCGGGTCCTCCCACGCGGGCGGGTCCGGGGGGTCCGGGAAGGATTCCTCCGCCTCGCCGTCGGCCAGTGCCCGCCCCATCGGCGACGGCTCCACGGCGTTCACCGGCAAGCAGCCGCACCAGCCGGACGCGCCGCAGCCGCTGGAGCCGGGGCAGGAGCCGCCGCAGTTCGTCGTGTTCTCCTGGGACGGCGCCGGCGAGGTCGGCAACGGCCTCTTCCCGCGCTTCCTGGACCTCGCCAAGGAGCACGGGGCGAGCATGACCTTCTTCCTCTCCGGGCTGTATCTGCTGCCCGAGTCGAAGAAGCGCCTGTACGACCCGCCGAACAACCCGCGCGGCGCCTCCGACATCGGCTACCTCACCGACGCGCACGTGAGGTCCACCCTGGAGAACGTGCGCCGGGCGTGGCTGGAGGGGCACGAGATAGGCACCCACTTCAACGGCCACTTCTGCTCCGGCCACGGCACGGTCGCGCACTGGACGCCGCAGCAGTGGCGCAGCGAGATCGACCAGGCGAAGTCGTTCGTGAAGCAGTGGAAGACCAACACCGGCTGGAGCGATCTGCCGCCGCTGCCGTTCGACTACGACAAGGAGCTGGTCGGCGGCCGCACGCCCTGTCTGCTCGGGCAGGACAACCTGCTGCCCACCGCCCGCGCGCTCGGCTGGCGCTACGACGCCTCCTCGCCGGGCGGCCGTCAGACCTGGCCGAAGAAGCGGCAGGGCATCTGGGACCTGCCCCTGCAGCAGATCCCCTTCCCCGGCCGCCGCTTCGAGGTCCTGTCGATGGACTACAACATGCTGGCCAACCAGTCCGTCAACTCCACCAAGGCCCCCGCTCACAACTACCCGGGCTGGCGGCAGCAGTCCGCCCAGGCGTACATATCCGGCTTCCAGCGGGCATATGAGACAAACCGGGCGCCGTTCTTCATAGGGAACCACTTCGAGCAGTGGAACGGCGGCATCTACATGGACGCCGTCGAGGAGGCGTTCAAGCACATCGCACGGGAGAAGGAGAAGGGCGCCGACGTCCGTCTCGTCTCCTTCCGGCAGTTCGTCGACTGGATGGACGTACAGAAGCCGGAGGTGCTCGCCAAGCTGCGCACCCTGGAGGTCGGGCAGCGCCCGGCCGGCGGCTGGAAGACGTTCCTCGCCGACACCGGAAAAGGCGCCGCGAACGGCGCCTGAAATGCGGGTTTCCGCCCGCAAGGGGGGCGCCCAAGATCCCCGCGGGGGACATGCGAAACTTTTCACATGAGTGCCGCCAGCCGCGCCCCCCAGGGCTCGTTCCGCACCCGAGCCGCCCGTAGCCGCGCCGTCCTGTTCGCCGCCACGGCCGCCGCGGCCGCGCTGACCCTGTCCGCGTGCACCTCCGGAGGCACCTCGGGCGGCGGCGGCAACACCAACTTCGTGATGGGCAAGGACGGCATCGCCACCGCCGACAAGGGCGAGCGGGCCGACGCCCCCGACCTGTCCGGCCGCACCGTCGACGGCAAGCAGCTCGACGTCGCCGCCTACCGGGGCAAGGTCGTCGTCCTCAACGTGTGGGGCTCCTGGTGCCCGCCCTGCCGCGCCGAGGCGCCCGGCTTCGAGAAGGTGTACCAGGAGCTCAAGGGCCAGGGCGTGCAGTTCGTCGGCATCAACACCCGCGACCCCGAGGTCAGCACGGCCGCGGCCTTCGAGAAGGAGCAGGGCATCAGCTACCCGAGCCTGTACGACCCGGCGGGCCGGCTGATGCTGCGCTTCAAGAAGGGCACCCTCAACCCGCAGTCCATCCCGTCCACGCTCGTCATCGACCGCAACGGGAAGATCGCGGCCCGCACGCTGCAGCCCCTGTCGGAGGACAAGCTGCGGTCGATGATCAAGCCGGTCCTGGCGGAGAAGTGACGTGACCGAAGTCACCACCCTCGCCGCGGTCGCGGACCCCAACGGCACGGTGCTCAACGGAGCCCTGCTGGTGGCCCTGCCCGTCGCGCTCCTCGGCGGACTCGTCTCCTTCTTCTCACCCTGCGTCCTGCCGCTCGTCCCCGGCTACCTCTCCTACGTCACCGGCGTCAGCGGCACCGACCTCGCCGACGCCCGGCGCGGCCGGATGGTCGCCGGCGCCTCCCTGTTCGTCCTCGGCTTCACCGCCGTCTACGTCTCCACCGGCGCCTTCTTCGGCTACTTCGGGCAGAACGTCCAGGCCCACAAGGACATCCTCAGCAAGGTCCTCGGCGTCGTCATGATCCTCATGGGCGTCTTCTTCATGGGCCTGATGCCCTGGCTGACGCAGCGCGAGTTCCGCTTCCACACCCGCCCCGTGGCCGGGCTCCTCGGCGCGCCCGTGCTCGGCGCGCTGTTCGGCATCGGCTGGACCCCGTGCATCGGCCCGACCCTCGCCGCCGTGCAGGGCCTGGCGATGAACCAGGCCAGCGCGGGCCGCGGCGCCCTGCTCACCGTCGCCTACTGCCTCGGCCTCGGCGTGCCCTTCGTGCTCACCGCGGTCGCCTTCCGCAAGGCGCTCGGCGCCTTCGGCTGGATCAAGCGCCACTATGTCTGGGTGATGCGCGTCGGTGGCACCATGATGATCGCGACCGGTCTGCTGCTGCTGACCGGCGCCTGGGACCGCCTCGTGCAGGACATGCAGACCTGGTCCGACGGCTTCACTGTGGGGATCTGATCGATGAGCAAGACCACAACCGACCCGACGACCCCGTCCGACGCCGAGGACCTGGGAGCAGCGGGCTCCCAGCTCTCCACCGCGCCCCGCGAGGAACTGTCCACCCTGCCCGGCCTCGGCGTCATCGGCTGGGTCCGCTGGTTCTGGCGGCAGCTGACCTCCATGCGGGTGGCGCTGCTGCTGCTCCTGCTGCTGTCGCTGGGCGCCATCCCCGGCTCCCTCATCCCGCAGACCGGCATCGACGCCACCAAGGTCGAGCTGTTCCGCCGCGACCACCCCACCCTCGCGCCCGTCTACGACAAGCTCGGCCTCTTCCACGTCTACAGCTCGGTGTGGTTCTCCGCGATCTACATCCTGCTGTTCGTCTCCCTCATCGGCTGCATCGTCCCGCGCACCTGGCAGTTCATCGGGCAGCTGCGGGGCCGCCCGCCGGCCGCGCCCCGGCGGCTGACCCGGCTGCCCGCCCACACCACCTGGCGCACCGAGGCCGCCCCCGAACAGGTCCGTGAGGCCGCGCTGGCCCTGCTGAAGAAGCGCCGCTTCCGCGCCCACGTCGCCGGGGACGCCGTCGCCGCCGAGAAGGGCTACGTGCGTGAGCTGGGCAACCTGGTCTTCCACATCGCGCTGATCGTGATGCTGGTCGCGTTCGCCGCGGGGCAGCTGTTCAAGTCCGAGGGCGACAAGCTCGTCGTCGAGGGCGGCGGCTTCTCCAACACGCTCACCCAGTACGACGACTTCAAGTCCGGCAGCCTCTTCTCCGCCGACGACCTGGAGCCGTTCACCTTCAAGCTCGACGACTTCCGCGGCACCTACGAGGTCACCGGCCCCAACCGGGGCACCCCTCGCACCTACGAGGCGCACCTCACCTACAGCGTCGGCGCCTACGGCAAGGACCGGAAGACCGTCGTCAAGGTGAACGAGCCGCTGGAGATCGGCGACTCCAAGGTCTACCTGGTCAGCCACGGCTACGCGCCCGTCGTCACCGTCCGCGACGGCAAGGGCAACGTCGTGATGAAGGACGCCGTGCCGCTGCTGCCGCAGGACGGCAACGTCACCTCCTCCGGCGCGATCAAGGTGATGGACGGCTACCGCAACGCGCAGGGACAGAAGGACCAGCTCGGCTTCCAGGCCGTCTTCATCCCCACCTTCGCCGGCGAGGGCCAGGGCACGATGCTCTCCCAGTTCCCCGCGCTGCTGAACCCGCGCCTGGCGCTGAACGCCTACCACGGCGACCTCGGCGTCGACGCGGGCATCCCGCAGAGCGTGTACCAGCTCGACACCGAGCACCTGAAGCAGTTCAAGAAGGCCAACGGCGACCCCCTCGCCGAGCGCCTGAAGGTCGGGCAGACCATGCAGCTGCCGAACGGGGCCGGCTCGATCACCTTCGACGGCGTCAAGGAGTGGGCGGGCTTCCAGGTCACCCGGCAGCCCGCCAGCGGCTGGGCCCTCGGCGGCGCCGTCGCCGCGATCTTCGGACTCGCCGCGTCCCTGTTCATCCAGCGCCGCCGCGTCTGGGTGCGCGCGACCCCGGGCCCCGACGGCGTCACGGTCGTCGAGATGGCCGGACTCGGCCGCAGCGAGTCCGCCAAGGTGCCCGAGGAGCTGGGACAGCTCGCCGAGATCCTCTACGACCAGGCACCGGGCGCCCCCGAGCCCGACAGCGGCCCCCCGGCCGACCCCTCAGAAGTCTCCGTACCCGCCGAAGGGGCTGAGAAGCAGTGACCCTCGCCGCCGCCACCAACGAACACCTCGCGAACATCAGCAATGTGCTGATCTACTCCTCGATGGCCGTCTACACCCTGGCCTTCTTCGCCTACATCGCCGAGTGGCTGTTCGGCAGCCGCAGCAAGGTCGCCCGCACCGCGGCCGCGCTGACCGCCGAGCAGCAGGCGACGAAGGCCGCCCCGGCCGTCACCGTCACCAAGGCGGGCGGCACCACCGTGCTGGAGCGGCCCAAGGTCACCGTGCGGTCCGCGGCCGGCGCGCGCGACGTGCCGGACGGGCCCGGCGCGCACGGCGGGGACGCCCAGGGCGACCTGTACGGCCGGATCGCGATCTCGCTGACCGTGCTCGCCTTCCTGGTCGAGTTCGGCGGTGTCCTCACCCGCGCGCTGTCCGTGCAGCGGGCGCCGTGGGGCAACATGTACGAGTTCAACATCACCTTCTCCACCGTCGCGGTCGGCGTGTACCTCGGCCTGCTGGCGCTGAAGAAGAACGTCCGCTGGCTCGGCCTGTTCCTGATCACCACGGTCCTGCTGGACCTGGGTCTCGCCGTCACCGTCCTGTACACGGCGAGCGACCAGCTGGTGCCGGCGCTGCACTCGTACTGGCTGTACATCCACGTCTCCACCGCGATCTTCTGCGGCGCGACCTTCTACGTCGGCGCGGTCGGGACGATCATGTACCTGTTCAAGGACTCCTACGAGAGCAAGCTCGCCTCCGGCGGGAAGCCCGGCACCTTCGCCCGCTCCGTGCTGGAGCGGCTGCCGTCCTCGGCCTCGCTGGACAAGTTCTCCTACCGGATCAACGCGGCCGTCTTCCCGCTGTGGACGTTCACGATCATCGCGGGCGCCATCTGGGCGGGTGACGCGTGGGGCCGCTACTGGGGGTGGGACCCCAAGGAGACCTGGTCCTTCATCACGTGGGTCGCGTACGCGTGCTACCTGCACGCCAGGGCCACCGCCGGCTGGAAGGGCCGCAAGGCCGCCTACCTGGCGCTGATCGCGTTCGCCTGCTGGCTGTTCAACTACTACGGCGTCAACCTCTTCGTCACCGGCAAACACTCCTACGCCGGCGTCTGACCCCACGCCCCCTCGCGCCCCACGGCACCCTGACCGCCGTGGGGCGCGGCACGTACCGCCCGGCGGTGCGGTGAACGCCGTGGGGTGCGGTGCCCTGCGGTGCGCTGTGCCCGGGGTTGCGGTGACCGCCGTGGGGTGCGCGGCCCGGCGGTGCGGGGTGCCGCTGCGCCCACCCGTGCCGCCCCTAGCGGCACGACTGCCCGCAGCTACGCGAGACGGCGGCCCGCAGCTACGACAGGTAGCGGCGACGGCCTGCAGTCGCCGGCGGCGAGAAGGGGACGTGGTGGGGGGTGTCCGCCCGCAGCGGACGGCATTGCCTTCCGCCAGCCTCTTGAACTGACGTAGGGCCGTACCGAGGACGGACACCCCCCACCGCGGCCCCGACCCACCCACCGGCAGGAGGCGCCGGACAGGAACGGGCCGCCGCAGGCATTCAGGGGCGCGGGGAACTGCGCGACAAGCCACGACGGACCCGCACCCGGCGACGAAACCGAACCCCCCGACTCAGCCGCCGCAGGCACCCGCACCCGGCAACACACCGCACCCACCCGCCCAAGCCGCCGCAGGCACCCGCACCCGGCGACGAAACCGCACCCACCCGCACAGCCGCCGCAGGCACCCGCACCCGGTGACGAAACCGAACCCCCCGGCTCAGCCGCCGGAGGCATCTGTTCCGATGTCTTCCCCCCACAAATCCGGCCGCTCCGCGACGAAGTCCCGCATCAGTGCCACGCACTCCGCGTCGTCCAGCACCACGATCTCCACGCCATGCTCGGCGAGCCACTCGTGCCCGCCGTGGAACGTCGTCGCCTCCCCGACCACGACCCGGGAGATGCCGAACTGCCGGACCAGCCCCGAGCAGTACCAGCAGGGCGACAGCGTCGTCACCATCGTCGTCCCGCGGTACGACCGCTGCCGTCCCGCCGCCCGGAACGCCGCCGTCTCCGCGTGCGTCGAGGGGTCGTCGTCCTGGACGCGCCGGTTGCGCCCGCGCCCGAGCAGGGTGCCGTCCGCCCCGTAGAGCGCGGCGCCGATCGGGATGCCGCCCTCGGCGAGCCCGGCGCGCGCTTCGTCCACGGCGGTGGCGAGCCACCGGCGGGCCAGTTGCAGATCCATGAGATCACTGTGGCGCCGGAGGTGCCCCCGGGCAAGAACCCCCCGCTCAGCGACGGTCGGCGTACAGCTCCTCCACCACGTCCGCGAACGCGTCCAGCACGGCCTCCCGGCGCAGTTTCATCGACGGCGTCAGATGGCCGTCCTCCTCCGTGAAGTCGACCGGCAGCACGGCGAACCGGCGGATGGACTCGGGCCGGGACACCAGCCGGTTGGCCTCGTCGACGGCGCGTTGCAGGACCGCGTACAGCTCCTCGTCGCCGATGAGGAGTTCGGCCGGGACGGGATGCTTGCCGTTCATCCGGCGCCAGTGGCTGACGCCGTCCATGTCCAAGGTGATCAGCGCGGAGACATAGGGACGGCCGTCACCGACCAGCATGACCTGCGAGATCAACGGGTGGGCGCGCAGCCAGTTCTCCAGCGGAGCCGGCGCGACGCTCTTGCCGCCGGCGGTGAGCAGGATCTCCTTCTTGCGGCCGGTGATCGTCAGATAGCCCTCGTCGTCGAGTTCCCCGAGGTCTCCGGTGGCCAGCCAGCCGTCCTGCGCGGCGGGGACGACCCCGCCGGCGGCCGGGTCCCAGTAGCCGCGCAGCACGTGGTCGCCGGCGACGAGGATCTCCCCGTCGGCGGCGATCCGTATGCGGGTGCCCGGCAGTGGCCAGCCGACCGTGCCCAGGCGGGGCTTGAGCGGCGGGGTGACGGTGGTGGCGCCGGTGGTCTCGGTGAGGCCGTAGCCCTCGAAGATCTCGATGCCGACGCCGGCGTAGAACGCGGCGAGCCGCTGCCCGAGCGGGGAGCCGCCGCAGATGGCGTATTTCACCCGGCCGCCCATGGCCTGCCGGATCTTGCGGTAGACCAGCGGGTCGTACAGCGCCCGCCCCGCCTTCAGCGCGGTCGTCGGGCCGGCGCCGGTGCCGGTCTGCTGGGCCTCGAGGGTCGTGCCGTAGCGCCGGGCGACGGCCGCCGCCCGGTCGAAGGTGGCGAGCTTGCCGCCCGCCTCGGCCTTGGCGCGCGCGGAGTTGAAGACCTTCTCCAGCATGTAGGGGATGGTCAGCAGGCAGGTGGGCCGGAAGGCCGCCAGGTCGGGCAGGAGGTCGTCCGCCTTCAGGCTGGGGGCGTGGCCGAGCCGGACCCGTGCGCGTACGCAGGCGATGGCCACCATCCGGCCGAAGACGTGCGACATCGGCAGGAACAGCAGGACCGACGGCTCCTCCTCGCTCTTCGCCCGGAACACGGGGTAGAGCAGTTCGATCGCGTTGTCGACCTCGGCGAAGAAGTTGCCGTGGCTGAGCGCGCAGCCTTTGGGGCGGCCGGTGGTGCCGGAGGTGTAGATCAGGGTGGCGAGCGTGCCGGGGCCGAGCATGCCGCGCCGTACGCCGACCTCCTGGTCGGGCACGTGGGCCGCGCCGACCTCGCCGAGGCGTTCGATGTGGCCCTCGTCCATCACCCACACGTGCCGCAGGTCGGGCAGGTGGGGCCGCTCCGGGCCGAGGGCCGCGGCTTGCGCGACGGTCTCCGTGACGAGGGTGACCGCGCCGGAGTCCTGGAGGATCCAGCGGGCCTGGAAGGGCGAGGAGGTCGGGTAGATGGGCACGGTGACCAGGCCGGCCGCCCAGGCGGCGAAGTCGAGCAGGGTCCACTCGTACGTCGTCCGCGCCATGATCGCGATGCGGTCGCCCGGTACCAGGCCCTCGGAGATCAGGCCCTTGGCGACGGCCTGGACCTGCGCGGCGAACTCGGCGGCCGTCACGTCCGTCCACCGGCCGTCGGGGCCGCGCCGGCTGAGGACCACCGCGTGCGGGGCGGCGTCGGCGTTGTCGAAGGGCAGGTCGGCGAGCGAGCCGTGCCGGACCGGCTGGGCGAGCGGCGGCACGGACGCCTCGCGCACCGCGCCGCCCAGCCGCTTGGTCTCCGGGGCCACCAGGACGGGCTCGCGCGGCCCGGTGTAGTCGGCGGAGGTGGGGTAGGGCGTGGACACGGGCGGCTCCTGGTGCGTGCAGCAGCGGCACTGCTGGCTGCAAGACGTACGTGCCTCGCCCGGCGGGGCGTTCACCGAGGGGGCGTCGGCAGACGGTCACCGCCGGTTGGGCAGGGGAATCGTACGGGGCCCCTGTGGGGGGCTTGTGCGGGTTCCAAGGGGGTCCGGCGCCAGGGCTGTGCAGCGTCCGGAACGGTGTGACAGGGGCTCACGTTGCCCAGGTCACACGCTACTTGGCCGGTGGGCGCCCGGTCACGGCCGCTCCAGGATCGCGGTGACGCCCTGGCCGCCGGCCGCGCACACGGAGACGAGCCCGCGCCCGGGGCCGCCGCGTTCGGCGAGCAGCTTGGCCAGGGTCGCCACGATCCGGGCGCCGGTCGCGGCGAAGGGGTGCCCGGTGGCGAGGGAGGAACCGGCCACGTTGAGGCGGTCGCGGTCCACCGGGGCGAGTCCCCGCTTCTCCCAGGCGGCCAGCGTGGCGAGCACCTGGGAGGCGAACGCCTCGTGGATCTCGACCAGGTCGAAGTCCTCGATGCCCAGCCCGGCCTTCTCCAGCATCCGCGGCACCGCGTACGCCGGGGCCATCAGCAGTCCGTCCTCGCCGTCCGCGATGTCGCCGTGCACGAAGTCCACGGCGGCCGTCTCGCAGGCGGTGAGGTAGGCCAGCGGTTCCAGGCCGCGCGCGGCCGCCCACTCCTCGCTCGCCAGCAGCACCACCGCCGCGCCGTCGGTGAGCGGCGTCGAATTGCCCGCGGTCATGGTCGGGTCGGGCCCGTCCAGGCCGAACACGGGCTGGAGCGCGGCGAGTTTCTCCGGTGTCGAGTCCGGGCGCAGGTTCTGGTCGCGGGCCAGGCCGCGGAACGGCACCACCAGGTCGTCGAAGAAGCCGCGTTCGTAGGCTGCCGCCAGCCGCCGGTGACTGGTGGCCGCGAGGTCGTCCTGCGCCTCGCGGCCGATGCTCCACGCCCGCGCGGTGACCGCCGCGTGCTCGCCCATGGAACGGCCCGTGCGGGGTTCGGCGTTGCGCGGGATGTCGGGGACGAGGTGGCCGGGCCGTACCCGGGCCAGCGCCTTCAGCCGGCCGCCGAGGGTCTTCGCGCGCCGGGCCTGGAGGAGGGTGCGGCGCAGGTCGTCGTTGACGCCGAGGGGTGCGTCGCTGGTGGTGTCGGCGCCGCCCGCGACCGCCGACTCGGTCTGGCCGAGGGCGATCTTGTTCGCGGCGGCGATCACGGCCTGCAGCCCGGTGCCGCAGGCCTGCTGGATGTCGTACGCCGGGGTGCGGGCGTCCAGCCGCGAGCCGAGGACGGTCTCGCGCGCCAGGTTGAAGTCGCGGCTGTGCTTGAGGACGGCTCCGGCGACGACCTCGCCGACGGCGCCGGGCGCGTCCAGGCCGTGGCGCTCGGCGAGGCCGTCCAGGGCGGCGGTGAGCATCTCCTGGTTGGAGGCGGTGGCGTAGGGGCCGTCGGAGCGGGCGAAGGGGATGCGGCTGCCGCCGACGATCGCGACGCGCCGGGCGGTGGGCGGCGTCAGGGGGCTCATCTCGACCTGGTCCTCCAGCGTGTCCTAGGCTTACCGTCGGTAACCTTACTCCAGAGTAAGCAAACTCGTCCCCCGCGAGGAGAGGTCTTCATGGCCGACCGCTATCTGAGCTTCACCGCCACCGCGCCCGGCCGCTTCCTCACCCGGCGGCTCGGCCTGCCCCGGCCCGCGCCCCTGCGCCGCTGGTCCCCCGAGACGCCGGCGCTCACCGGCGGCCTGCTGCACCTGACCGCCGGCACCCCCCGCGCCGACCTCGCGCCCGTGCTGGCCCGCACCGGTCTCGGCGCCGGCACCGGCCGGCCCGCCGCCGTCGTCCTCGACGCCACCGGCGTGGCGGACGTGGCGGCACTGGCCGAGGTGCACGCGGCCCTGCACCCCGTCGTGCGCTCCGTCGCGGCGAGCGGCCGGATCGTCGTCGCCGGCGCCCCGCTCGACCCGCGCGACCACCACCAGGCCGCCGCCCAGCAGGCGCTGGAGGGCTTCACCCGCTCCCTCGGCAAGGAGATCGGCCGGGGCATCACCGTCAACCTCGTCCGGCTCACCGACGCGGCCGCCGCCGAGTCGACCCTGCGCTTCCTGCTGTCGCCGAAGTCGGCCTACGTCAGCGGCCAGGTGATCGAGGTCGGCACCGGGAACGCCGGCCTTCCCGGCGACTTGGAGCGGCCCCTCGCCGGCCGCACCGCCCTGGTCACCGGCGCCGCCCGGGGCATCGGCGAGGCGGTCGCCGGGACGCTCGCCCGGGACGGGGCACGGGTCGTCGTCCTCGACGTGCCCCAGGCCGAAGAGGACGCCCGGCGCGTCGCCGAACGGCTCGGCGGGAGCGCCCTCACTCTCGACATCACCGCCGCCGACGCGGGCGAGCGCATCGCCGAGGCACTGCCCGACGGCCTCGACGTCCTGGTCCACAACGCCGGGATCACCCGCGACCGGCGCCTGGCCAACATGCCCGCCGAACACTGGAGTTCCGTCCTCGACGTCAACCTGGCGAGCGTGCTGCGCACCACGGACGCGCTGCTCGCCAAGGGGACGGTGCGGCGCGGTGGCCGGATCGTGGCGACGGCCTCCATCGCCGGGCTCGCGGGCAACGCGGGGCAGACCAACTACGGGGCGAGCAAGGCGGGCGTCGCCGGACTGGTGCGCGCGCTCGCGCCCCGCGCCGCGGAGGAACACGGGGTGACGGTGAACGCGGTCGCGCCCGGCTTCATCGAGACGAGGATGACGGCCGCCGTGCCGCTGCTCATCCGGGAGGCCGGCCGCCGGATGAACTCCCTCGCCCAGGGCGGACTGCCCGTCGACGTCGCCGAGACCACCGCCTGGCTCGCTCACCCCGCCTCCGGCGCGGTCAACGGACAGGTCGTGCGGGTGTGCGGGCAGAGCCTGCTGGGGGCGTGATGCGCGAGGAGACCCTGACCCGGCCGCCCGCGCTGGCGCCTCTGCTGGCGCGCGGCGCCCTGCTGTCCCCGCTCAAGCGGCCCCGCCCGGACGCCGCCCTTCCGGCCACCCGGCTGACCTTCCCCGGCCTGCGCGTCGACCTCGCCCGCCTCGCCGCCTACGAGCGGGTGTGCGGCTTCGCCACCGGCGCCGACGCGCTGCCGGTCACCTATCCGCACGTGCTCGGCTTCCCCCTCGCCATGCGGCTGATGAGCGCCCGGGACTTCCCGCTGCCGCTGCTCGGCCTGGTCCACACCTCGATCGAAATCACCCGCCACACCGCGCTCTCGGCCACGGGCGCCTACCGCCTCGGGGTGCGCGTCGACCGGCTCGCCCCGCACCGGCGCGGCACGGAGGCGGTCGTGGTGACCGAACTGCGGGACGGCGACGTCGTCGTATGGGAGTCGACGAGCACGTACCTGGCCCGGCACCGCACGGCGGGGGCGCCGGAGGACGGGCCGCGGGAGGCCGCCGGGCCGCGGGAAGCGGACGGGCCGCGGGAGGCTGCCGGGCCGCCGCTGCCCACGGTCGCCGAGTGGCGGCTCGGCGCGGACCTCGGCCGCCGCTACGGCGCGGTCTCCGGCGACCGCAACCCCATCCATCTGCACCCGCTCGCCGCCCGCCTGTTCGGCTTCCCGCGCGCCATCGCCCACGGCATGTGGACCGTCGCCCGCTGCCTGGCCGCGCACGGCGTGCCCGACGCGGCCCACGTCCACGCCGAGTTCCGCGCGCCGGTGCTGCTGCCGGGCACGGTGCGGTACGCGGCGGACGGCGACGGCCGCTTCGCCCTGCACGGCGGGGAACGCACCCATCTGACGGGGCGTGTGGTGCCGCTGGGGGCGCACGGGCGGTGACATGACGAGCCGTGTGCCCGGCGCGGGCGCGGGAGCGGGAACGGGCGGAGGCGCACGGGCGGTGAGGTCACCGGCCGGGTACGGGCGTTGCCGTCCCGCTCAGGCCGCCGGCGGTGTCCAGGGGCGGCCCGCCATGAGGTTGCCGAGGCCCGACCAGGCGAAGTTCATCAGGGTGGCCGCCGACTGGCGGGCCGAGACCCCGTCGGTGGCGTTGGCCCAGGCGGCCAGCGACTCGGCGGCGCCGACCAGGGCTTCGGCGAGCCCGGCGACCTCGCGTTCGGCCAGGTCGGGATCGTCGTGGGCGTCACGGGCGGCGACCGCGATCAGCCGGGTCACGAACGCCACGATCTCCGCCCGCATCGCGGCGACCTCCGCGGCGAACGGCTCGCCCACCGTGCGCGCCTGAAGGTGCAGCACCGACCAGGCGTCGGGATGGCGCGCGGTGTGCGTGAAGAACGCCAGCAGCCCGTCCCACAGCCGGCGGTCGGCGGGCAGCCGGGGGTCGACGGCGGCACGGACCGCCTCGGTGAGGGCGGCGGCCTCACGGCGGATGACGGCGGTGAAGAGGTCTTCCTTGGAGTTCAGGTACAGATACACCAACGGCTTGGACACACCGGCGAGTTCGGCGATGTCGTCCATGGAGGCGGCCATGTAGCCGCGCTGACCGAAGATCCGCACGGCGGCGTCCAGCATCTGCCGCTCGCGGACGGCCCGGGGCATCCGCTTGGTCTTCACCGCACCCATGCGCCTAGCGTACGGGCGGGCCGCGCCCCGTGGACATGCCGAGGGCGGCCGAGCGTTGAGCTCCGCCGCCCTTCGGGTACGTCCGCTCAGGCCGCCGCGGTCACCGGCTCGCGCTCCGGCTCCTCGGCCAGCGAGGCGCCGCCCACCGCGTCGTAGGCCGCGCGGTCCAGCAGGTTCTCCCGGGCCGAGACGATGACCGGGACCAGCGCCTGGCCGGCCACGTTGGTGGCGGTGCGCATCATGTCCAGGATCGGGTCGATCGCGAGGAGCAGGCCGACGCCCTCCATGGGCAGGCCCAGCGTGGACAGGGTGAGGGTCAGCATGACCGTCGCGCCGGTGAGGCCGGCGGTGGCGGCGGAGCCGACCACGGAGACGAACGCGATCAGCAGGTAGTCGCCCACGTTCAGGTCGATGCCGAAGATCTGCGCGACGAAGATCGCGGCGATCGCCGGGTAGATCGCGGCGCAGCCGTCCATCTTGGTGGTCGCGCCGAACGGCACCGCGAAGGAGGCGTACTCCTTCGGCACGCCGAGCCGCTCGGTGACCTTCTGCGTCAGCGGCATGGTGCCGACCGAGGAGCGGGAGACGAACGCCAGCTGGATCGCGGGCCAGGCGCCCTTGAAGAACTGCAGCGGGTTGGCCTTCGCGACGGTCGCCAGCAGCGCCGGGTAGACGACGAAGAGGACCAGCGCGCAGCCGACGTAGATGTCGGCGGTGAAGGTGGCGTACTTGCCGATCAGGTCCCAGCCGTAGGTGGCGATGGCGCGGCCGATGAGGCCGACCGTGCCGAGCGGGGCGAGCCGGATGACCCACCACAGGGCCTTCTGCAGCAGCTCCAGCACGGACTCGCTGAGGGTGAGGATCGGCTGGGCCTTGTCCCCGAGCTGGAGGGCGGCGATACCGGCGACGGCGGCCATGAAGACGATCTGCAGCACGTTCAGCTCGGTGAACGGCGTGATCACATCGGTGGGGATGATGCCGGTGAGGAAGTCGAGCCAGGAACCGGTGTGGTCGGGCTTGGCGCCGTCCTTCGGGGTGAGGCCGGTGCCGGCGCCGGGGTTGGTGAGCAGGCCGATGGCCAGGCCGATGCTCACCGCGATCAGCGAGGTGATCATGAACCACAGGAGGGTGCGGGACGCCAGGCGCGCCGCGTTGTTCACCTTCCGCAGGTTGGTGATCGACACGAGGATCGCGAAGAAGACGAGCGGGGCGACGGCGAGCTTCAGCAGGCCGATGAAGGTGCCGCCGATCTTGTCCAGGGTGGTCACCAGCCAGGACACGTCCTGGCTGCGGGCCACCCAGCCGAGCAGGACACCGAGGGCGAGGCCGGCGAGTATCTGGGCCCAGAAGGGCACCTTGAAGGACTTCGTGTTCGAGGACACGGACATGCTCCGTTGGGGACGCGTAGGGGCTGACGTGGACGCGGGGTCGCGAGCGAAGAGGTCGCGAGACGTCAGGGGCGACAGATCCCGGACGCGCACCGGCAGAGGTCCACGTGCAGGCGCGCCACGAGCAGAAGGCTCTGGGGGAGGGCGGACGCGGCTGCTGACTTCACACCTCAGACGTTAACACTTGAACTTTGAGAATCTCAAAGCCTTGCTTTGGGAGGTCTTGGGGTCGCAGTACCCGCACAACGCAAAGCGCCCCGCCGACCACGGGCTTCGGTCGGCGGGGCGCCTGTGAGCTGTGACGCGTCTTACGACGTCTGGCCCTGCGCCCGGGCGGTGTCGTCGGCGACGTCCTCCTGGCTCTGGCTGGCCTGCAGGCCGGCCTGCATGTTCGCGCGCATGCGGTCCACCTTCGGGGCGATCTTCTGCGACGCCCGGTCCCGCTCCCCGCGCAGGGCGACGAAGCTGATCGGCGCCGAGATCAGCAGCGCGAGCAGGATCATCCACATGCCGTTGGAGGAGCCGAGGCCGCGCGGCACGACTCCCGAGTAGACGAGACCCCAGACGACCACGAGGCAGCCCGCGAAGATCCCGAGGCGCATCAGCGTGTAGCGGAGCATCTCAATCCACTCTTCCGAATCCAAACAGGGACAGTCCCCAGTGAAGCACGCCGCCGCCCCGATCTTGGAGGCGGGTGCGGGGGAGTCCGGGAGGGGAGTGCGGGGGGAGTCCTGGCGGCGGGGACGGGGAGCCGTCAGAGCAGCGGCAGCAGCATGGTGATGTCGTCCCGGTCGTCCCCCGGCGCCACCCGGATCGCCCCGGGCACCCGCCCGACCTCCTTGTAGCCGCACGAGCCGTAGAACCGCTCCAGGCCCAGGCCGCCCCGGCAGGTCAGCCGGATCGCCTCGATGCCGTCGAAACCGCGGGCCGCGTCCGTCGCGGCCGCCAGCAGGTCCCGGCCGTAGCCCCGACCCTGGTGCCGCGGGTGCACCATCACCGTGTACAGCCACACCCAGTGCGTCATCAGCCGGTGGCTGTTGAAGGTGAAGAAGGCGGTCGCCGCGACCCGCCCCTCCTCGTCGTGCCCCACCAGCAGCCGGCAGCGCCCCTCGGCCATCGCCACGAAGTGCCGCACCAGCTCCGGCCGGATCGTCTCCCGCGACACCGGCGCCACGAAACCGACGGCCCCGCCCGCGTTGGAGACGTCCGTCCACAGGTCGAGGATGCCGTCGCGCAGGTCCGCGTCGACGGCGGGGTCCAGAGTGAAAGTAAGGGGCATACGACCATCGTATCTATTACGACAGGATGCGCGCGGCCGTCCTGAGATCCGAGACGAGCCCCCGGAACGCCGACTCCCGGTCCTCCGACCGCAGCACCGAGGACGGATGCGCCGTCGGCACCAGCCGCTCCTTGCGCCCGTGGATCTCCCGCTCCAGCACCGTCCCCCGCACCTCGGTCACCCGGAACGACGACCCGAGCAGCGCCTTGCCCGCCGTCGCACCCAGCACCACGATCAGCTCCGGCTCCACCACGGCCAGCTCGGCCGCCAGCCAGGGCCCGCACGCCGTCATCTCCCGCAGGCTCGGCGCCTTGTGGATCCGCCGCTTCTTCGGCTCGGCCCGGGTGAACTTGAAGTGCTTGACGGCGTTGGTGACATACGCCTGCGCCGGGTCGATCCCGGCCTCGGCGAGCGCCCGGTCCAGCAGCTTCCCCGCAGGCCCGACGAACGGCTTCCCCTGCCGGTCCTCCTGATCACCGGGCTGCTCCCCGACGAGCATCACGCGGGCGTGCGGGTTCCCGGCGCCGAAGACGGTCTGGGTGGCGTCCCGGTGCAACGGGCACCCCCGGCAGCCGGCCGCGGCTTGGCGCAGCCCATCCAGACCGGCGCCGTCCGGAACGAAGGGCTCGGCGGTGTACGCGTCTTCCGGGACCTTTGCGGGCATACGCGGCGAGTACCCACGTAGGGGGCGCGGGACCCCGTCGATATGCGGCTCCGCCGCGTGATGGCGACCAGCGCCCCTCACGCGGCGGACCCGCACTCGAAGAACGAACCGGTCACACCCTCATCGGCTGAGGCGACTCCCGGCGCGAGGCGTCGGGCCCGTCGTACTCCCGGATGATCTCGTAGCGCGTGTTCCGCTCCACCGGACGGAAGCCCGCGTCGCGGATCAGCTCCAGCAGATCCTCACGCGTCAGCTTGTTCGGCGTACCGAAGTTGTCCGCGTCGTGCGTGATCTTGTACTCGACGACCGAGCCGTCCATGTCGTCCGCGCCGTGCTGCAACGCCAGCTGAGCCGTCTGCACACCGTGCATCACCCAGAAGACCTTCACGTGCGGCACGTTGTCGAACAACAGCCGGGAGACCGCGAACGTCTTCAGCGCCTCCGCGCCGGTCGCCATCTGCGTCCGCGCCTGCAGCCGGTTGCGGATCTTGCCGTCCTTCATGTCCACGAAGTCGTGCTGGTAGCGCAGCGGGATGAAGACCTGGAAACCACCGGTCTCGTCCTGCAGCTCACGCAGCCGCAGCACGTGGTCCACGCGGTGCCGGGGCTCCTCGATGTGGCCGTACAGCATGGTGCACGGGGTCTTCAGACCCTTCTCGTGCGCCAGCCGGTGGATGCGGGACCAGTCCTCCCAGTGGGTCCTGTGGTCCACGATGTGCTGCCGGACCTCCCAGTCGAAGATCTCGGCGCCGCCGCCGGTCAGCGACTCCAGGCCCGCGTCGATCAGCTCGTCGAGGATCTCCGAGGCCGACAGCCCGGAGATCGTCTCGAAGTGGTGGATCTCCGTCGCCGTGAACGCCTTCAGCGACACGTTCGGCAGCGCGGCCTTCAGCTCCCGCAGCGAGCGCGGGTAGTAGCGCCACGGCAGGTTCGGGTGCAGGCCGTTGACGATGTGCAGCTCGGTGAGGTTCTCCGACTCCATCGCCTTGGCGAGCTTGACGGCCTCCTCGATGCGCATCGTGTACGCGTCCTTCTCGCCCGGCTTGCGCTGGAACGAGCAGTAGGCACAGGAGGCCGTGCACACGTTGGTCATGTTCAGGTGCCGGTTGACGTTGAAGTGGACGACGTCGCCGTTCTTCCGCGTCCGCACCTCGTGCGCCAGACCACCGAGCCAGGCGAGGTCGTCCGACTCGTACAGCGCGATGCCGTCCTCGCGGGTCAGCCGCTCACCGGAGCGGACCTTCTCCTCCAGCTCGCGCTTGAGCCCGACGTCCATGCCAACACCCTTTCTGAAGACAGCACCGCCCACCGTATCCCTAGACCTCTTCGGGCAGCTCCCCGACCCGGTTCTCCCACTTCGTGGAGAGCACGATCGTGGTACGCGTACGGGAGACGCCCTTCGTCCCCGACAGCCGCCGGATGATCTTCTCCAGGCCGTCCACGTCCGTCGCGCGCACCTTGAGCATGTAGGAGTCGTCGCCGGCGATGAACCAGCAGTCCTCGATCTCCGGCAGCTCCTTCAGCCGCTGCGCCACGTCCTCGTGGTCGGCGGCGTCAGAGAGCGAGATGCCGATCAGCGCCGTGACACCGAGGCCCAGCGAGGCCGCGTCGACCGTGGCCCGGTAACCGGTGATGACCCCGGCCGCCTCCAGCCGGTTGATGCGGTCGGTGACGCTGGGTCCCGACAGGCCGACGAGGCGCCCCAGCTCCGCGTAGGAGGCCCGGCCGTTCTCCCTCAGGGCCTGGATGAGCTGCCTGTCCACCGCGTCCATGCGATTGAAAGCCTTCCGCTGAAGAGTTCTGGGAGTGTGTGAAATCCGCTCGCGCCGCTCAGCCGTTCCCACCGCGCAGTTCGCCCTTCCAGCGGCGGTACAGATCGTGAGGGACGCCCGCGGCGTCGAGGACGCGTCCGGCGACGAAGTCCACCAGGTCCTGGATGTGCGTCGCGCCCGCGTAGAAGGCCGGGGACGCGGGCACCACACTCGCGCCCGCGTCGTCCAGGGCCACCAGGTGACGCAGCGTCTGGCCGTTCAAGGGGGTCTCCCGTACGGCCACCACCAGCGTGCGGCGCTCCTTCAGTGTGACGCTCGCCGCCCGCTGCAGCAGGTCCTTCGACAGCCCGAGCGCCACCCCGGCGACACAGGCCGTCGACGCCGGCACGATCAGCATGCCCTTCGCCGGATACGACCCCGACGACGGCCCCGCAGCCAGGTCCCCGGCGCTCCAGTACCGCACCCCGGAGACGTCCACGGCGAAGCTGTCCGGCTTGCCGTCGGCGCCCCGGGCCAGCCATTCGGCGAGGTCGGCCCGCCAGTGGGCGTCCCGGAAGGAGATGCCGGTCTCGTCGAGCAGCGTCAGCCGCGACGCCCGGCTCACCACCAGGTCGACGTCCTCCCCGGCGGCGATCAGCGCCCGCAGCACGGCAGCCGCGTAGGGCGTCCCGGACGCGCCGGACACCCCCACGATCCAAGGCGCACGCTGCGATTTCCCTGCGTTCACATCTTGAGCGTACCGGTGTGCGCGACGATGACCCGGCCCGGGACCGCCCGCACGGCGCGGCCACCGGACCGGCGCACTACACCGTCAGGCCGCGGACCAGCAGGTCGATCAGGGCGCACACGAACAGGGCGATCCCGATGAAGCCGTTCACCTGGAAGAACGCCCGGTTCAGCCGCGTCAGGTCGTGCGGGCGGACGATCGTGTGCTCGTACACGAACGCGGCCGCGACGATCAGCAGGCCCAGCCAGAAGAAGAACCCGGCGTGCGTGACCACCGCGTACCAGGCGAACAGGGCGGTGGTGACCGTGTGGCAGGCCCGCGCCCCCCAGATCGCGGCCGGGATGCCGAAGCGGGCCGGGACCGACATGACACCGATCTCGCGGTCCGTCTCCACGTCCTGGCAGGCGTAGATCAGGTCGAAGCCGCCGATCCACACACCCACGGCGAGCCCCAGGACGACCGCCGTCCAGGACCACTCGCCGCTGATCGCCAGCCAGCCGCCGATCGGGCCCATCGCCTGCGCAAGACCCAGGATGGCCTGCGGGAAGTTCGTGAACCGCTTGCCGTAGGGGTAGACCACCATCGGGATCACGGCGATCGGGGCGAGCGCCAGGCACAGCGGGTTGAGCAGGGCGGCGGCGCCCAGGAAGACCACCAGGGCGATCAGGGCGCCGGTCCAGGCGTGCCGCACGGACATCGCGCCCGTCACCAGCTCGCGGTGCGCGGTGCGCGGATTGCGCGCGTCGATCTCCCGGTCGATGATCCGGTTCACGGCCATCGCGAAGGTGCGCAGACCCACCATGCAGACCGTGACCAGCAGCAGCCGGCCCCAGTGGATGTTGCGGTCCCACTCGTACATCGCCGTCAGCGACGCGATGTAGGCGAAGGGCAGGGCGAAGACCGAGTGCTCGATCATCACCAGCCGCAGGAACGCCTTGGTGCGTCCCGGCTGGGGGATCGCGGCGGAGGCGCTGCTCACAGGCCGTACTCCGGTTCACCCCCGCGGAGGCGGGGAAACCCCGGCTCCGCCCTGCCGTTCACCATGTTGGCCAGACTCCTCACAGTCCGTACTCCTTCCAACGCCGCGTCACCCGTTCGGCCGTGTCCGGGTCGGACTCCACCATGTCCGGCCATCCTCCGTCGCGCGTGTACCCCTCCTCGGGCCACTTCTTCGTCGCGTCGATGCCCGCCTTGCCGCCCCAGAACTGCTGGTAGGACGCGTGGTCGAGGTGGTCGACCGGGCCCTCGACGACGGTGAGGTCACGGGCGTAGTCGGTGTTGCCGAGGGCGCGCCAGGCGACCTCGTGCAGATCGTGCACATCGCAGTCGGAGTCGACGACCACGATCAGCTTCGTCAGGGACATCATGTGCGCGCCCCAGATCGCGTGCATCACCTTCTGCGCGTGCTTGGGGTACTTCTTGTCGATCGAGACGATCGCGCAGTTGTGGAAGCCGCCGGCCTCGGGCAGGTGGTAGTCCACGATGTCCGGCACGATGATCTTCAGCAGGGGCAGGAAGAAGCGTTCCGTGGCGCGGCCCAGCGGACCGTCCTCCGTCGGCGGGCGGCCCACGACGATCGACTGCAGCAGCGGCCGCTTGCGCATCGTCACGCAGTCGATCGTCAGCGCGGGGAACGGCTCCTGCGGCGTGTAGAAGCCGGTGTGGTCGCCGAAGGGCCCCTCGGGGAGCATCTCGCCCGGCTCCAGCCAGCCCTCCAGCACGACCTCGGCGTTCGCCGGGACCTGCAGCGGGACCGTCTTGCAGTCCACCATCTCGATCCGCTTGCCCGCGAGGAACCCGGCGAAGAGGTACTCGTCGATGTCGCCGGGGAGCGGGGCCGTGGAGGCGTAGGTGACGGCCGGCGGGCAGCCGAAGGCGATCGCGACCGGCAGCCGCTCACCGCGCCGGGCCGCCACCTGGTAGTGGTTGCGGCTGTCCTTGTGGATCTGCCAGTGCATGCCGATCGTGCGCCGGTCGTGGCGCTGCAGCCGGTACAGGCCGAGGTTGCGGACCCCGGACTCCGGGTCCTTGGTGTGGGTCAGCCCCAGGTTGAAGAACGAGCCACCGTCCTTCGGCCAGGTGAACAGCGCGGGCAACTGCTCCAGGTCCACGTCGTCGCCGGTGAGGACGACCTCCTGGACGGGCGCGTCCTTGACCTTCTTGGGCGGCACGTGCGCCATCGCGCCGAGCTTGCCGAACGCCTCCCGCACGCCCACGAACCCGTGCGGCAGCTCGGGCTTGAGCAGCCCGCCGATCCGCTCGGAGATCTCCGCGTACGACTTCAGGCCGAGCGCCTTCAGCAGACGGCGGTCGGTGCCGTACACGTTCATCGCGAGCGGCATCGACGCGCCGCGCACGTTCTCGAAGAGGAGCGCGGGACCGCCGGACTTCTGCACCCGGTCGACGATCTCCCCGACCTCCAGGTACGGATCGACCTCGGCCTTGATGCGCTTGAGGTCGCCTTCGCGCTCCAGAGCCCGCAGAAGGGAACGAAGATCGTCGTAAGCCATGCGTCCCAGTATCGGCCACGGGCTACTCTGAGCCCGTCACCGGGGCCCGTCGTGCGCCCCTCGCCGTCTGCTGGGGGATCTCCCGTCCATGCTCAGGTATCTGCCGTTCCTGCTGGTGCTGGCGCTGTGGATCTACGCCTTCATCGACTGCCTGAACACCCCGGAGGAGGAGGTGCGGGGCCTGCCGAAGGTGGTGTGGGTGATCATCATCCTGCTCTTCGGCGAGGTGCTGGTCGGCCCCGTCGCCTGGCTGGTCGCCGGGAAGCAGCGCGGGGCGGGACCCTCGGGCGGCTCGACGCCGTCCCAGTGGCACCGCAACCAGCGCACCGAGTGGGTCGCCCCCGACGACAACCCCGAGTTCCTGAAGTCCTTGAAGGAAGAGAACAAGAAGGACGAGGCCCTGCTCAAGGAGTGGGAGGCCGACCTGCGCCGCCGCGAGGAGGAACTGCGGCGCAAGGAGCGCGGCGCGGAGGAACTGCGGGGCAAGGAGCGCGGCGAGGACGAGCAGAGCTGATGGAGCTGCGGCTGCTCGTCACCTTCGAGAAGGTCGCCACCGTACTGAGCTTCACGCGCGCCGCGGCCGAGCTGAACTACGCCCAGTCCAGCGTGACCGGCCAGGTCCGCGCCCTGGAGGACGCCCTCGGCACTCAGCTCTTCGACCGGCTCGGCAGCCGCATCCGGCTCACCGACGCCGGCGAGCGGCTGCTGCCGTACGCCCGGCAGATCATCGAGCTGACCGAGGAGGCCCGCGCGGCCGTCGCCGGCGCCGAGGAGCCCTCCGGCACGCTCGCCGTCGGCACGATGGAGTCGCTGACCAACTACCGCCTGCCGCCCCTGCTGGAGTTCTTCCACCACCGCTACCCCAAGGTCCGCCTCACCCTGCGCCCGACCCTCGGCGACGAGACCCGGCAGGCGCTGCGGCAGGGCACGTACGACCTCGGGTTCCTGATGGAGGAGGAGACCGAGCACCCGGGGCTGGAGTGCGAGGTGCTGGCCGTCGAACCGCTGGCGCTCGTCGCCGCGCCGGGGCATCGGCTGCACGGCGGGGAGGTCGCCGTCGCCGACCTGGTGCGCGAGCCGCTGCTGGCCACCGAGCCCGGCTGCGCCTACCGGGACCTGTTCGAGCGGGAACTGACGGCCGTGGCGCCGGTGGAGTTCCGGGAGTTCGGCACCATCGAGGCCACCAAGCGCGCCGCGGCGGCCGGCCTCGGTGTCTGTCTGCTGCCCGAGGTGACGGTCGCCGCGGAACTCGCGGAGGGTTCGCTGGTACGGCTGGACTGGCAGCCGCCGTTCACGCTTTCGACGCAGCTGGCGTGGCGGGCCGGGAGGCGGCTGCCGGCTCCTGCCCGGCTGTTCCTCGAACGGGCGCGGCAGCTGGTGTCCGAGCAAGGGTGACCTTGAGACTGGCCCACGCGATCAGCGGGACGCCGAGGGCCTGCACCAGCCCGATGTGGTGGCCGTACACCGCCCAGTCGGCCACCATCGCCACCACCGGGTAGACGAAGGCCAGGACGGCGATCTTCGAGGTGGGCAGCTTCGCGTAGGCGGAGTACATCAGGACGTACATCACGCCGGTGTGGACAAAGCCCAGGCCGACCAGCCAGCCCCAGTCCCAGCCGGTGCCGGCCATCGCGCCGAAGTCGGCGAACGGCAGCAGCAGCGGGATGCCGACGAGCACCTGGACGAGGGCGATCAGGTGCGGGCGTACGCCGGTGATCCTCTTGGTGACCAGGGTCGACAGCCCGTACAGCAGCGCGGCGAGCAGCGCCTGCCCGATGCCGAGGACGTACGTCCCGCCGCTCGCGAAGTCGCCGGGTGTGACGCCGGAGACGAGGATCAGCCCGGCGAAGGCGAGGGCGACCCAGCCGACCTTGGCCGCGGTGAGCCGCTCGCGGAAGAGGAGAGCGCCGAGCAGCACCACGTAGAAGGGCTGGGTGTGGTAGACGACGGTCGCCACGGAGATCGAGGTGTTCTCGTAGGAGGAGAACAGGAACACCCAGTTGAAGACGATGAACACCCCGCCGAGGACGGCCAGTCCGAACGTGCGCGGGGTGAAGCCGTGGTCGCGCAGCCAGCCGCGGGCGGCGACGTAGCCGCCGAGGGCGAGGGCGCCGAACAGGACGCGGAAGAAGACGACGTCGAAGGGGGACGCGCCCGACTCGACGACGAAGACGCCGAGGGTGCCGGAGAGCACCATCGCGGTCGTCAGCTGGGCCGTGCCCCGGTGCGTGTTCAGCTGCGATGAGGTCATGTCCACGACGCTACGAGCGCGCCGTGGACCCGGTCCACGCGCCAGTGGGGGGCGCTGCCGATGGGGTCATCGG
Source organism: Streptomyces sp. NPDC014801 (assembly GCF_043082085.1). Classification (NCBI taxonomy): domain Bacteria; kingdom Bacillati; phylum Actinomycetota; class Actinomycetes; order Kitasatosporales; family Streptomycetaceae; genus Streptomyces; species Streptomyces sp. NPDC014801. Next base: position 389,984 of record NZ_JBIBXG010000007.1, on the reverse strand, counting down.
CGGCGCCGATACCGGGCCGCCTTACCCCCGCGCCCACTTCTGCGACGCCGCCCCGCTTTGGCACGTCTGCGTCGTCACACCGCCGTTGAAGGCCAGGTCCAGGCAGCCGCCGCTGAACGAATTGACCAGGGTGGAGCCGGAGCCGGTACGCCACAGCAGTGCGGTGCCGGTTCCGGCGCAGTCGCCCACGACGACCGTCTGGCCGTTGTAATTGCCGTTCAGGCAGTGGCCGCTCGACTGGTTGACGAGCTTGTACGTGCCGTTGGCCGCACTGCGGAAGGCCCAGGAGGCGGCGGCGCCGGAGCACGCCCCGAGGAGCGTGGAGCTGTACATCTCGGTCACGCACTTGCCGTTCTGACCGTTGCGGAGGTGGACGTAGCCGGAGGAGGGGGGCGGGGCGGAGGTGCCGGTTCCTGCGCCGGTGCCGCTTCCCGAGCCGCTTCCCCCTCCGCTTCCGCTTCCGGATCCGGTTCCGGTCGAGCCGGAGTCGCTGCTCGAGCCGGTGCCGGTGCCGGTGCCGGTGCCGGTGTGCGAGCCGGTGCCCGTCCGGCCCCCCTGGCCGCCGGCCGCGTTCCCCGCGTCCGTCCCGCCGGCCCCGCCGCCCACCGCCGCTGCCCCCGCGGCGGTCGCCGGGCCCGCCGGGCCGCCGGGAGAGGCGGTGGGCTGACCGCTGGACGGCTGGGCGGTCGTCGGCGCCGTCGCCGACGGGGTGGTGGCGGAGGCGGGTGCCGAGGACGCCACCTGCGCCGACGCGCTGGGGCCCGCGTCACCGTGTGAGGGTGCGGAGGCGTACGGCAGGAGCTGCAGCGCGACGGTGGTGACGGTCGCGACGACCACGACCGGGACGACGGCCAGGAGGACGCGGGTCCGGCGGCGCTCCCGCTCCGGGGCGGGGCGGGTGGCGACGACGGGGGGCGGTGCCGGTTTCGGGTCCGGGGCCTGGGCCGGGCCCGGGTTCGGTTTCGAGTGCGGGTCTTGGTCCTGGTCCGGTTCCGGGCCAAGGGCCGGATCGGGGGTCGGTTCCGGGGCGGGGGTGATGGGTTCCGGGTCGCCGGGGGTGGGGGCCGGTGTCGTCGCCGTCGGGTGCGGCGGCGGTGGGGGCGGTGTCGCGGCGAACGCCGCGCGCTCGGCGAGGCGTTCGGCCACGGCGGCCGGCCAGGCCGGGGTCTCCGGGGCGTGCACGAGGGCCAGGTCGAGGAGTTCCGCGGCCGTGGGGCGGCCCTCGGGGTCCTTGTCCAGGCAGGACGCCACGGCGGAGGCCAGGTCGGGGTCGAGCGTGCGCAGCGGTGCCAGGTCGGGCTCCTCGTGCACGATCCGGTACAGCACCGCGTGCCCCGACTCGTCGCCGAACGGCGGCCGTCCGCATCCCGCGTACGCCACCACCGAGCCCAGCGCGAACACGTCGACGGCACCGGTGAGCCGGCGGGCGCCCGAGGCCTGTTCCGGGGACATGTAGGCGGGCGTGCCCACGACCATGCCGGTCCGGGTCAGCTGGCTCTGCTCCGCCGCGCGGGCGACACCGAAGTCGATCAGGGTGAGGCCGTCGACGGTGAGCATCACGTTGGACGGCTTGACGTCCCGGTGCACCATGCCCAGCTCGTGCACCGCGGCGAGCCCCCGCGCGGCCTCCCGCAGCAGCAGCCACAGCGCATCGGCGGGCAGCGGGCCGCCGTGCAGGTCGACGGCCTCGCGGAGGGTGAGCCCGGGGACATAGGCGGTGGCGAACCACGGGGGACGGGCCTCGCGGTCGCTCGCGATCAGGCGGGCGGTGGCGTGCGCGGGCAGCCGGGCGAGGTTGTCCAGCTCGTGCCCGAAGCGGCGCAGGAAGTCCTTGTCCTCGCCGGCCACGGACGGCAGCACCTGCTTGACCGCGGCGTACCCGCCCTCGTGCAGCCCGAGGTACACCCGGCCCATGCCGCCCGAGCCGAGCCGCCCGACCAGCGGTAACGGACCGATGCGGCGCGGATCGTCCTCCTGAAGCGGTTCGGCGCCGCTGCCGGTGAGGTCGAATCCGTCGTGCCCGTCCACGTTCTCCCCGTTCGTTCGGCTTCGCTTCGGTCCCGGTGCGCGGCCGGGCGTGCTCGTGCGTGCTCGTGCGTGCCCGGGCGCGCGCGTGCGCGTCGGGACCGGCCCGGGTCAGTGTGCCGAAGATCGCGGCGGACCATAACGGGTTTCTAGAAAAGAGTTCGGGAATTTGCCCGGGGGCCGCGGTGCGGGCAGGTGTTCTACGCTGTCGGGCACGGTGCCCCGCCGGGGTGTCCGGCCAGCACCTCCACGTCAGAACGGTCGCCCGATGAGCCCCAAGCAGCAACGTGGCGAGGCCACCGCCGAGACCCTCCTCGACGCCGCGCTGCGGGTGTACGCGGAGGCGGGGGAGCAGGGGTTGACGGTCGGGGCGGTGACGCGGGCGAGCGGGGTGAGCCTGGGCAGCCTGTACCACCACTTCGGCAGTGTGGACGGGTTGATGAACGCGCTGCTGATGCGGTGGCTGGAGCGGCTGCTGGGGGAGCTGCTGGCGGCGCTGGAACGCTCCCGTACGGCCCGGACCGGGGTGCGGGCCGTGGTGCGGGCGTATCTGGGATTCGTGCGGGAGCATCCGGCGGCGGGGATGCTGCTGCACTCCGCGCACGCGGACCGGGTGGGCATGGCGCAGGCCCGGCAGCTGCGGGACGCGCAGGAGGCGCGGCTGTCGCCGCTGGCGGACTGGCTGGCGCGGCGGGTGGAGAAGGGCGAAATCGCGCCGTTGCCGCCGGCGGTGCTGGAGGCGCTGGTCCTGGGCCCGGTCATCGGCGTGGCGCGGCGCTGGCTGGCGGTGGGCGACGTGGACCTGGACGAGGCGGCCCGCGTCCTGCCGGAACGGATCTGGCGGTCGATCACGACGTGACGCCTGCGGCGGCTGTGCGGGTGCCTGCGGCGGCTGTGCGGGTGGGTGCGGATCGTTGCCGGGTGCGGGTTTCGTCGTGGCTGGTCGCGCAGTTCCCCGCGCCCCTTGAATGCCTGCGGCGGCCCGTTGCGGTCCGCTGTGGTTGATGTAGCGCCTTCTGCCGGTGGGTGGGTCGGGGCCGTGGTGGGGGGTGTCCGTCCTCGGTACGGCCCTACGTTTCTCCAAGAGGCTGAGGAAAGGCAATGCCGTCCGCTGCGGGCGGACACCCCCCACCACGTCCCCTTCTCGCCGCCGGCGACTGCGGCGCCATCGTGGCGGGCGCTGCGGGCCGTTCGCCCGCTCCACCCGCGGGCATGCGTGCCGCCTGGGGCGGCACGGTGGGCGCGGGCGGCGCCCCGTAGCGCCGGGCCGCGCACCCCACGGCGTTCACCGCAACCCCGGGCTCGGGGCACCTCCGGGCCCTCGCTCCCCCCGCCCCGCGGGCATGCGTGCCGCCTGGGGCGGCACGGGTGGGCGCGGGCGGCGCCCCGTAGCGCCGGGTCGCGCAGCCCACGGCGGTCACCGCAACCCCGGGCTCAGGGCATCGCCGGGCACCCGCACCCCACGGCGTTCACCCCGGCGCCGGGCGCCACGTGCCCCAGGGCACCGCGCCCCACGGAGTTCACCGCGCCGCGGGGCACAACGCACCGCACCGGCAGGTGTCAGCGGCGGGCCAGTAGGAACGCCTGGGCCGCCGTCTCGCCGAGCGAGGCATCCGCCGACTTCTCCGTCCGCGAGAACACGTCGAACCCCACCCCCGCCAGCACCGCGGCCACATCCCCCGGCCGCCGCCGCAGAAAGTCGAGCGTGACCGGGTGCCCGAACGGCTCGACGAGCCGCCGCGGCTCGTCCCCCGCCTGGAAGGCGACCAGCAACGGCGCCCCCGGCGCCAGCACCCGGTACAGCTCGGCGAAGAGCGCGGGCAGCTCGTCCACAGGCGTGTGGATGGACGAGTACCAGGACACCGCCCCCGCGAGCCCCCCGTCCGGCAGATCCAGCTCCCGCATCGTGCCCTGCACGAAACGCAGCCCGGGATGCTCACGGCGCGCAACCGCCAGCATCCCCTCCGACAGATCGAGCCCGAAGACCCGCAGCCCCCGCGCCGCCAGATACCCGGTGACCTCCCCGGGCCCGCACCCCAGGTCGGCCACCTCCCCGTCGGGCTGGACCAGCTCGGCGAACGCGCTCAGCAGCGCCCGCTCCAGCGGCCGGCGGGCCATCGCGTCACGGAAGTGCTCGGCGTAGTCCTCGGCGATGGCGTCGTAGAAGACACGGGTCTCGGTCTCGGTCTCGGCAGTCATGCGCGGACCCTAGCGCCGGGGTCTGACAGAGGGCCGGAGCCCGGGCCCCCGCCCGGGGGTGAGCCCGGCCCCCGCCCGGGGGTGAGCTCACGCCGGCTCAGACCCCCGTCACGACACCCCCGCCACCCGCAGCAGCGCCGTCGTCACCGCCGCCCCCAGCACCGCCACCGCGAACGGCGCCCGCCGCCACGCCAGGATCCCTCCGGCCAGCACTCCGGCCGGCCGTGCCCACCCGGCGAAGCCGCCGGCCTCGGTCAGCGCGCCGGTCGCGAGCAGGGCGACCAGCAGGACGACCGCGCCGGCCGACAGCAGTTCCTGCAGCCGGGGCGGGACGGTGACGCGGCCGTGCAGCACGGGGCCGACGAGCCGGAACGCGTACGTTCCCACGGCCAGCGCGAGGATCGCCGCCACGGTGGCGCTCATCGCCGTACCCCCTTCCAGGCGGCGAGCCCGGCGAGCGCCAGGAGGACCGGCACCCCGGCGGGGACGAACGGGGTCGCCGCCACGGCGAGCGCCGCGCCGAGCAGCGCGCTGCGGCGTACGGCGGAGTCGGTGCGCAGGGCGGGCAGCACGAGGGCGACGAGTACGGCGGGGAAGGCGGCGTCGAGGCCGTAGGTCGCGGTGTCGCCGAGTGCGCCGCCGGCGAGGGCGCCGCCGAGGACGCCGATGTTCCACACGGCGAACAGGCCGAGCCCGGAGATCCAGAAGGCGGCGCGGCGGCGGGCGGGGTCGGGCTGCGAGAGGGCGAAGGCCACGGTCTCGTCGGTCACCAGGTGGGCGCCGAGCAGCCGCGCGAGGCGCCCGGTGCCGATCACGTCGGCCACGGCGAGGCTGAAGGCGGCGGTGCGGGTGTTCAGCAGCAGCCCGGTCGCCGCGGCGGCGAGCGGCCCACCCCCCGCGAGCAGGACACCGACCGCGCTGAACTGCGCCGACCCCGCGTACACGAGCAGGGACATGACGACCGGCACCCACAGCGGCAGCCCGCCGGCGACGCAGACGGCGCCGAAGGAGACGCCGACGACTCCGCTGGCGAGCCAGACGAGGGAGGCGTCGCGGGCGAGAGGTGTCAGGATGGGAGTCGGTGTTCGGAGCAGCGAACGCATGTTTTCTACGATGAACGCACGCGCCCGCGTTCGTCAAGGCGAACGATCGTATTGATGGAGCGAACAGGATCATGACTGCCGAGAGCGTCACGCCCCCGCCCCGCCTGCCTTTGGACTGGATCGCCGCGAGCCTGCGGCGCGAGCGCACCCGGGCCGGGCTGTCCCTGTCGGAGCTGGCCAAGCGTGCCGGGATCGCGAAGTCGACGCTGTCCCAGCTGGAGGCGGCGAGCGGCAATCCGAGCATGGAGACGATCTGGGCGCTGGCGGTGGCGCTGGGGGTGCCGTTCAGCGCGCTGGTGGAGCCGCCGGCGCCGGCGGTGCGGGTGATCCGCGCGGGCGAGGGGCCCGCGGTGTACTCGGAGCAGTCCAGCTATCTGGCCACGCTGCTGTCGGCGAGCCCGCCGGGCGCGCGGCGCGACATCTACACGGTGGCGCTGGAACCGGGCACGGTGCGCGACTCGGACCCGCACATTCCGGGGACGGTGGAGCACATCGTCGTCAGTGTCGGCCGGGTGCAGGCCGGCCCGCGGGGGGAGAGCGTGGAACTGGGTCCCGGGGACTACATGGCGTATCGGGGAGATGTGCCGCACGCCTACGAGGCGCTGGAGCCGGGGACGAAATTCGTGCTGATCATGCAGCACGTCTGACCGCGCGCCGGCGAGAATTCCCCGGAAATTCACCGGGGGGAAGCGAGGGGCGCGGCGGCCGGGAAAGGGCAGGAGCCCCGTCGCCGGAAGACCGGCGCGGGGCTCCTTGGGTACTGCGCTAGGACGCGATCAGACCGGAGTGACGTTCTCCGCCTGCGGGCCCTTCGGGCCCTGGGTCACGTCGAAGCTCACCTGCTGGTTCTCCTCGAGGGAGCGGAAGCCGGTGGCGTTGATCGCGGAGTAGTGAACGAAGACGTCGGGGCCGCCGCCCTCCTGGGCGATGAAGCCAAAGCCCTTTTCGGCGTTGAACCACTTAACGGTTCCGGTAGCCATAAGCCCTCCTTGGGCTCAAAAGGGTTGCCCTGCTCCAGAACCAGCAAGTGTGAAAACAAGTCATGCCGCACAACTGCATTCGTCTGAAAACGACTAGAGCCCGCGGTCACATGCTCCGCAGGCTCTGTACTGCAAGGGAAACCAAACTGCAACTTGTGGCGAGCGTAGCACGGAGAGGCCGGGAAGCAATAGAGGTCAAGATCACGTCACTCGAAGGTTTGAAGAGCGTTCGGCCGGTTGACGCAACGCGCGGCCGGGGTCGCCGGTGGGGTGGCGGCCGGTGGGGTCTAGTCTCGCGATGTGGACAATTCTCGCACCCGGCCGCGTGTCGGCCACATCCAGTTCCTCAACTGCCTGCCCCTGTACTGGGGGCTCGCGAGAACGGGCACGCTCCTCGACTTCGAGCTGACCAAGGACACGCCCGAGAAGCTCAGCGAACGTCTGATCCGCGGCGACCTCGACATCGGGCCCGTCACGCTCGTCGAGTTCCTGCGCAACGCCGACGACCTGGTCGCCTTCCCTGACATCGCGGTCGGCTGCGACGGCCCCGTCATGTCCTGCGTGATCGTCTCGCAGGTCCCCCTGGACCGGCTGGACGGCGCCCGCGTCGCCCTCGGCTCCACCTCGCGCACGTCCGTCCGCCTCGCCCAGCTGCTCCTGGCGGAACGCTTCGGCGTGCAGCCCGACTACTACACCTGCCCGCCCGACCTCAGCCTGATGATGCAGGAGGCCGAGGCCGCGGTCCTGATCGGCGACGCTGCCCTGCGCGCCAACCTGATCGACGGCCCCCGCTACGGCCTCGAGGTCCACGACCTCGGCCGGCTCTGGAAGGACTGGACCGGCCTGCCCTTCGTCTTCGCGGTCTGGGCGGCCCGCCGCGAGTACGCGGCCCGCGAGCCGCAGATCACCCGCCAGGTCCACGAGGCCTTCCTGGCCTCCCGCAACCTCTCCCTGGAGGAGGTCACCAAGGTCGCCGAGCAGGCAGCCCGCTGGGAGGCCTTCGACGAGCAGACCCTGGCCCAGTACTTCACCACCCTCGACTTCAGCTTCGGCGCCCCCCAACTGGAGGCGGTGACGGAATTCGCCCGCCGAGTCGGCCCCACGACCGGCTTCCCGGCGGACGTACGGGTGGAACTACTGGGGCAGTAACCCGGCACGGGCGCGCTGCGGGGGGTGCGGTGCCCTGGGGTGCGGTGCCCGGGGTGTATGGCGTCCGACGCCAGGGGTCACCGCCGCAGGGGCGCGGCAGCGGACGAAACGCGCCAGGACTGCGCGGCTACGACTGCGCGGAGGCGTCCGTACGGGGGAGGAAGTATGCGGTGAGCGCCCTACAGCCTCTCGCTCCCGACGAGCCCACGGTCATCGGCCCCTGCCGCCTCCTCGGCCTGCTCGGCTCTGGCGGAATGGGCCGTATGTGCCAAGGGCGCAGCACCGGCGGCCGTGCCGGCGCGATGAAGATCGTGCACCCGCACTTTGCGCTCGACGGCAGTTCCGGGCCCGCCTCCGCCGCGAGGTGGAGGCCGCGCGCAGGGCGGGCGGTGCCTGGACGACCCCGTCCTGGACGCCGACCCGGAAGCCCGTGTTCCATGAGCGACCACGGCGTACGCCGCGGGGCCGTCCACGGCGGCGGTCCTCGCGAAGTCCGGTCTCCTGCCACCCGCCACGGTGCGCGCTCGGCGCGGGTCTCGCCGAGGCGCTGACGGCGTTTCAGAGCTGAGGTTGGCCCACCGAGACGTCCAGCAGTCGAACGTGTTGCTGACCTTGGACGCGTCCGATCCGACTTCGGCATTGCCCGTGCCGCCGACGGAACGGCCTCTCTCGCCTCGACGGGTGTTTCGGTCGGCTCACACGGCTACATGGCCTCGAACAGATTTGGGTGCATGAGGAGGCCGATCCGGGCGCTCTCACCGGTGGCCTACGGGACCTGGTCGCATCATGCCTCTGCAAGCGGCCGGACGGCCGCCCCGCACAGGCACATCTCCCGCCGACTCGCGCCCGGTGGTGCGGCCGCCCTCCTGTTCGGCGGCTGGCTCCCGGGCCCGCTGGTGGAAAACGGGTGAGCCGGGGCGTGGTCCAAGTACCGACATGGAGGCCGGAAGCGGGATGGCGGTTGCCGGAACTGCCGCGACCCGGAGACCGGTGTGGCTTTCGCGGAGCCGGCTGACGCGGAGCTGACCACCGGCTACTCGCGTTCGCCGGCCGGTGAGACGGTGTCCGGTCCTGTGGGCTTCAGCACCCCGGCGGTGCCGGGCCGATTCGGCCCAGAACTGGCGATGCCGAACGCCAGCGCCCGCTCGGGACCAAAGGCAGGCAGGTTTCCCGACCGCTGCACAGAGCTTCGCCCCGGCCGACATCGGCACCGGCACGACCGCTTCGGCCATCCCGCCCGGTAACTCGGTACTTGGGAGGGCCAGGCCACCGCGCTCGACGGCGCCCTGCCCCTCGAGACTTTCCGGATCACCGTGCACCAGACGGCCGTCGGCGAGGAACTGGGCCGGCTCCGGCAGACGGACCAGCTTGGTGGCCACGGCCGACGACGCACTGACCCTGAAACGGGTGACGCAGAAGGAGATCGTGGCAACGTCGGTCGGAGCGCGGACCAATCGCGGGGGCTGCAACCTGACACGGGTCGTGTAGGCCAGTGCAGGAACGGCAGCGCGCGGCAAGGACCGTCGGCCGGGCCGCTTCCCGCGCCCCGGTGCCGACGACACGTACGGTTTGGGCAGGAAGCGAAAGGTCGTTCTGTGGGGAGTGATTCATCCATGTCCGAGGCTGCATCGGCCGTATACGAAGCGCGGTACACATGGAGTCCGTTCCAGCTCCTCAGTGGTGCCTGGACCAAACGGCTCGTGGCGTTCCGGGTCGATCACCAAGGAATCACACTCGGAGGCGCCCCGGCTCGCCATGCCCGTCAGACCGCGTTCGTCCCGTGGAGCGACATCGTTGCGGTGGTTCTCTGGCAGCACCAGACAGCCGCCCTCACACCGATGCGGTACGTGGGCCTGCGCAGGCGTCCCGGTTCTCCGGCACTTCCCGGCCCCAACTCGGCGCTCAGCCGGGAAGAGACACGTCGGCTCGCTCCGCACGTCGACCACGACTTGTTCCTCGCCAGCAGGCACATCAATCTCTGGTCCATGGACCGTGAACGTCTTGTGAATGCTGTGCGAGTCTTCGCACCTCAGGTCTCTGTCGAGGAGGTCCCAGAACCCAGGATGGCTCCGTAACCGGGTCTCCGGATGCGGGAGCCGGGCCGGACAGTGGTCTGGGGACCCTCCCGAAGGAGGCCCTCCTGGAAGCGGGCTACGCTCGGGGCGGCGTCTTTCCGAGTACAGCATCCGAAGGGGAGGGGGACCCGTCCCGATGAGAGTGCGGACGACCGTGGTCGAAGAGGGGGCCGCGCCCCAGGACGCGGTGATCAGTGTCGAGGGAGACGCCACCGCGGCCGAGGTGGCGGACGCACTCAGGCGACTTCGTCACGGCGGCCGCTCGCCGCGGTTCCCTTCGATCGGCGGTGTGACGCAACTTCCGGGAGTCCACGCATCCTGGGGGCAGCAGGGCACACCCGATGTGGCCCTCTGGGTGGACGGACGTCCGCTGTCCCCCGAGGTGTCGGTCGCCGAGGCCCTGAAAGACGGGTCCCGGGTCACGGTCGACGCGTCCATCGGACCCTTCATGGTGGCCGGTGAACCCACCGGCGCCTATGAGGTACGGGTGAGCGGAGGACCCGGCGCGGGCCGGGTGGCGAGGCTGTCCGCCGGTGCCGCCACCATCGGTTCCGCAGCCGGGAACACACTCGTCGTGGAGGACACCGGGCTGGCCCCGGTGGCAGCGCGGGTGACGGTCGACATCAAGGGCCGGGTCGAGATAGCACCGCACAGCGGGGCCGAGCTGTTCCTCGACGACGAGCGGGTGACGGCCCCTCAGGAGTGGCAGCCGGGGGCTCTGCTCAAGGCCGGCGCGTCCCTGTTCAGCCTGGCGGAGCCGGGCCAGCCCGACGCGCACCTCTCACCCATGGGGGAGGGAGGGCTCGCCTACAACCGCCCTCCCCGGTTGTCTTCTCCCTTGTCACGGCCCCGGCTCACCGTTCCTGCTCCGCCAGGCAAGGACGAGGGCATCAGATTTCAGCTGATCTCGATGCTGATGCCGCTGTTCTTCGGTGTGGGTATGTACTTCGTCACCAAGACGATGTACATGTTGCTCTTCTGTCTCCTGTCCCCCTTGATGATGCTCGGGCAGTGGTTCAGTGACAGGCGGCACGGAAAGAAGAAGTACCGGGCGGCGCTGAAGGAGTACAAGAAGGCCAAGGACGAGTACGAGGCCGAACTCCAGCGCTTGGGCGTACAGGATCAGCGCAGACGCCGCGATGCGTACCCGGACCCGGCCCAGCTGCTGCTGTTCGCCACGGGACCGCGCAGGAGGCTCTGGGAGCGCCGCATCACGGATCCGGATGCCATGCATCTCCGCGTCGGTTTCAGTGATCTGAGGGCTGAGATCGACTTGGTGAACGCTCGCGCGGCCGGTGCGGACATGGAGGAGCCCGAACCGCCGGTCGTCACCGACGTTCCGTTGGCTCTCCCCTTCGCGGAACTGGGCGTTGTCGGCGTCGCCGGGGACCGCCCCCGAGCCGTGTCGACCGCGCGCTGGCTCACGGCCCAGGCTGCCGTGTTGCACAGCCCTCGCGATCTCTCCGTGGTAGTGCTGTCCTCCGTGCCCGATGCACCGGCCAACTGGAGTTGGGTCCAGTGGCTGCCGCATGCGGCGCCACAGCAGGGACAGAACTGTGTGGCGCTGATGGGCACGGACGCGGAATCCATCACGCGACGCGTCACCGAGCTGTTGAACGAGCTGACCAGAAGGCAGGCTGCCGCCCGCGAGAACGGCGGTATGACAGCGCTGCGTCCTGACCCCCACGTGTTGATCGTGCTGGACGGTGCTCGCCTCCTGCGCCGGGTGCCCGGGATTCCACAACTGCTGCAGGAGGGGCCGGGGCACGGCATCTTCGCGCTGTGCGTGGACGAGGACGAGCGGTTGCTGCCCGAGGAGTGCCGCACGGCCATCTGCTGGTCACCCGAGTCGCCGCACGCCGTGCGCCTGAGGGGATACGGCTACGAGGCCGTGGGCGACGTGCTGGCAGACCAGGTCGCCGTCGCGTGGTGCGAGCGCGTCGCCCGCGCGCTGGCTCCCGTCCGGGACGTCAGTCGTGACGATGCGGACAGCGTGTTGCCCACCTCTGCGCGGCTGCTCAACCTTCTGAACATGCCGGATCCCACGGGTTCGGACATCGCCGCGGTGTGGAAGCGTGGTGGTTCGACGACCGCTGCTCCGATCGGTCTTGCGGCTGACGGACCATTCGTGCTGGACATCAGGCGTGACGGCCCTCACGCGTTGATCGCGGGGACGACCGGTGCCGGTAAGTCCGAGCTCCTGCAGACGATCATCGCCTCGCTCGCCGTCGGCAACACGCCGGACGCCCTGAACTTCGTTCTCATCGACTACAAGGGTGGCAGCGCCTTCCAGGACTGTGCCCGTCTGCCCCACACCGTCGGCATGGTGAGCGACCTCGACGCCCACCTGACCGAGCGGGCTCTCGCCTCGCTTGCCGCCGAGTTGAGACGGCGCGAGGAGATCCTTTTCGACGCCGGGACCAAGGACATCGAGGACTACAACGACGCCAGACGGTTCCGGCCCGAGCTTGAGCCCATGCCCCGCCTGGTCCTCATCATCGACGAGTTCGCTTCTCTCGTGGCGGAACTGCCGGACTTCATCGCCGGACTGGTCGACATCGCGCGGCGCGGTCGCTCCCTGGGCGTCCACCTGATGCTCGCGACGCAGCGTCCGGCCGGTGTGGTCAGTGCGGACATCCGGGCCAACACCAACCTGCGTATCGCCCTGCGAGTCACCAACGCCGAGGAATCCCGCGACGTCATCGACGCGCCGGATTCGGGGAACATCTCGAAGGCGACTCCTGGCCGTTGTTATGTCCGCTCCGGTTCTCAGTCCCTCGTGGGCGTCCAGTCCGCGCGTATCGGTGGGCGACGGCCCGGCGCCGCGACCGCCCCGCAGGTCGTGGTCAACATCCTCGACTGGCCCGCTTACGGACGCCCTCTTCCTCGTGTCATGCAGGACGAGGACGACGGCACCATGGTGACCGACCTGTCCGTTCTGGTGGACGCGATCGCCGAAGGCGCCCGGCAACTGGGGTGTGCCACGCCACGCAGCCCGTGGTTGCCCCCGATCCCGTCCCACGTGGTGCTTGCGGACCTGGTGGCGCTACCCGCTCCAAGGAGCGGCGACGATCCGGTGGAGCCCGTCCGGTTCGGCCTCACCGACCTGCCCGCTCAGCAGGCCAGGGCAGCTCTGGCCCTCGATCTGACGGACGGCGAGCACCTGATGATCGCCGGTGGGCCCCGGTCAGGCCGGTCGACGGCCCTGCGGACCATCGCCGGCGCCATCGCGCAGACATGCTCCCCGAATGACGTCCACATGTACGGCATCGACTGCGGTGCGAACGCCCTCCTGCCCCTCACCAGCTTGCCCCACTGCGGCGCGGTGGTGACGCGCGACCAGATGGCGCGCGTCGACCGATTGCTCGGGCGGCTGCTGGGCGAAGTCTCACGCCGACAGCTGCTGTTGGCCGAAAAGGGGCAGTCGAGCGCGGCGGAGCAACGGGCTGCCGCGGAGCCGTCCGACCGGCTGCCATGGATGGTGGTGCTTCTCGACGGCTGGGACGCGTTCCGTACGGCATTCGAGAACTACGACTACGGCCGGCTGGTGGATGCCGCCAAGCGGCTGTTCCGGGAAGGTGCCGCAGTCGGCGTCAAGGTCGTGCTGACCACCGACCGCACGGGGCTCACAGGAGAGATCTCGAGCACGTTCAGCGAACGCCTGGTGCTGCGGCTGGCCGATCCGGCGGACTACTCGCTCGCCGGCATGTCGACCAAGGACGTTCCGAAGGACGTGCCCAACGGTCGAGCTCTCAAGGCGACCGATGACGGCGTGCGCGAGAGCCAACTGGCGCTGCTCACCGAAAACCCCTCCGGTCAGGCTCAGGTGGCCGCCCTGCAGGAGATCGCACGAATCGCCAGGGAGACCTGGGGCAGGCCTCCCCAGCACCAGCGCCCCATTCGAGTGGACGTGCTCCCGGCGCGTATCAAAGCTTCCGACGCGTTGGCGCTTCAGCCGGAGTCGGTGCCGGATTCTGCTCTGTGGGCGCTGTTCGCGGTGGGCGGGGACGAACTGCAGCCTCTCGGCGTCGACCTGGAGGAAGCAGGGCCCGGCTTTGTCATCTCCGGGCCGCCGAAGTCCGGCCGATCGAGCACCTTGGTCACCGCTGCGACCTCCCTTCTCCGACGAGGGACCGAGGTCGTCCTCGTCACTCCGCGACGCTCGCCTCTGCGGGAACTGGTCTCTGTTCCGGGAGTGCTCGGCTCGCTCGACGGTGACAGCACCGCGGACGACCTGGAGGCACTGACGGACAGTGCGCGCGGGCCGTACGTGGTGGTGGTGGACGACGCGGAGTTGCTGTACGACACGCAGTTGGACGAAGCGCTGGAGGAGGTTCTCCGGCGCGGCATGGACGGCGGTCTCGGACTGATCGCGGCTGGTGCCGTGGATACGCTCTCTTCCCAGTACCGTGGGTTCGTGGTCCAGGCACGGCGGTCGCGGACAGGACTTCTGCTGTCGCCTCAAGGATCCCAGGACGGGGAGATGTTCAGCATCCGCCTGCCGGCGAACGTCGGTGGCGGGCCGACCGGGCGAGGACTGTTCGTGCAGGGCGGAGAGACCGTACCCGCTCAGGCGGTGCTGCCGGACTAGCGGGCCGCTACACGTGAGGGTCCGGCAGCACGAAGCTGCCGGACCCTCATCCGCAGATGCCCACGACGGGACGGATGTCGACCTAGTCGTTGATGCGGTCGTTCGCGTCTGCCGCGTCGCTGGTCTCCTTGCGCGCGTTCTCGAGCGACTGGAGGAAGTTCGTCAGCGACGGCTTGAGCTTGTCCCACTCGTCCCGGAAGCGGTTGGCGCGCGGGCCCTTCCAGAAGTCCTCGCTGTCCCGGGTGCCGTTGGAGATGGCCCGGATCAGGTCGTCGAGGTTCTTGTGCTGCGTTTTGAACGTCGTGGAAAGTGACCGAAGTCGAGTAGTGTCCGCGCCCTTCAGAGTCACGAGCTGCCTCCCCGTGTGTCGTAGCTGGACGAACCCTTCGTTCGTCCCGGCCGACACTATCGCAAATCGTTGTGGCGCGTCATCCGATCAGCAATTGAGCGACTGCCTTGCGGGCAACTTGATGCATGCAGCATAGTCTGCTTTGTCGCAGTCCTGTAAGTGTTCGCAGTGTCAACTTGACCCAGCCAGGAGGACGTGTGGGCGGAGATGCAACCCAGCCGAAGGTCGATAACCCGTATCGGGCACGACTTGAGACATTGAAACGCAATCTGCAGGATGAGGTCAAAGACCTGAAGAACCTCCTGAAGTCTGCATCTCAGGACGTAGGGGATCAGAAGCGATCTTGGGTCGGCAAAACCGCTGAAAAGTGGCACAGCGACATCGAGGGCAACCGGGGGCGGATGCTCCGTGAGATCGAGAAACTCATTCCCGCAGTACAGAAGAAGATCGATGCATGCCCGGAGAAGGTTCCGCTCTCCGAGGCGAAGCTGATGCAGCTCGACCTGCGTTACTGACACTCGACGCGGCAGCTGACGCGGTGTCCACGGCACGAAACGGGGAAAAGTAGATGGGCAGCGGATTCTCCGGGATCGATCCCGAGAACCTGGAGCAGACGATCAACTCACTCAAGAAAGATCAAGAGCGTCTTAAGTCCAGCGCCACGTGGATCAAGGCAAGTTTCGAACGCTACGGGATCGACACGGAGCCGCTGACGGAACTTCTTGCCATTGCCGGCTGGGCCGAAAACCAGCTGCCGATGCTCCGGCGTCGCTACCACCTGGCCCTGGCCGAGACCAAGAAGTACGGCTACAAGAACATGGTGCAGATCGACGAAAGCAAGGTCGGCCAGACCGCGCAGTCGACCGCCAACGGCAAAAAGCTCGGGGAAGAGTTCAAGAAGAAGCTGGAGAACGGGGAGTCCATCACTCCGGAGATGTTCGCCGACCTGCGGGCGAACAAGGCGGATGCCGACTACCTCAAAGCCTTCTACGACACCATGGGGCCCCAGCGGCTTCTGTGGTTGTCAAACGACATGGGGGATCGCTTCAACGATCAGTACAAAGATCACCCTGATCAACGAGAAAAAGATCGTCAGGTCATCGCCGAAACGTTCGGCACGTACACGAAAGTTGCCTTCGAGGGAAGAAGCACCAAAGAGAAGCAGCAGTTGTGGAACAAATGGTTCGACAACTCGGCGATGGATGACTATGACGGGTTCCGCCCCGATCGCCTGACGCCGCTGCTCAAAGGCGGGTCCTTCGACAAGGACTTCCTCGTGGCCTTCGGAGATCGGATCTTCAAGAAGGACGCCAAAACCAACGAAACGCGCTTCTTCGGCAACGGAGGGCTGGGTGAAGGCGAGTGGGGCAAGGACAATTACCAGCAGCTCTTCTCTGCCATCGCGGCGAATACTGAAGCCGCTGGCGAGTGGTTCGACCACAACAGCGACTTCGCATTGAAAGCGCTGTACCCGACCGGCCCCTGGAAGGTCGACGAGCCGAAGGACCGGGGCAAGGCATTCTTCGACCTGCTCAACTCGGCGACAGTGAAGCTCAAGGAAGAGAACCCGTCCCTGGCCGAAAAGAACACTGCCCGAGTCCTCTTCGACAACTATCAACACCGAATGGGCAAGGACACCGCAGGTCTTCATCCGATTTCGGGAACGCAGAGCCTCTACGCGGGCATCATCGCGGCCTACTGGGACGATCTCGAGTACGGGGTGACATCCCCCGTGAGTAATTCTCTGTGGGGCAACGACGTGGTGGCCAAGGGCGAGGAGAAGTTCAAGGACGCCTCGAAGTGGAACTTGAAGGACTTCCTCAGCAGCCAGGACTCCGGCCGTCCCGGTCTCGAAGCGTCGGACAAGCTCTGGCGAGCGCTCATGGAGGAGTCGGCGCGGGATCCGAAGGCGGCCGGAACCCTCAGTGCCCTGTTCCAGGCCTATGACAAGAAGGCTCTCGATCACTCGTATGCCACCGAGGAGAGCGGCGAATACGCCGGGCGTTACGACTCGATGAAGCGCGGCATGATGCAGCAGTTCTACGTCACCACCTTCAAGAAGGCGTCGACGGAGCTCGAGGGGGACATCGACAAATGGGTCGATGACACGAACAACTTCCGGGCGAGCATCATCTCCACAGCCGGGGACATTGCCATGGGGGCGACCGGTGGCGCCGGACTCGCCGGCGCGAAGGGTGCCGCCATCGGCGTTGCTTACGGACTGGGCCAGAGTGCCGTCACGGGTTGGATCACCGATCTGGCCAAGGTGAAGGCGGAGGACGCACCCAAGGGCCTGAAAGAGCAGTTCAAGGGGGTCAAGGCTGCCACGGCGGACTTTTCCTGGCAGGCGGATTACCAGAACAACGCCGTTGCCGCCTGGAAGCACCACAGGATTGAAAGCGTGACGGTGGTCACCGACGGGCACGGTGGATCGACCAAGGAGTACGCGGGTGATCCCCGGACCTATGCCAAGGGTGCAGGGAACTTCCTCGACAGGGACGGTCAGATCATGGATGTCGCGAAGATGGACTCCGCCCAGCGGACTGCTTACAGCAAGTGGCTTCAGGACCCGGCCGTGGTGAACGCGGTGTGGCCTGAGTTCTCCGTGGCGCGGGACGGGCGCGACTACCCCGGGCAGGATCAGTGACCACGCAGCGGAAAGACATGGGCGCCGGAGCGCAAACGGTGAGAAACACGGCAGGGGGAGCCGCCCGTGCCTTGACGGTCATCGCCGCACTGGTGAGCTTGGCCGCATGCGGCGAGGAAACGAGCGCGAAGCAGGCTGACGGGCCGCTCACCAAGGACCAGATCGCGGCCGCCGCGTTGACCCAGGGGGACCTGACGGGCTACACGATCAGCGATGGCTCGACTGCCGCGAAGGACAGCAGCGCGCACGTCACCAATGAGGCCTGCCGGCCGATCGTAGGAGTGTTGGCCCCGGGCACCATCGCATACGACGGGCGTCTGGTGCGGCGTGGCATTGTCAAGGCAGCCCACGACTCGTCGGCCCGCGCGTCGCAGAGCTACCAGCTCGCCCTGTTCAGCGTCGAGTCCTCGCAGGCGGCCGGGGCGACGATCGAGAAGCTGAAGAACGCCGTGACCTCCTGCGCGAACGGTTTCCAGGCCGAGGTGAGCGGCGAGGATCGGGCGGTGCGGCGTGTGCTGCCCAACAAGACCGAGCTGGGTACCGGCAGCGTTGACTTCTCTCTCGAGTACCGCACAGGCAGGAAGGTCCGCTTCGTCGTGACCTCCAGCGGTGCCTCACTGATCAGCTTCGCCGCCTCCGACCAGTTCGCACACCAATTCGTTCCGGTGCCGACGGAGCTCGTCGCGGCTCAGAGGGAGAAGGTGGAGAAGGCTTCCTGATCGATCTTGTCAGGCAAGCGACTGGTCAGTGCTTGCTCTCCGGCAGTTGGACCTTCACCACCGCGCACGACCAGTCGTCGGCCGTTCCTGCCTTCGACTCGGCGGCGATGTACAGCGTCGTGCCGGACGCCGCGATCGCCTGTGCTCCGAGGAGCACAGGCGATACCTCACCTGCTGCCACCCGGTAGATGGCTTTGCCGGCAACTAGGTTCTGCACGAACTTCTCCTGTGAGGGAGACTCGTTCCCACCCCAGCGGTACTCCTCGGAAAAGGGAGGGGAGTAGGCCTTGCCCGCATCGGAGTAGAAGACCTCGGAGCCTGGCAGGGTGGCGGCAAGGTCGCCACGACGCTTGGTGCCCTTGGCCGGGTTGATGGTGGTGTCGAGAGCCCGCCCCATGGCCTCCAAGGGCCCCTTGGGTGCTGAGATCTTCTCGGGCGCACGGGCTGCCAGCAGTGGACTGAGGGTGCCGTTCGGCGACAGCCTTACGATGCCTGCACCCGTGCGCCAGTAGAGGCCCTTCGCGTCGGACGCCAGCCACCCCGCATCCCATACAGCCGGAACCAGCACGTTCTTCGCCGGGGTGCCGGCCGGCGGGTCGATGCCGTCTCGCACGGACGGATTGGACCGGTCGAGGGCTTCTCCTTGCTTGGGTTGCCTGCCCGCCACCAGTTCGACCCGGTTGCCGCGGAGCCGGTGCACGAACGAGCTGCGACCGCCCTGGACGATTTCGTCTCCGAAGTACACGGTTCCGTCCTCGGCGACAGTTACGCCGGTGACCTGGCTCGTGCAGAACTTCGCGAGAGGCGCGTCGCTGGGAGAGAACGAGTCACAGTCCGGATCGATCAGCCGGACGGCCTTGCCGTCCGGCCCGACTCGCCACAGAGCACCCGTCGCGAGATACACGGATCCGTCTGGAGCCACTGCTGCCTGCTCAGCCGTCTGATCGTCCATGCCCGAGATGCGGATGCGCTTCGTCGCGCCGGACTTCTGACGCTGCCACATCACCATCCCGTCGTCCCCTTGAGTGAAGAGGTACAAGGTGTCGTCAGAGCCCGCGGCCAGGCCGCGGAACTCTCCCGCGATGGCCAGTTCTCCGCCCTGTGCCGCCGTGTCCTGCCGTGCCGTCCCACCACCGAGGACAAATGCGACGTTCACCGCCTTGTCTCCGGTGTCGCGATAGGCAGTGGCGTATACAGTCGCCCCCGCCGCGACCGCCACGGCGATGCCAACAGCAACCGTTGTCCGGCGCCGACTGCGGAACACAGAGCTGAGGCCCATCGGGGATCTACGCCTTTCTGCGGGGGATTCGATTACCGCCGCCACGGACAATACGCAGCCCGGAGGCGTCCTGCTGCGAGATGTCGCTGTCCGTTGCCACATGGACGGGTACAGCGAAGAGCATCCAGCCGAAGCCGAACAGCCAACGCCGGACAAGTTGGGACAGCCGGGGCCGACCACCATCGGAGTCACGCACCACGCGCAGCCTGGTGACCAGCTTGCCCAGACTCCGCTGTGCCGTCCAGGCCACCAAGACCTGGTTGACGAAGGAAACGGCAAGCGCACTGCCGAAGGCGGCCGCCCACGGAGCGGCAGAACCCAGGCGGAGAACCACGCTCCCCTGGACGGCCTCGAGGCCTGCGGCGACTCCAGCGGCGAGGCCGGCCCCGACGCTGAGCACTGCGTCCATCACTACGGCACACAGACGGCGGGCGTCGAACGGCGTGACGTCCGAGGGATCATCCAAATGCTTGCCGGCCACCGACTAACTTCCCTTGCCTGTCTTCTTCTTGTCCGCTTCCTCCTGCTCGACCCGCTTGAGAGCGCTGGCCATGGCGGCGCGGGCGTCGGTCAGGGCGTTCTTGATCTGCTTCTTGTGCGCAGCCCACTCACTGCGGAAGCGCTCGCTCTTCGGACCCTTCCAGGTCTCCTCACCACACAGCAGCTGCACGTTGTCAGCAGCTCGCTCTATCTCGTCGGCGTACCTTTTCAGCTTGCGCAGGTCTTCGCGGCAGTCCGCTTCACGGCTCACTGGCTTTCCTCCGGGTCAGGAAGCGTGACGAGGCGCTTGATCATGCGGTTCAGAGTGGACTTGCCGACAGGGCGGGCTTCGATTCCTGTGGCGGCTTGGGGCTCCTCGACGAACACGGTCCAGACGGCGGAGTCCGTGGCGTATGTGGTGAGGAGTGGTCCGGGGCGATCCGCCAGGAGCATCGTCTGGCCGACCACCAAGGCGGAGTTGATGGCCTCATTGAGCGGCCGGCCGACGTTGTCCTCACTGATCTGCTCGGGAGTCAGCTGCTGGGCCCGCCCGTCCCGGTCGGCGACCTCGAAGGGGTCGACGACGAGTTGCACCAGGTCGGCGACGTCCTGGTCCGAACTGGCCAGCGTGAACATGTGCAGACCGCCCGAGGTCACCCGTTCCACGAGGTAGAGGTCGCGGGCATGCATGTAGACGATGGCATGGACGGCTCCGCCGGACGTGTGCTGCTCGACGGCGAGTGCCCTCGACGCAGTGCGTCGGAGGGTCAGGGCCAGGCTGACCTCGGGGCTGACGCGCATGTCGAGGCCCACCTCGGAGCCCTGCGCGGCGGAGGCCGCCGCGTCCGGTGAGCGAAGCACCGCGTCGAGTTCTTCGATGTTCGTGACCTCCACCGCCTCCCTGGACACCAGGGAGCGCAGCGCGGTGGCATAGACCCAGTCCCGCTGCTGGTCGGTGAGCGTGGCGAGCCTCGGAGTCGGAGCGATGCACTCCGTGATCGATTCCGGATCCAGAATGGCGATCTCTTCGTCCGTCAGGCGCAGGAGGTGCTGCGTCCCGCCTTCTGCGAGTGCTTCCCCCAGTATTCCGCGGAACTCCTGGAGGTCCATGTCGATGTCGCGGCTTTGCATTGTTGCGTCCGATGCTCGCTTACCAGAACTTGTATTTGCGGATGGTGTTGGGGACGAGGTTCGTCACGGCGCTCTTTGCCCCGTTGTAGATCTCTTTGGCCTTGTCTCCGGTCTTGCCCGCCCACTCCGTGGTGGCGTGCCAGGCTTCCTTGGCTCCGCTCTTGATGTCGTCGCCCCACTTGTCCCAGGCCCAGCTGCCCAGGAAATAGGCACCTGTGATGCCCAGTGCGGCCCACCCGACGACCGGTACCGCCGCTGCGACGGTGGCGGAGGCGCCGAGTGCCGTGGCCATGCCGGCACCGCCCAGTACCGCTACGGCGCCGGCTGCCTCGACGCCACCCATTCCACGGTCGACCCAGCCCTGGGCGCCCTTGTGATCCGGCCGGAACATTTCCGTGGCGCCGTGAAGGACGGTGAGGGGGAGGAACACGCGGCGAGCGAGGGCGCTGGTGCCGGGAGCTTTGGAAAACCACTTGGCGGCCGTGGGGATCTTGAGGCGCATGGCGGTGCTGCGGATGGCCTGCTGCCACTGCCATGGTTCGTGGTAAAGGTTGCGCAAACGCTGTTGCTTGAGTAGTTCCTGGAGGAGCTCGAGACGAGTCGCACGGATACGGGACGCCTCGGACCCGAAGTACTTGTTGAGTTCCCAGACGGCTCGGGCCCCGTCGATGTTCTGCCCTTGCTCCCACATCTTGTAGACACGCAGCGATGCCTCGATCGCGGTCGGGATCTTGAGGACCTTGAGGGGCATCTTGATGTCTTTGAGCGTGCCCTCCTTGAACTCCTTCCATGTCTCCAGCGCTCCGGCGAGTGCGGCAAAGGAGAGGACGGCTTCGGGATCGTCCTTGGCCAGGCCGAGACGGCGGCGAATGTCCTTCGCCTCGTCGTTGGCCCACTGTGACTTCTTGGCGAAATCCGATACCCCATCGGCCTTGGCGTCCCATTTGGCCAGGATTCCGCCGATCAGTCCTCCCTGGATGCTGAGGGTTCCGCCCAGTACGTCAACGGCGGCAGCAAGTTTGGGAGCCTGGACGTCGTCCATGCCCTTGAAGCCCACGGTTTCGCTCCTTAGTGGTGCGGGATCGGCGTGCTGCGGGAGGCCGACGCGACTGCCGCCGCGAGTTCACCGGCGTGGTCGCCGTTGCGTACGCGTACGGCGGCAACGGGTAAGGTGCGACTCTTCAAAGTGGCTCCCCCGTGATGACGACAGCTTAGTCAAGACCTCTGACGGTATCGATGGTGCTGGTGGTTCCGCCAGGCTCGACTGCCCAGCTGTCATGGGTGTTTGCTGTCCGTCACTGCAGAATGCGACGAGAGGCGCCGCGGAGGCGGGATGGTGGCGTCTGTAGAGTCCCTTTGATGCACGTCGTTACAAACCTTCGCGTATGTGACGAAGTGCCTGTGCCCGAGGCTCGTCGGCTAGGGAGTCTCCGTCCGATATGAGGGCTCCTGGTACCGCCGCACCGTACCCATGATCTTTCGCACGGTGGTGTCGGCCACTTCGTCGGGCACATTCATCGCGCCGACGAAGGACACTGACTCCACATCGCCGCGAGGGTCCCGGAAGGCGAATGTCCACGCCTTGCCGTCCGATGTGCATTTCTTCGCACTTCCGGCTCCGTCGGACCAGGCGGATCCCAGGCTGCCGGTGAGGCCGGACCGGGTGGTGAAGTCCTCCACGGGCCCTGGACGGACCTTGCTGCGGTCCGGCTGCGCGTACTGCCCGACCACCCAGGTCTGCGGGTCGAGGGAGGCCACTTGCCGGGGGCTGCCGGCCGCGGTGTTGGTCTTGGTGCCCACCGTTGCCAGCGGTGTGTCCTCCAGTGAGCCGTCTCTGTCGTTGTCCGACCTGCACCACCGCTCGTCCAGATACGCGGGGGCACGCATGGCGATCAGAGGCTTGTCCTCAGGGTCCCCGTTTCGGGCGACGTAGCGAACCCAGTCCGTGGATTTCAGCTCCCACTCGGGCGGAACGTCGAAAGCTATGCCCTGTACCGGGTTCACGACGACCTTCCAGCCTCGGATGAGGGGCGTTGGCCCATCGGCAGACGAGCTTGTCGGACTCTGTGGCCGGGTTGGCAGGATCGGTCCAGGGCCCGGACCGCCCCCGGCGCGGTCACTCAGCAGCAGGTGCCCGGCAACAGCCGCGCACGCCACGACCACCGTCGCCGCCGCCGCGACTGCAATGAGAGCAGGCCGGTTGCTCCGCCGTAGCGGCTTTTCGAAGGGCTTCTCGTACCGGCTCGTTGGCGCTGCCTGCGGCCCGTGCCAGGCCGTCGGCTGCTGTTCTCCTGGCCACATGCGTCGTAACGATACGTCGCAGGAAAGGCGAGCTTGCTGTCACTGTGCCGCCTCCCCGGCGAGGGACCGTCGAAGGCGCAGGCGCACGCCGCAGACCAACAGCACCGTAGTCGTTGCGGAGGCCAGCAGTCCCACCGCCCAGAGCCATGGGTAGTGGCTGAACACCCAGCTCGGCCGGGTCGAGGAACCGCGGCCCCACGTGCCCGTGTCCTGGGCGTTGAACACGAGGACCACGTAGGGAACCAGCGCGGTCGTGGAGAGCAGCCCGCAGGTCGTGCGGGTAAGGGTGCGGGCCGGGTGCAGTTTCCAGGACTTCCACTGCATCGTTGCGAGGCAGAAGCACGCGAGAACCGCGAGACCGGGGCCCGCCAGCCCGACGCAGGCTGCGAAGGCGTACGCGCCACCGGGCCAGTGGCGGGAAGCCCACCGATAGGCGTCGTCGCCCCAGACGTGGTCCAAGAGCGCCCAGACGACCAGGACGCCGGCGCAGGCGAGGAAAGCGAGACAGCCGAGGACGGTGTCGCTCTTCTTCTCCGCCGCGCCGGCGGCTTGCCGCCCCCGGGGTGTCCGTTCGTATCGCAGTGACGCGGGGGCCGCCCTACGGCGGCCCCGCTTGGCAGCCTCGCCCATGTGCCGTCAGTACCTCAGCGGTTGACCGACTGGATTTCCTGGACGGTCACGGCCTGGTCGTTGCCGAAGGTGCCGTCGGGGAGCCGGGTCGGGTTGGGGTTGCCCGTGCCGGTCCAGGTGATCTGCCAGGTCACCGTGGCACGGAGACGGTAGGTGCCGTTGCCCGAGGAACGCAGGTACTTGATGCCGCAGGGGGGCGTCCGGTTCGCCTTCCCCGGGGCGTACGGCTCCCCGACGGTGCCGCCGTTGATCGTGCACTCGCCCGAGGCCGGGTAGGTCTCGGCGTCGGCCGTGCCGGGTTCGAGCTTGAGGGAGACGGGCCGGGCGGTGGTGGTCGCCTGGATGTGCACGCCGCCGACGTCGAGGGCCGCGGTGACGGAGACGTCGGTGAACTTGGTCTTGTCCAGCCAGGCCCATGTGGGCAGGTTCACCTTGGTGACCTCGGCCGGCGCGAGGGTGACCTCGGTGGTGGGCAACTTGATGCGGTTGTAGGCGAGTTCGGCGAGGATCTGCGGCGTGACGGCGTTGGGCACCTTCGGGGCGTCACCGTTCTTCAGCCAGAACGGCAGCTCGTTGCAGACCTGCGCCTCCGGCTCCATCCAGCGGGACTCGTCGCGGACGGCGACCCACCAGGTTCCCTCGTCGGCCTGGTCGAGGTTGTAGTTCTTGTACTTGCCGTCCTTGTACATGTCGCGCATCTGGCCGACGGCCGTCTTCGCGTAGCTGTGCTGGCCCGGCGTGTTGATCGTCTCGTTGTACATGTCCTCCATGTACTTCGAGAACTCCTGTGCCGTACGCGGCTCGTACCAGCAGGCCGGCGGGGTCCAGTCGCCCACGGGAGTGACGTTGCCGGTGCCGCCACGGCTCTCGCCGCCGCCGTCCGTGGCGCCGGAGAAACGGACCATGGAGGTGAGGCTTCCACCGGACTGGTTACCGCTCGTGTGTGCCGTGCCACCCTGGGACTGGCCGCCGCCTCGCTCTGCGAAGGCGGCGGTCGGCGTGAGCGCTATCGCCGCCGCCGTCAGTCCCGCGAAGAGCCATCTTCGCGTTGTCACGGAGTGCACTTCGCGTTCCCCCTCTCCGAGAGCAGGCTTGTGGTCTGCCAGACGCCCTGCTCGTTCTTCTCGACCCGCGTGTTGTAGGCGACGTACGAGTTCTTCGTCGCGGCGGTCTTCTCGATCTCGTTGGTCTTGCGGTTCTTGTCGAACGCGTTGGTCTCGTCCGCGCAGTAGGCGAGGGCAGCGGTGTCCTTGTCGACCATGATGAGGTCGGGGTGGTAGAAGCGCACCGTGCCCGTGATCGTCTTGCCGTTCTTCACGTAGCCCTGGACCCAGTCGGCAGCCCCCGCGAGCGCCTGCCCCTTGTAGTAGAAGGCCAGGGCCTCGGCGTCCGGGTTGCCGGCCACGATCGCGGCGTCGGTCGCCTTGATGCGCTCCTTGACGTCCGACAACAGCCCGTCCTTGGCGGCGTCTCCCGTCTGCCAGCCCTCGAAGACGTCCTTGACGTCACCCGGCAGGGCGATGGTCGGGCGCTTCACGGCACCGGCCGACGCGCTCGGGGACGTCGGTGGCTTCGATTCGCCCGTGTCCGCTCCCGCGATCTTGTCGTTGTCCTCGGACTTCCCGTCGCCGCTGCCGCAGGCCGTCAGCAGGAGGGCTGCGGTCGCGGCGAGCGCGGCAGCAACGGGCAAAGTGCGGCGCTTCACAGTGGACTCCCCGTGAGACAGATGTCAGTCAAGGGCACTGACGGTATCGGCGTGGCTCTTGGTTTCGCCAGAGCGAACCTTTCTGTGCGTCAGCTCACACCCGACGGGGTCCAGGGTGCCCGCGTCGACAGGGGACGTCGTACACGGTCACCGTCACCGCGTCGTTCGCGGGCGCCCGGACGCACAACGCGGTGGCCTCCTGCGCCGCGATCCCGTCGGCCAGTACGTACAGCCGTCCTGGCCGAGCCGGTAACAGGTACGGCACGCCCGTGGACCGCGTTACACGGCGCGGGGGTCATGCCGCCCCCGTTCTCGTCACCCGTGTCCTACCCCGCGTACCAGCCGAGCGATCCCGCCGCGTCCGCCGGGTCGAAGGACTGGTGGAGGGCGGCGAGGGCCGCGACGAGGCGAGGGTCCCAGCCGGGGACCCGCACCGCGTACTCGTCGGAGAACCCCCGGAACGAGATGTGCGCGCGGCGGGACGCGTCGCGCCAGATGATCCGGCGGGGCGCGCGGAAGCCGCCGTCGCCGTCGCCCAGCAGGCTGGAGACGAGGAACAGCAGGCACAGCGGCAGGCCGAGCGGCCACCACACGGCCCACCACACCAGGCGGCCCTTGTATCCGTGCAGGACGGGCCCGTTCACCGGCTCGACGGTCCACCGCAGCCGGGCGCACCGGCGCCGGCGGACGGTGATGCGCGCGAGCGGCGTGCCGTAGGGGTCCTCGACGCGGTACACGCCGGGAAGGCCCGTCAGGCGGGAGCCCAGTGGCTGCTCCGTCAGCACGCGGGCGACCGGTGTCCCGTCGTCGGCGGTGAGCTGGAAGGCGCGCGAGGAGCGGGCGGCGCGCGAGGACCCGGTGGCTCGCGAGGACTGGAAGGGGCCCGAGGAGCGGCCCGGGTCCGGTCCGGTCGCCGGGTCGGGCAGGTGGTGGAGGTGCAGAGCCGTCCGGTCGTGGCCGCCCGGGACGGTGCGGCGGACGACGGCGGGCGGGGTCTGCCGGTAGTCCAGCTCGTACGTCTCGACGGTCCCGCTCATCGCAGTCTGGCGTTCTGCGCGTTCACCACCGCCGGCGCCGGCTCGGCGTCGCTGGGCCGGTTCTGCAGCATCGCCATGCCGTTGACGGAGAAGTAGACGGCCATGACGTCACCGGCGCGCACGGCCTCGGTGTGCAGGGTGTGGGTGACGCCCTGCACGGTGGTCGTCGCCTTGAAGGCGACCGTTCCGTCGCCGGCGCGGGCCGTCGGCTGTTCGGCCGCGACCGAGGTGTAGGTGCTGCTGTCGTTCTTGGACTTCGCGGTGAAGCCGGCGCCGCACGCGCCCACCGCCTTTTCCAGACCGGCCAGGGCCGACTGCGCGCCGCCCGGGCCGTAGGCCGTGAGCGTGACGTAGGTGAGCGGGGCGTCCGTCGTGTCGCCCTGGACGACCCGGGTGAGGTCGGCCTGCGGCGCGCCGAGCGGCAGCTGGTGCATGGCGTAGACGAGCGGGGCGCAGTCCGCCTTGTCGACGGTGACCTCGTGGGTGGAGCGGGCGAAGGTGTAGTCGCCGGACGGCTTCTCCACCGCGTGGCCGCCCACCTCCGCCGGCGTCACCATCAGCTGCGCGAGGCGTTCGGCCGGGGAGGTCTGCCGGGTCGGCGAGGGCGAGGTGGCCTTGTCGGCCCCGTCCGCGGCGCCGCTGCCGGAGCAGGCGGTGAGAGCGGTCAGGGCGGTCAGGGCGCAGGCGGAGAGGGCGGCCGTGGTCAGGGCGGCTCGCGTCTTCGTCGTCGGCGTCATGGGAAAAGATCATGGCATGCCCGTTCCGTACCTCCGTGAGTGAATGGTGCAGGGATCGTGGGCGCGGGGTGACGACGGCCCGGCCGGTGGCGAGGCCGCGAACGGCGCGCCTGGCGGGGGTGATTCGCTGACGCACAGCAGATGAAGGGCCGTTCCACCTGGTGTTCAACGGGGCGTCGATCCGGTGTAGTTGCAAATGAAGAAGCAGGTGTGCGGTGAGTCGTCCGCGCATGGGCTCGCCTTGAGGGCCTTATGCACGGCTGATACCGTGCGATCGCTTGACACTCGCCCTCGCGCCGGTTAAACGCGCGGTCTCGGTGGATCTCGACGGGTCTCCGCGGGTCTTAGGTGAAGTGTCCGGATTTGCAATGAATGCAAAGAAGTTGGCAGACAACAGCTTGGGTGTACGGGGAGCGGTTGCGTGAAGATCCAGGAGCGTACGGGGGCGGGCGCGGGACGTTCCGCGGCTCCGGCTCAGCCGTCGGTCGGTGACCGGCTGCCCACGCCGCCGCGGGAGCGCAAGCCGGCGCTCGCGGCGCTCGCGGTGCTGCTGATCCTGGTGGGCGCGCTGGGCGCGACCATGCTCGTGCTGCGGGCCGGCGACCGGGTCGAGGTCGTCAAGGTGACGAAGGACATCCAGGCCGGCGAGTCCGTGAGCGCCGACAACACCACCTCCGTGATGGTCGCCGACGACGCCTCCATCAACTACGTCAAGTGGACCCAGCTGGACGCCCTGAAGAAGCTCAAGGCGAAGTCCACGATCTACGCCGGCACGGTCGTCGTCGGCGACATGTTCGCCGCGAAGGCCGAGATCCCGGCCGGCAAGGCCTCCGTCGGTCTCGCGCTGAAGGAGGGCCAGTACCCCTCCGACATCAAGTCCGGCGACCACGTGGCCGTCTACAACGTCGACGCCACCGGTTCCGGCTCCGGCAAGACCGGCACCGGTTCCTCCTCCTCGTCCTCCGGCGGACTGCTCGTACAGAACGCGCTCGTCAGCGGCGTGAAGGACAGCAGCGACGCCACCGTCAGCACGGGCAACCTGTCGCTGACCCTCCTCGTCGACCAGACGGACGCCGCCGCCGTGGCCCGCGCCGCCTCGGCCAACGCGGTCGCCATCGTCCGCGTCTCCGGCAACTAGAAGGCGGCGGACGACCCATGGCCCTCATCGCCCTCGCCGCCGACAAGGGTTCCCCCGGCGTCACCACCGCGGCCGTCGCCCTCGCTGCCGTGTGGCCGCGGCGCGTGCTGCTCGCCGAGACCGACCCGGCCGGCGGCGACCTCGTCTACCGCAGCGCCGCCGCGCACGGCGGTCCGCTCAACCCCAACCTCGGCATGCTGTCGATCGCCGCGACCGCGCGCCGCGGCCTCGTCCCCGACCAGCTGTGGGACCACGTCCAGCCGCTCAGCGGCGGCCTGGAGGTGCTCGTCGGCCTCGGTGTCGCCGAACAGGCCGCGGGCCTCGCCGGGCTGTGGCCGACCCTCGGACACGCCTTCGCCTCGCTCGCCGACTCCCCGCACGCCGCCGCCGACGTCATCGCCGACTGCGGCCGCGTCAGCGGCGACACCCCGGCCGTCGAACTCTTCCCGCACGCCGCGCTGGTGCTGCTGATCGCCCGTACCGAGGCCGAGTCCCTGGCCCGCGTCCGGGACCGGGCCGCCGCGCTCGCGGCGAAGCTGCACGGCGGCCCGCGCGGCGCCGCGAGCCTCGCCAACCCGGTGATCGGGGTCGTGCTGGTCGCCGACCCGGGCAACGCGGGCAAGCTGGTCAACCAGGTCAACGACATGCTCGTGCACGCGCAGACCGGCGCCCGCGTCGTCGGCACCATCGCCGACGACCCGGCGGGCGCCGAGATGCTCGCCGGCCGCCGCCGCGGCCGCCTCGACAAGTCGCTGCTGATCCGCTCCGCCCGCAAGGTCACCGCCGACCTCTACCAGCAGTACGGCGCCTCCTGGTCCGTACCCGCCGACGGCCCGATGAACGGGCACGCGGGGGCCGGGCGATGACCGCTGTCGACCACCAGTTGGTCAAGCGGTTCCGGCAGGAGGCCGGCGACCGCATCGCCGAGCAGCGGCGCCTGGACCAGGCCAGCGGCGTCACCCCGATGTCCAGCGAGGACGAGCGGCAGTACGCCCGCGCCGTCATCGCCCAGATACTCGAGGAGTACGCCCGCTCCGAGATCAACGCGGGCCGTACTCCGCTGGACGCGGAGACCGAGGAGCAGTACGCCGCGGCCGTGCACGCCGCCCTCTTCGGCGTCGGCCGGCTCCAGCCGCTGCTGGACGACCCGCAGGTCGAGAACATCGACATCAACGGCTGCGACCAGGTCTTCATCGGCTACGCCGACGGCCGCGAGACCAAGGGCGAGCCGGTCGCCGAGACCGACGAGGAGCTCATCGAGCTCATCCAGGTCCTCGGCGCCTACTCCGGCCTGTCCTCCCGGCCCTTCGACTCCGCCAACCCGCAGCTCGACCTCCGGCTGCCCGACGGCTCGCGTCTGTCGGCCGTCATGGACGTCGCCCGCCGGCCCGCGCTGTCCATCCGCCGCGCCCGCATGGGCAAGGTGTTCATCTCCGACCTCGTCGGCAACGGCACCCTCACCCCGGAACTCGGGCACTTCCTGGCCTGCGCGGTCCGCGCCCGCAAGAACATCATGATCGCGGGCGCCACCAACGCCGGCAAGACGACGCTGCTGCGCGCCCTCGCCAACGAGATCCCGCCCCACGAGCGCCTCATCACCGTCGAGCGCGCCCTGGAGCTGGGCCTGGACACCTTTCCCGAACTCCACCCCAACGTCGTGGCGTTCGAGGAACGGCTGCCCAACTCCGAAGGCCAGGGCGCCATCTCCATGGCCGAACTCGTCCGCCGCTCCCTGCGCATGAACCCCTCCCGGGTCATCGTCGGCGAGGTCCTCGGCGACGAGATCGTCACCATGCTGAACGCGATGTCGCAGGGCAACGACGGTTCGCTGTCCACGATCCACGCCAACAGCTCGCACGAGGTGTTCAACCGCATCTCCACCTACGCCCTGCAGGCCGCGGAACGGCTGCCCATCGAGGCCAGCCAGATGCTCATCGCCGGCGCGGTCAACTTCGTCGTCTTCATCCAGCGCCGCAACAACTACGCCACCGGCGGCCGCCTGCAGCGCATGGTGACCTCCGTGCGCGAGGTCAACGGCGTCGACGGACGCGTGCTCTCCAGCGAGGTCTTCGCCGAGGCGCCGGACGGCCGGGTCGTACCGCACGCCCCCATCGCCTGCCTGGAGGACCTCATCGCACACGGCTACCAGCCGCACGGAACGTGGGGGTGAGCGGCATGACGACCACGATGGCTCTCGGCTCGCTCGGCGCGACGGCCGCACCGGCCCCGGACGCGCTCGCCGCACCGGCCCCGGACGCGCTCGCCGCGCCGGCCCACCTCGCTCTCGGCTCGCTCGGCGCGATGGGCGGGCTGTTCTCCACGACCGTCCTGTACTCCATCGCCAGCGGCGTCGCCGTAGGAGGCGGCCTCGCGCTGCTCCTGCTCGCCATCCGCGGCCTGCCCGCCAAGCCCGAGCACGAGAAGCGGCAGGCCAGCGAGCGCGCGAACGAGCTGATCCGGTTCGCCGGGCAGCGCGGCTCCCTCGCCGCGATCATCGGCCTGGCCGTGCTGCTGCTGACCCGCTGGGTCGTGGCCGGCGCCGCCGCGGCCGTCCTCGTCTTCTTCTGGGACCGCCTCTTCGGCGGCGCCGCGGAGGAACGCGCCGCCATGAAGCGGGTGGAGGCCCTCGCCTCCTGGACGGAGTCGCTGCGCGACACCATCGCCGGCGCGGTCGGCCTGGAGCAGGCCATCCCGGCCTCCGCCCGGGCCGCGGCGCCCGTGCTGCGCCCGCACCTCGACGCCCTCGTCGACCGGCTGCGCTCCCGCACCCCGCTGCCGGACGCGCTGCAGCTGCTCGCCGACGAGATCGACGACGCCTCCGCCGACATCATCGTCGCCGCGCTCATCCTCAACGCCCGGCTGCGCGGCCCCGGTCTGCGGCAGGTGCTCGGCGCGCTCGCCAAGTCGGCCCGCGAAGAGGTCGACATGCGCCAGCGCGTCATGGCGCAGCGCGCCTCCACCCGCCGTTCGGTCCAGATCGTCGTGGCGGTGTCCATCGCGTTCGTGCTGGGCCTGTCCATCTTCAACCGGGACTTCGTCGCGCCCTACGGCTCGCCCGTCGGCCAGCTCGTCCTGGCCTGTGTGTGCGGCCTGTTCGCGCTCGGCTTCTGGTGGCTGCGCAAGCTGTCCACCATCGAGACGCCCGAACGCTTCCTGGTCCGCGACGAGTCGTCCGTGCAGTTCGTGCGTCCCCGTACGCCCGTCCAGCAGCAGGAGGAAGGGGTACGCCGATGAACCTCACGATGCCGATCGTCGTCGGCGTGGTCTTCGGCCTGGGCGTCTACGCCCTCGTCCGTGCCCTGATGCCGAGCAAGCGCAGCGCGCTGCAGCAGGTCGCCCGCATCGACGCCATGCGGGCGCGCGGCTCGGCGTACGGGACGCAGGCGCGGGCGCCGGAGACGGGCCGCTTCGGCACCCTCCGCGCCCAGGTCGGCGCGCGCGTCGCCGAGTTCTATCTGCAGCAGGGCTGGGAGCAGCGCTCGCTGCGCGCGGACCTCGCGGTGCTGGACCGCAGCTGGGAGAAGTTCCTGGCGACGAAGGTGCTGCTCGGTGTGGCGGGTCTGTTCTTCGGCCCGTTCCTGTTCGCGGTGGTCTACACGATGGGGTTCGGCAAGAGCCCGATCATCCCGGTGTGGCTGGCGCTGACGTGCGGCGCGATCTTCTTCTTCCTGCCCGACCTGGAGGTACGGCGGGACGCGGCCGACAAGCGGCGCGACCTGAGGCGGGTCATCGGGGCGTACCTGGACCTGGTGTCGATGAGCCTGGCCGGCGGGCGGGGTCTGCCGGAGGCGCTGATGGCGGCCGCGGAGGTCTCCGACGGCTGGGCCAACCAGCGCATCAAGTACGCCCTCGCCGACGCCCGGATCACCGGCAACAGCCAGTGGCAGGCGCTCGGCGCGCTCGGTGAGGAGCTGGGCGTGGAGGAGCTGAAGGACCTCTCCGCCTCCCTGGCCCTGGTCGCCGACGACGGCGCGAAGGTCCGCGAGTCCCTCGCCTCGCGCGCCGAGACCATGCGTCACCGCGAACTCGCCGAGATCGAGGGCAGCGCGGGCGAGAAGTCGCAGTCGATGCTCGTCGCCCAGCTGCTGCTGTGCGCGGGCTTCCTGGTGTTCCTGATCTTCCCGGCGGCGATGCGGGTGTTCCAGGTCTGACCCGTCTCACCTCAGCACACAGCCTTCAGCGGACCGACTGCCAGCCTTCGATTAGGACCTCGAGAGGACAACTCACCATGAACGGACGGAACTTCTCCACCGGCATCCCGGCCGTGGACTTCCTCGTCACCTTCCTGCGCGGCCGCGTCGAGCGCGCCCGCTCCGGCGAACTGGACCGCGGCGCCTCCGCGGTGGAGTGGGTCATCATCTCCGCGGTCGTCGTGGCGATCGTCGGCGTGGTGGCCGCCATCATCAACGCCGCGCTGAGCGAGGGCGCCAACAAGGTCGGCGACTGCATCAAGGGCGCGGACGCGGGCAAGACCTGCTGAGTGCCGTAACTACGGGGTTGACGGGGATACACGTGGGCGTGGGCAGATGGGTGCGCCGCAGGGTGTCGGCCGTACGGGAGGCGACGGCGCACCGCGGCGACTCCGGCATGACGGCGATCGAGTTCGTCCTGCTCACCCCCGTCCTGTTCTTCATGATCTTCGCGACGGTGCAGTTCGCGCTGTACTTCTTCGCCGACCACGTGGCCCAGGCGGCGGCCCAGGCGGGCGCCCGCAAGGCCCGCGCGACGGCGCACGACGAGCCGGGCGCGTGGCGCGGCAAGGCCCGTGGCGTGGTCGACGACTACATCAGCCAGCTCGGTCCGCAGCTGGTGCTGTCCCCGGACGTGAAGATGCTCCAGCCGGAGCAGAACACGGTCGGCGTGGAGATCTCGGCCCGCATCCCGACGGTCTTCCCGGGCCTGGACCTGACGGTGCACGCCCAGTCGGTGGGGCCGGTGGAGCGGTTCGTGCGGGAGGGGGAGAGGTAGATGGTCTCCCTGCGGGAACGCCTCCGGCGCCCGGGCGGCTACCGGGGTGCCGGCGACGACGTCAAGGCCTGCGACCGGGGTGCCTGGGGCGACCGGGGTCTGTCGACGGTCGAGGTGGTGATCCTCGCGCCGGTGATGATCCTGTTCATCCTGGTCCTGGTGGCCTTCGGCCAGCTCGTCGAAGGCCGCGGCGCACTCGACGGCGCGGCACGCGACGCGGCGCGGGCGGGGTCCATCCAGAAGGACCACGGCACGGCCATGGCGGAGGCGCGCAAGGTCGCCGAGGCGGACCTGAAGGACGTCTGCTCGGGCCCGGTGTCGGTCGTGCAGACCAGCGCCGGCTTCGCACCGGACACCATCTTCACGGTCGAGGTCAGCTGTCAGGTGCGGGGCCTGGCGATGCTCGGCCTGAACGTTCCGACGACCCTGTCGGCGTCGTTCAGTTCCCCGCTGGACCCCTTCCGGAGGTCGGCGTGAAGCAGTGGTGGCAGCAGCGTGTCTCCCGCTTGGACGACCGCGGCTCCGGTGCCGGCGCGGTCATCATCTTCGCCCTTGTCTTCCTCTCGCTGGCGGCCTTCGTGATCGACGGCGGTCTGTCCATCTCCAAGCGGGAGCGGGCGGCCGACATCGCGGAACAGGCGGCCCGCTACGCCGCGCAGGACATCGACAAGGAAGCCCTCTACGGAAACCAGGGCGGCCCGGCGCCGATCAACTACCAGAACTGCGACGCCCGCGTGAAGGCGTTCGCCCGCGAGATGGACATGACCGGCGCGGACATCGCCGCGACCCACTGCGTGGCGGCCGACGCGCAGCAGGTTCAGGTCGAGGTGCAACTGACGTACCGCCCTGTCTTCACCGGCATGTTCTACGGCGGCGACGTCGTGGTGCACGGCCAGGCGGTGGCGGAGAACCAGGTGGGCTGACGACCCATGAGCTTCCGGCCGTCCATTTGTGAACGATCCCCCCTCGGAGGTTACGAACCGATGCGCACACGCCCGACCACGGCAGCGGCGGCTGCCCTGACCACGGCGGCGGTCCTGCTGCTGTCCGCCTGCGGAGGCGGCGGCTCGGACTCCACCGACAACGACAAGATCGCGGGCGCGGACACGGGAGCGCCGACGAGCGCCTCGCCGACGCCTTCGGCGAGCGCGGACCAGATCAAACGGCCGGAGATCAAGCTGCCGAGCGACATCCAGAACGTGTTCGAAGGGGGGACCACGGGTGATCCCACGAAGGACGCGGTGCTGGCGGACAACGAGCGGCGCATCAACTCGATCACCGAGGCGATCACCGTGGACGCCAAGGAACACCCGGCCCTGAAGTTCTACTCCAAGGGCGACGCTCTTCTGACGTCCTACACGTACATCAAGGGCTTCTACGACAAGAACCGCAGCTATGTCGGAAAAGCCCGCTACTACGACCGGGAGGTCACGATCCTCTCGGACGGCGTTGCCGCGGTCACCTACTGCGAGGACGGTACGCAGACCTACCCGAAGGATCGCAAGACGGGCAAGGTGGATCGTTCCATCAAGGGGTCGGCCAGCGACTACGCCTTCTACAACACCCGGCTCGAGCGCAATGCCCAGGGTGTCTGGCAGACCACGAGTGTGTCCTCCACCGAGGCGGCGAAGAGGTGCATGTGATGCGGAACAAGCGGTGGTCCAGGCGTCTGCTCGTCCCGGCGGTGGCGGTCGCGTTGGCGGCCGTGCCGTCCCAGGCGTTCGCCGGCGGTGGCACCGGGGCCGGTGGAGCCCCTGAGGGGAGCGCCAGCGCAACCGGTGGCGCGCAGAACGGCGGCATCCAGGCGCAGACCAAGGTCACCACGACGGTGAACGGTGGCGGCGCCCAGTCGGCGAAGACCGGGACCCTGACGCCGAGCAACAGCAACTGGACGCCTCCGGCGTGCTGGTACGAGCCCTCCTTCTCGCCCAAGGAGATCGAGGCCACCGTGAAGGCGATCCGCAGCCTCGACGGGCTGCCGTTCTTCGGAGGCATCGGTACGGCCGTCGGCGACATGCTCGACTACCGCTACAAGGACGGCAACCCGTACAAGAACTACAACCTGGACCAGCAAGGCAAGGGCATGTTCTGGGCGGCGGTGAAGAATCCGAACCGCAAGGACGACCCGGCGGCCAACGCCTGCGACAAGCCACCGTTCTGGGTCCCCAGCGGCCAGCCCCCGAACGAGCCGCTCGCCGTCTCGCCGAAGGTGCTGGCCGAGTACGCCTACGACGAGCTGCCCATTCCCGGAACCGACGTCAAGATGGCGCCCACGGGGGCCTCGACGGTGAACCTGCCGACCTGGATCTGGCTGGACAAGACCAAGATCCACAAGGTGTCCGTCACGGCCAGCCTGCCCGGCACGGGTCTTTCGGCCACCACCACCGCCGAACCCGTCTCCTTGCACATCGACCCCGGCACGAGCGATGCCGAGACCATCCCGGCGTCCGGTGACTGCATGTTCCTCAACGGCGCCATCGGCGAGGAGTACACGGCGGGCAAGGCGAACCAGACGCCGCCCTGCGGTGTCCGCTACCTCCGTTCCACCGGTGCCGGCGGCCCCTACGCCCTGAAGGCCACGGTCACCTGGCGGATCACCTGGACCAGCACCACCGAACCAGGTGTCCACTCACTGCCCAGCGGCACCTTCGGCGACACGCAGAACGTGACCGTGCGTGAGATCCAGTCGGTCAACCGCTGAGGAATCAGGGCCGTAAGAACCCATGCTGTACGAAGAGAAGATCCCCAAGACCTGGCTGGCGATCACCACCGTTCTCTACCTGGTGGGGATCGCCGCCATGGGCGCGGGCAGCCTGCCCGACGACTTCGGCCTGTGGCTCGGCCTGTCGGCGATGTTCCTGGTGCTCGTCTGGGTGCCGTTCAACGCCGTACCGCTGTCGAAGTACTTCTTCAACCGCATCCGGATCGACGCGCAGACCCTGCGCGTCGGCCGGGAGCGCATTCCCCTGGCGGAGCTCGATCCCGCCGGCGTGCACGCCGCGTCCCAGCAGGCCGTGCCGACGGCCGCGCAGCGCTACGCGACGTCGCTGAACACCAACGCGCCGGTCGCCGCCCGTCTGGTCGGGGGTGGTTGGAGCGTGCCCATGGGCATGGACAGCGTGGTGATCACCACCCGTCGCGGTGAGGCGTTGACCATCGCCACCCGCGACCGTACGGCGTTCCTGACCGCCCTCGGCCGGGCGTTGGGAGCCGGGTGACGCGATGAGCAGCGCGTCACCCGCGACGGTCCCGCCCTCGTCGGGCCGGCGGCTCACGGCGGTGTTCGTGGACGCCTTGCTCGCCGTGGCCGCCGGCTCGGCCGCTGCCGTCGCCGTCGGTGTGCACGCCGGTGACGGTTCTCCGGCCCAGAGCCCGGTTCCCTCGGTCGTGGCCGCCGCCCTCGGCGCCGCGCTCGCCGTCTCCTTCGCCAATCACGTCCTCCTCACCTGGGCGGCCCGGGCCAGCCTCGGCAAACTCGCCGCCGGCCTGCGGGTGGTGCGGGAGCGGGACGGTGGCCGCCCCGGGCCGGTCCGCCTCGTCGGCCGGTGGCTGTGGGGCTTTGTCTGGGCCGTCGTCGCCGTACCCCTGCACGTGGCCACCGACAGCGACGTGGAGCAGCAGGACGCGGTGGGGGTGCGGGTGGTGCGCAAGCGTGCGGCCGCGCAGGGGACAAGTCCGGCTTCTGCGGCACCGGGTGAGCAATCGCCCGGTGCGCGTTCCGGTTCCGTCCCGGCCCCGTAGCGCTGTCCGTGCCAGTCCATAAGATCTCTGTAGGCTCGAACCACCCACCCCCACCCACCTCTCACCACCCCCACGCACCAGACCGTCATCAGACCACCTCCACACTCGACCCCAGGACATCCGCCATGGCGCGACGCAGGAACTCCAGCTCGACGGGGAGCTCGGGCAATTCGACGGGCCCGCGGAACCGGACTCCGCAGCCGGTGCGGGTGCGGCGGCGTACGTTCGGGGACTTCGTGAAGGCGTTCCTCGCCTTCGTGGCCCTGCTCGTGCTCGTCGTCGGCGTGCCGCTGGCGCTGGCCTCGCAGGTCGGCTGGCCGCTGCCGAGCGGTGCGCCCAGCCTGGACTGGCTGCAGCAGGAGATCACCGTCCAGACCTTCCTGCACATCCTGACCGTCGTGGTCTGGCTGGCCTGGGCGCAGTTCACCGCGTGCGTGCTCGTCGAGGTCAAGGCCGCGGTGTCCGGGGTCGGCGTGCCGGGGCGGGTGCCCGGGGCCGGGCCCAGTCAGCTGCTCGCCCGCCAGCTCGTCGCCGCGCTGCTGCTCGTCGGCGCCACGGCGGCCAGCCTCACGCCGGGTCTGTCGCAGCTGGGGCACAGCCTGGAGGGCAACCAGAAGCCGGCCGTCGCCGCCGCCCAGCAGACACCGGGGCTGTTCGCGCAGACGCAGGAGCAGACCGCGAACGCCGCCTCCGCGCTCGCCGAGCAGGCCGCACACGCGCGTGCCGACAGCCAGGCCAAGCACGGGGACACCAAGTACTACCGGATCCAGCCGCCCGAGGGCCGCCACCACGACTCCCTGTGGGAGATCGCCGAGCGGCACCTCGGCGACGGCCGCCGGTACAAGGAGATCTACGAGCTCAACAAGGACCGCGTCCAGCCCGACGGCTCCCGCCTGTCCGAGGCCAGCCTCATCCGGCCCGGCTGGATCATGGAGATGCCCGGCGACGCCCGCGGCGGCGACCTCGTCGAGATGCCCGACGCCGCCCCCACCGTCTCGCCCGAGGTCCAGCAGCAGATCCACGACTACGCCAAGAGCGGCCACCACGCGCAGGGCGGCGACCACGCCCAGGGCGGCCATCACGCGCAGGGTGGCGACCACGCCCAGGGCGGGGGCGCTCAGGGCGGCGGCGGCCACGTCTCCCTGCCCGAGCAGCGGCCCGCCCCCGACCACGGCGCGCCGCACCAGCAGCCCGCCCCGCACGCACAGCAGCACCAGGGTTCCGGCGACTTCGGCCTGCCGCAGGCCCTCCTCGGCGCGCCGTTCCTCGCCGCCGGCCTGCTCGCCGCCCTCGGCCGGCGCCGCCGCCAGGCGCTGTGGCAGTCGGCGATCAGCACCGTGCGCGGGCGTGGCATGGAGCCGCCCACCCCGACCGGTGACGCGCTCGACGCCCAGGACGCGCTGCTCGTCGGCGCCGACCCGGAGGGCGTCCGCCTGCTCGACCGCTCGCTGCGCGGGCTCGCCGCCGCCCTCGCCGCCGAGTCGCGTCCGCTGCCCGTCGTGTACGCGGCCTGGCTGACCGGCGGCGACCTGCACCTGCAGCTCGCCCAGCCGGCCGGCAAGCCGCCCGCGCCCTGGCAGCTCGGCCAGGACCAGACCTTCTGGGTGCTGGCCCGGACCGACGCCGAGACCTACGGCGACACCGACACCGCCGCCCCCTACCCGGGCCTGGTCAGCCTCGGCACCATGGACGACTCCCGCCTCCTGCTCAACCTGGAGGCCGTGCCCGGCATCGTCTCCTTGAGCGGCCGCGCGGCCGACCGGGACGCCGTCTTCGCCTCCGTCGCCGCCGAACTGGCCACCAACGGCTGGTCCGACCGCATGACCATCACCCTCGTCGGCTTCGGCGAGGACCTCACCCCGCTCGCCCCCAACCGGCTGCGCCACCTCGACGGCATCGACGCCCTGCTGGAGACCATGGAGGCCGAGACCCGTCAGCGCCGGGGCGCGCTCGGCGCCGCCGGCCACGACTCGGTGCTGACCGGCCGTACCGGACCCGCCCAGCACGCCCGCTGGGCGCCGCACCTGGTGCTGCTCGCCGCGCAGCCCGCCGCCGAGGACGCCCGCCGGCTCGCCGAGCTCGCCGCCGACGCCAGCCGCCTCGGCATCGGCTACCTCGTCGGCAGCGAGAGCGGCGAACTGCCCGGCGCCTCCTGGGAGATGGAGATCTCCGGCGACGGCAAGCTGCGCGCCCCGCTGCTCGGCCTGGAACTGGACGCCCAGATGCTGCCCGCCGCCCAGCGGCAGGCCGTCGTCGAGCTGTTCGTCGAGGCCGACCCCGAGCACGGCGGCCCGGACGGGCCCACGACCACCCCGCCGTTCCTCGTCGACATCAGCGAGCAGGGCCGCCCCGCGGTCTACGCCCGCCTCGTCGGGTCGTACGAGATCATCGGCCTGGACGCGCCCGACGACGAGCGCAGCGCGCTGCTGCACGAGGCGCTCGCCCTGCTGCTCCTGCACCGCGAGGGCGTGCACCCGCGCGTGCTGTCCTCCGCGCTGTGGCCGCGCGGCGTCACCGACGACGTCCGCGAGGCGCTGCTGGAGCGGCTGCGCGCCTGGCTCGGCACCGACCCGGACGGCACCCCGCGCCTGACCACGGACGCCACCGGGCGGCTCGTGCTCGCCAAGTCGGTCGTCTCCGACCTGGACGTGCTGCGCTCCCTCTACCACGAGGCCACGCAGGGCCGCGGTGTCGACAGCCGCGCCGTGCGCGGGCGGCTGCTCACCGACGCGCTCGTCCTGGTGCGCGGCCCGCTGCTCGCCGACCGGCCCGCCGGCCGCTACCGCTGGCTCACGCACGAGATCGTCGACGCGCAGCTGCCGCTGCTGGTCGCCGACATCGGGCTCGCGCTGTCGGAGTTCCACCTGGAGAAGGACCGCGCCGAGCGGGCGATCGAGGCACTGAACGCCGCCCTGCGCACCGCCCCCGACGACGAGCGGCTGTGGCACGAGCTGCTGCGCGCCACGCACGCCACCGGCGACCCTGAGCGGCTCACCGCCCTGGCCGCCGACCTCGTCGCGCGCAGCGGGGCCCGCGGCCTGCCGCCGCGCACCGAGGCCCTGCTGGACGAGCTGCTGCCGACGTGGCGCGAGGGCGCCGCGGCCGTCGGATGAGCGACCCCGGCGACCTCCTTCCCGCCGTCGCCGCCTTGTGGGGCGCGGCGGCGGGCGCCCTGCTCCCGCGGGCGGCGTACCGCTTCTGCGTGCCGTCGGCGCAGGAGGGCGAGGAGCAGCAGGGCTGGCGGCGGACCTGCCCGCAGGGGCATCCCGTCCGTGGCTGGCTGGGCCGGGCCCGCTGCCGGGCCTGTCCGCCCGGCACGGCGTCGTACGGCCCCCGGGTCTGGCCCCTCGCACTGGTCACCGCCCTGCTGTGCGCCGCGCTCGCCGCCGCCACCGGCACCCGGCCCGAGCTGGGCGTGTGGCTGCTGCTGACGCCCGTCGGCGTGCTGCTCGCCGTCGTGGACCTGCGGGTGCAGCGGCTGCCCGACCCGCTCACGCTGCCCCTCGCGGGCGCCGCCGCGCTCCTGCTGGGCCTGGCCGCGCTGGCGCCCGAGCACGCCGGGCACTGGACGACCGCCCTGCTGGGCGCGCTCGTGCTGGGCGGCGGCTACTTCCTGCTGTTCCTGATCAACCCGGCCGGCATGGCCTTCGGCGACGTGAAGCTCGCGCTCGGCACGGGCGCCGTCCTCGGCTGGTACGGCTGGCCGACGCTGCTGCTCGGCACGTTCGCCGGGTTCCTCTTCGGCGCGCTGTACGGCGGTTTCCTGGTCGTCGCGCGGGGCGCCGGGCGGCGTACGGCGATCGCGTTCGGGCCGTTCCTGCTCGCGGGGGCGTTCGCCGGGGTGCTGGTGGGGGCGTACACGGCCTGAGCGGACGGCGGACGGCGGCCGGGCGGCCGGGCGGGCGGACGGGCGGACGGGCGGCCGGGCGGACGGGCGGACGTGCCGACGTGCGGACGGCTCTCCGCGGCGCGGGCAAGGCCAAGGTCGGCCCTGTCAGAGGCCTGGCGTACGCTGGTTCGGTCCGTTACACCCCTTCCGAAAGGGACGCTCCGGTGACCGAGAAGGCCGACCTCCAGTCCGTCCTCGACCGTGCCGCCGCGGGCGGACGGATCACCCCCGAGGAGGCGCTCGACCTCTACCGCGACGCCCCGCTGCACGCGCTCGGCGCCGCCGCCGACGCCGTGCGCCGCCGCCGGTACGCGGGCACCGAGCACATCGCGACGTACATCATCGAGCGGAACATCAACTACACGAACGTGTGCGTCACGGCGTGCAAGTTCTGCGCCTTCTACGCGGCCCCCAAGGACACGGCCAAGGGCTGGACCCGCGACCTGGACGACATCCTGCGCCGCTGCGCGGAGACCGTCGAGCTCGGCGGCACGCAGATCATGTTCCAGGGCGGCCACCACCCGGACTTCGGCGTCGAGTACTACGAGACGCACTTCAAGGCCATCAAGGACGCCTTCCCGCAGCTGGTGATCCACTCGCTGGGCGCGTCCGAGGTCGAGCACATGGCCCGGATCAGCGGCGTGTCGGTCGAGGAGGCCATCACCCGCATCCACGAGGCGGGCCTGGACTCCTTCGCGGGCGCCGGCGCCGAGCTGCTGCCCGAGCGGCCGCGCAAGGCGATCGCGCCGCTGAAGGAGTCCGGCGAGCGCTGGCTGGAGATCATGGAGACCGCGCACCGGCTGGGCGTGGAGTCCACCTCCACGATGCTGATGGGCACCGGCGAGACCAACGCCGAGCGCATCGAGCACCTGCGGATGATCCGCGACGTGCAGGACCGCACGGGCGGCTTCCGCGCGTTCATCCCGTACACCTACCAGCCGGAGAACAACCACCTGAAGGGCCGCACCCAGGCCACCCTGTTCGAGTACCTGCGGATGATCGCGATCGCCCGCATCTTCCTCGACAACGTCGCCCACATCCAGGGCTCCTGGCTCACCACCGGCAAGGAGGTCGGCCAGCTCTCCCTGCACTACGGCGCGGACGACCTCGGCTCGATCATGCTGGAGGAGAACGTCGTCTCCTCCGCCGGCGCCAAGCACCGCTCCAACCGCATGGAGATCATCGACCTGATCCGCAAGGCGGACCGCGTCCCGGCGCAGCGCTCGACGACGTACGAGCACCTGGTCGTCCACGACGACCCGGCGAACGACCCCGTCGACGACCGCGTGGTCTCCCACATCTCCTCGACGGCGTTCGAGGGCGGCACGGCTCACCCGGAGCTGAAGCTGCTGGCGTCCAACTGAGCGCTCGTGCTGACGATTCACGCCGCTGACCTGCTGGTCACGGGCGAGTCGCGGTGGTCCCCGATGCCCGGGGGCGCGGTCCTCGTGGAGGGGCGGACGGTCGTGTCCGTCGGCCCCCGCGAGGAGTTGGAGGCCGCCCGTCCCACCGCCCGGGTGCGCCGCTGGCCGGGCCTCATCGGGCCCGGCCTGCTCAACCTCTACGGGCCCGAGCTGCTGGAGCGCGCCTACCACCCCGACCCGCGGGAGGCCGGCGACCTCGGCAGCGAGCCGATCACCGGCGAGGCCCTGACCACCCTCGGCATGACCGACAGCCGGTGGGGCGCCAGCGCGCGGCGCGGCGTGCAGCGGATGCTGGCGCACGGCACGGTCGCCGTGGCGGGGGACCTGAAGCGTCCCGCGGTGCAGGACGCCGTGTACCGCGCCGGTCTGACGGTGGAGCAGCGCTTCGAAGAGCCGCCGGGACCGCCGCGCCTCGACCCGCTGGCCGGGGGCCGCGCCCTGGCGGAGGCCATGAACATGCCGCTTCTGCCGTACGAAGGCATGGACGCCACCTTCGCCGTGTTCGACGTGCCGGACGAGGCCACGCTGGCGCAGCGGGGGGCGTCCACGTGCGTGGCCACGGTCGTCGCCGGGCGTCTGCTGTACCGGCGGCGCTGACACCGCCGTCCTAGCCCGAGAACGCCTCCGCGAACGCCCCGTCCTCCTGCGGCACCCCGCTGCAGTCCGTCGCCGCGTCCTGCGCCGAGGAGTGGTTCCTGTTCGGGGTCGGCTGGTTGTTGATCGGCGTGTTCGTGACCGCGTGCGGATGGGTGGAGGACGTGGCGGCGCGCAAGCGGCCGCGGCTGCTGCCCGGGGGCCGTGCCGCGCAGGGCCGTACTGCAACAATGGGCGCGTGACCCGCGCATCCCTGGACAAGCAGCCGCACGAAGTCGCCTCGATGTTCGACAACGTGGCGGAACGGTACGACCTGACCAACGACGTGCTGTCCCTGGGGCAGGACCGCCGCTGGCGCAAGGAGGTGGCCAGAGCGGTCGACGCCCGGCCCGCGCAGAAGGTGCTCGACCTGGCGGCCGGCACGGCGACCTCCTCGTTGCCGTTCGCGCAGACCGGTGCCTACGTCGTCCCCTGCGACTTCTCCCTGGGCATGCTCCAGGTCGGCAAGCGCAAGCACGCCTGGCTGCCCTTCACCGCCGGCGACGCGACGAAGCTGCCGTTCAAGGACGACACCTTCGACGCGGTGACGATCTCCTTCGGGCTGCGCAACGTGCAGGACTTCGACGGGGCGCTGCGCGAGATGCACCGGGTGACGCGGCCCGGCGGGCGCGTGGTCATCTGCGAGTTCTCGCATCCGACGTGGGCGCCCTTCCGGACCGTCTACACCGAGTACCTCATGCGGGCCCTGCCGCCCGTCGCCCGGGCGGTATCCTCCAACCCGGACGCGTACGTCTACCTCGCCGAGTCCATCCGCGCCTGGCCCGACCAGGCAGGCCTGGCCGAGCACCTGCGCAAGGCCGGCTGGACGAAGGTCGCCTGGCGCAACCTGACGGGCGGAGTGGTGGCCCTGCACCGGGGCTTCAAGGAGAGCTGAGCCCTTACGGGGGCGAGGGCCTGTGGGACGTCCGGGGCTCCGCGCCGGACGGTACCGGAGCCTGCCGGAGGCATCGCGGCACCCGGGGCCCGGCGGCGGTGGCGCCGAGCCCGTCGCGGTGGCGGCCGGCCCGGTCAGCGGCTGCCGATCACCGCGTACGGATCGCCCGGTTCGTCCAGTTCCCGTTGCAGTCCGCCGCGCGGTGCGTACGGCGGGCGCGGCTCGTGCACGCCCGCGCCGCCGCCCCCTTCGCCCTCGCCGAGGTCGAACCACACCGTGACGACGGCCCCGCGCGGCACTTCGGCGCCGGGCGGCGGGTACTGCCGTACGACGTAGTCGACGACGGTGCGGCGGAAGTCGGGACGGTCGGGAGCGGTGAGCAGGACTCCGTGCGCGGCGGCGCGCTCCCGCGCGTCGATGGCCATGAGGCCGACGAACCGGGGCACACGGACTTCGGGTGTTCTGGGTGTTATCGGCACAGATGTCACCCCCAGCGGTACTGGCAGGGTAACCGCCCGGGGGTGCCCACCGGAAGCGTCAGGTCGCGTTCCGTAGTGAAGGGTTACTCACGGTTACAGCGCGAGCCGGTAGCAGTGCCCCTCCCGCTTCCGCTCCGGCGTCACGAACGTCTCCGCGAGCCGCATCCCCAGCCGCCGGGTGACCGCGATCGAACGGGCGTTGCGCGCGTCGACCATGGCGACGACGTCACCGACCCCCGCCGCGCGCACCCGGTCGAGTGTCATCAGCGCCGCCGCGGTGACGTACCCCTTGCCCCAGTACTCCCGGCCCAGCCGCCAGCCGATCTCGATCTCGCCCGCCGGACCCCACGCGTGCGGCCACGGCTGGGCGCCGGTGAAGCCGATGACCCGGTCCTGCTCGTCCAC
The DNA here is from genome assembly GCF_043082085.1 of Streptomyces sp. NPDC014801. Taxonomy (NCBI): domain Bacteria; kingdom Bacillati; phylum Actinomycetota; class Actinomycetes; order Kitasatosporales; family Streptomycetaceae; genus Streptomyces; species Streptomyces sp. NPDC014801. The sequence goes on along the minus strand of NZ_JBIBXG010000007.1, from coordinate 345,275 downwards.
CATGCTCCACAGGCAGAAGCCGCGCTCCGCGTCGTGTCTGCGCTGGCGGGCGGTGAGCTCCTCGTACACGGACAGCTCGGCGGGCCGCCCGCCGTGGAACTCCATGACGTCCGGGTGGGCGAACACCCGGTGCCAGGCCACCGCGTCCTCGTCGGTGGGGACACGCAGCCGTACCACGGGCAGAGTTCGGTTCACGGGGCAGCCCTTCAGCCGATTGATCAGTGCCGCTGAATAGACTGCCCATGTCCTGTGCCCGTCGGCACACAGATTTCGAACTTGGGGAGATCCCGCCGTGAGTGTCGTGACCGAGCCCCTCTCCGAGAACACCGCCGATGTGATCGTCGTGGGCGCGGGCCCGGCCGGTTCCACGACCGCGTACCACCTCGCCCGGGCCGGCCTCGACGTGCTGCTGCTGGAGAAGACCGCGTTCCCGCGCGAGAAGGTGTGCGGCGACGGCCTGACCCCGCGCGCCGTCAAGCAGCTCGTGGCGATGGGCATCGACATCTCCGAGGAAGCCGGCTGGCTGCGCAACAAGGGCCTGAGGATCATCGGCGGCGGCGTACGGCTCCAGCTGGACTGGCCGGATCTCGCCTCCTTCCCGAACTACGGCCTGGTCCGCAAGCGCGACGACTTCGACGAGCAGCTGGCCCGGCAGGCGCAGAAGGCCGGCGCCCGGCTCTTCGAGCGCTGCAACGTCTCCGGCCCGATCGTCGACGACCGCACCGGCCGCATCACCGGCGTCACCGCCAAGCTCGGCGAGGAGAAGCGCGAGGTCACCTTCCACGCGCCGCTCGTCGTCGCCGCCGACGGCAACTCCACCCGGCTCTCCCTGGCGATGGGCCTGCACCGCCGCGAGGACCGCCCGATGGGCGTGGCCGTGCGGACGTACTTCGAAAGCCCCCGCCACGACGACGACTACCTGGAGTCCTGGCTGGAACTGTGGGACCGCCGCGGCCCCCAGGACCGGCTGCTGCCCGGCTACGGCTGGATCTTCGGCATGGGCGACGGCACCTCCAACGTCGGCCTGGGCGTGCTCAACACCTCCGACTCCTTCAAGGAGCTGGACTGGCGCGAGGTGCTCAAGGCCTGGTGCGCCTCCATGCCGGAGGACTGGGGCTACACCCCGGAGAACATGACCGGCCCGATCCGCGGCGCCGCCCTGCCCATGGCCTTCAACCGCCAGCCGCACTACACCAAGGGCCTGCTGCTCGTCGGCGACGCGGGCGGCCTGGTGAACCCCTTCAACGGCGAGGGCATCGCCTACGCCATGGAGTCCGGCCAGCTCGCCGCCGACGTCATCGTCCAGGCGCACGCGCGCGCCACGCCCGGCCAGCGCGAACTCGCCCTGCACCGCTACCCGCGCATCCTGAAGGACACCTACGGCGGCTACTACACGCTCGGCCGCGCCTTCGTGAAGCTCATCGGCAACCCGAAGGTCATGCAGATCGCCACGCAGCGCGGCCTGACGCACCCGATGCTGATGAAGTTCACCCTGAAGCTGCTCGCCAACCTCACCGACCCGACGGGCGGCGACGCGATGGACCGCATCATCAACGGCCTGAGCAAGGTGGCGCCGAAGGCCTGAGGCCCACTCCGCCCTGCCCGGACAGCCGGCGGCCCCTGTGAGGGGTCGCCGGCTGTCCTGTGCCGTGCGGGGGACCGTGGGGCGTCCGCGGGGCGTCCATGGGGGAGCGGGAGCTGTCAGGTGCCCTCTGGGCCAGGAGCTGGGGGCGTCGGGCCGAGAGCCGGGAGCTGGGGGCGTCGGGCCGGGAGCCGGGGTACGCCGCCGGGGTAAGCCGAAGGGCCGCTGCCCCCGAGCGGCTGCGGCCCTTCGCCCCTTTTACGGTTGTTCGGGTGCGTGCGTCAGAGGACGCGCACCGCTCCGCTCGGCGGGTCGTACGACAGCGGACGCTCGACGACGCCCGTGGACGGGTTCTGCGCGCCGACGAACATGCCGTCGCCGACGTACACGGCCACGTGGTACGCGCTGCCCGCGCCGCCCCAGTAGAGGATGTCGCCGGGCTGGAGGTTGCTCAGGGAGACCTGGGTGCCCGCGGTCGACTGGTCCTGCGAGACGCGCGGCAGGTCGATGCCCACCTGCTTGAAGGCCGTCTGCACCAGGCCGGAGCAGTCGTAGGCGGACGGGCCGGTGGCGCCGGAGACGTACGCCTTGCCGACCTGCGCCTTGACGAAGTCGACGACGGTGGCGGCCGAACCGGTCGCCGAGGACGAGCTCGTGGAGACGTCGGCGCTCACGGACGCGGAGAGCGTGGGCCGCTCGGAGCTGCGGGAGGCGCGCTGGGCCTGCTCGGCGGCGGCCTTGCGCGCCGCCTCCTCCGCGGCCTTCTTCTTGGCCTCGGCGGCCTTCTTCTTGGCCTCCGCGAGGTCCTTTTCGGCCTGCTTCGCGGCCTTCGCGGCAGCCGCGTCACGCTCGGCCCGCAGCTCGTAGTTCGCGGCCGCCAGCTGGGTGGCCTCCGCGGACTGGGCGACCTGGGCGGAGATGTCCGCCGTCAGGGTGGGCAGTTCGAGGGTCTGCGTCACCGGCTCCGCGGCGTTCGCCGAGGAGGCCGACGCGCCGGCGACTGCCAGCGTGCTGAGGACGCCACCGGCAACTCCGGCCCGCATCGCGATTTTCGACGCGCTGCGGCGGGGCTTCCGGTGGCTGCGTATGTGAGCGGTGTGGGACATGGGAACAACCGGTATCAGGGGCTCCTTCATACCTTCAAGAAACGTGTGCTGCGCCACAGTTGCTCAACCGAGACCTCGAATCCCGGGCGTGTCGTTCTTTATTGACGCCGTAACGGACATTGCGGACGCGGCTCAACACGGCTTTGATCACGTACTTTCGTCATTACGCCCGAATTGCCCTGCGCCTACCACTGGTCGGGGTCGTTGGCCAAGCCCGGTTCTCATGCGCCTCTCATCGATGTGGCGGAGGTCACGGAACGGTCACCGCAGTCGGGGCGTCCGTGCGTGGATGCCGCCCCGCGTTCCCGCTCGGGACGGCGGGTGCGGGCTCGGTGAGTCGGTCCACCCCGGCCCATGAGCCCGGTTTGCCCCGTCACGGGCCTGTTGTCCCGTCAACGAGAGGGCTCTGCCCGGCCGGTGGGCCTGGTGCCCCGTCAGGGGGCGCCCCCTCGCCCGGAGCTCGCCGCGCCGGCCGACCCTGCTCTCGCTATAGAAGGCCGTCTTCGGTGAAGGGCGGGAGGCGAGTCCGCCGGCAGTCCTACGTCCACTCTCGGCCCGGCGAGCGCCCGACTTCCTGCGCGGCGCGCGCCCGACTCCCGGCACTGCGTGTGACCTTGGGTGGCCACGAAAACACGCGCCGCAGTCGCTCTCCGCCACGCCGACTTTGTTTGTGAAGTCACGAACGTGTCCACCTCGTGCACCGGTTGCCCCTCGGACGTGTGACGCGGGCATCTAGCAAGAGATGGCGTCCAGGGCGAATTTGCATCCGGCCGTCCGTGCTTGATAAGGGGGCACACCTTCTGACCTGCCCCGACGAGCGGAAATGTCACCTCTGGTGATCACTCGGACGCTTCCTGTACGAAGATCACCGCTCATACGACTTCATGATCCTTCGTCAGGTGGTGGAGATCACAAAGCTTGTGCAATACCCCGTGTCGCAGATCACAGACCGTCGGGCATAAGATGCACGCGGTTGGGCTTGTGACCTGCTTCACATGTTCCCGATCTTCGCCGGGGCGGGCGGGGTTCGTGGGGCTGAGGAGACGGCTGTGAGACCGACCGCAACCGCCAGCAGTCAGTGCCGACTGAGAGGAGCGAGGAGCGGTGAACGCGTATGCGCCCATCCTCGTACTGGGAGCCCTCGGGGCAGGCTTTGCGATCTTCTCCGTGGTCATGGCCACGCTGATCGGTCCGAAGCGGTACAACCGGGCCAAGCTCGAGGCCTACGAGTGCGGTATCGAGCCGACCCCCACGCCGGCCGGCGGCGGGCGCTTCCCCATCAAGTACTACCTGACGGCGATGCTCTTCATCGTCTTCGACATCGAGATCGTCTTCCTCTACCCCTGGGCCGTCACCTTCGACGCCCTGGGGATTTTCGGGCTCGTGGAGATGCTGCTCTTCGTGCTCACCGTCTTCGTCGCCTACGCCTACGTCTGGCGGCGCGGCGGCCTGGAATGGGACTGAGGGGCCTTACGACATGGGACTCGAAGAAAAGCTTCCGAGCGGCTTCCTGCTGACCACCGTCGAACAGGCCGCGGGCTGGGTGCGCAAGGCGTCCGTCTTCCCCGCGACCTTCGGACTGGCCTGCTGCGCCATCGAGATGATGACCACCGGAGCCGGCCGTTACGACCTGGCCCGCTTCGGCATGGAGGTCTTCCGCGGTTCGCCCCGCCAGGCCGACCTGATGATCGTCGCCGGCCGGGTCAGCCAGAAGATGGCGCCGGTCCTCCGGCAGGTCTACGACCAGATGCCGAACCCCAAGTGGGTGATCTCCATGGGCGTGTGCGCCTCCTCGGGCGGCATGTTCAACAACTACGCGATCGTCCAAGGCGTCGACCACATCGTCCCCGTCGACATCTATCTGCCCGGCTGCCCGCCGCGGCCCGAGATGCTGATGGACGCGATCCTCAAGCTCCACCAGAAGATCCAGAGCTCGAAGCTCGGCGTGAACGCCGAGGAGGCGGCCCGGGAGGCGGAGGAAGCGGCGCTCAAGGCCCTGCCCACGATCGAGATGAAGGGGCTGCTGCGGTGAGCGAGGCCAACCACAACGGGGCCGACCACAACGGGGTGAACCCCGAGAAGGACCTGTCCGCCTCCAACCTCCCCGGCCAGCGCGGCCAGGGCGGCGAGGAGATCCGCGTCCAGCGCGGCATGTTCGGTGCCAACAGCGGCGGCGACACCTCCGGCTACGGCGGCCTGGTGCGCTCGGTCCGGCTCCCGGGACCGGCGAGCAGGCCGTACGGCGGCTGGTTCGACGAGGTCGCCGACGAACTCGAAGGCGCGCTGGAGGAACAAGGACTCCTCCCGGACAACGCCATCGAGAAGACGGTCGTCGACCGCGGCGAGCTCACCTTCCACATCGAACGCGAGCACCTGCTGCGCGTCGCCCGCACCCTGCGCGACGACCCCGCGCTGCGCTTCGAGCTGTGCACCGGCGTCAGCGGCGTGCACTACCCGAACGACAAGGGCCGCGAGCTGCACGCCGTCTACCACCTGCGCTCGATCACCCACAACCGGCTGATCCGCCTCGAAGTCAGCGCCCCCGACGCCGACCCGCACGTCCCGTCGCTGGTCTCCGTCTACCCGACGAACGACTGGCACGAGCGCGAGACGTACGACTTCTTCGGGATCGTCTTCGACGGTCACCCGGCCCTGACGCGGATCATGATGCCGGACGACTGGCAGGGCCATCCGCAGCGCAAGGACTACCCCCTCGGCGGCATCCCCGTCGAGTACAAGGGCGCCCAGATCCCGGCTCCGGACCAGCGGAGGTCGTACTCGTGAGCAACACGCAGTCCCACGCGGCGTCGGCCGCCTCGGCCCGCGAGACCACCGAGGGCACCGTCTACACGGTCACCGGAGGCGACTGGGACGAGGTCGTCCAGTCCGCGGCCCGGGCCGACGACGAGCGCATCGTCGTCAACATGGGCCCCCAGCACCCCTCCACCCACGGCGTGCTGCGCCTGATCCTGGAGATCGAGGGCGAGACGGTCACCGAGGCCCGCTGCGGCATCGGCTACCTCCACACCGGCATCGAGAAGAACCTCGAGTACCGGACCTGGACACAGGGCACCACGTTCGTGACGCGCATGGACTACCTGACGTCCTTCTTCAACGAGACCGCGTACTGCCTCGCCGTGGAGAAGCTCCTCGGCATCGAGGACCAGATCACCGAGCGGGCCAAGATCATCCGGGTGCTCCTGATGGAGCTGAACCGGATGTCCTCCCACCTGGTGTGCATCGCCACCGGCGGCATGGAGCTCGGCGCGACCACGATCATGATCTACGGGTTCCGCGACCGCGAGATGATCCTCGACCTCTACGAGCTCATCACCGGCCTGCGGATGAACCACGCCTACATCCGCCCCGGCGGACTCGCCCAGGACCTGCCGCCCGGCGCGGTGGACCAGATCCGCGAGTTCGTGAAGAAGATGAAGAAGAACCTCCCGGAGTACGACAAGCTCGCCACCGGGAACCCCATCTTCAAGGCCCGTATGCAGGACATCGGCTACCTCGACCTGGCCGGCTGCATGGCCCTCGGCGCGACGGGACCCATCCTGCGCTCCACCGGCCTGCCGCACGACCTGCGCAAGACGCAGCCGTACTGCGACTACGAGACGTACGACTTCGACGTCCCCACCGCCGACAGCTGCGACGCCTACGGCCGCTTCCTGATCCGGCTGGAGGAGATGCGCCAGTCGCTGCGGATCGTCGAGCAGTGCCTGGACCGGCTCCAGCCCGGCCCGGTCATGGTCGCCGACAAGAAGATCGCCTGGCCCGCCCAGCTCGCCCTGGGACCGGACGGGCTCGGCAACTCCCTCGACCACATCAAGAAGATCATGGGCACCTCCATGGAGGCCCTGATCCACCACTTCAAGCTGGTCACGGAGGGCTTCCGCGTCCCGCCGGGACAGGCGTACGCGGCGGTCGAGTCGCCCAAGGGCGAACTCGGCGTGCACGCCGTCTCCGACGGCGGCACCCGCCCCTACCGGGTCCACTTCCGTGACCCCTCGTTCACCAACCTGCAGGCCATGGCGGCGATGTGCGAGGGCGGCCAGGTCGCCGACGTCATCGTCGCCGTCGCGTCCATCGACCCCGTGATGGGAGGCGTCGACCGGTGACCACCTCTTCTTCGGAGCGGGGCGTCAGCCTGGGCATGCCCGAGTTGCCCGCGCCCGACTACCCGGACGAGGTCCGAGCCCGGCTGGAGGCGGACGCGCGCGAGATCATCGCCCGCTACCCCGACTCCCGCTCGGCGCTGCTGCCCCTGCTGCACCTGGTGCAGTCGGAGGAGGGCCACGTCACGCGCACCGGGATGCAGTTCTGCGCGGACGTGCTCGGCCTGACCACGGCCGAGGTCACCGCCGTCGCCACCTTCTACACCATGTACCGGCGCAGGAAGAGCGGCGACTACCAGGTCGGTGTGTGCACCAACACGCTGTGCGCGGTGATGGGCGGCGACGCGATCTTCGCCGAGCTGCAGGAGCACCTGGGCGTCGGCAACGGCGAGACCACCGAGGACGGCAAGGTCACGCTGGAGCACATCGAGTGCAACGCGGCCTGCGACTTCGCCCCCGTCGTGATGGTGAACTGGGAGTTCTTCGACAACCAGACCCCCGAGAGCGCCCGCCGCCTCGTGGACGACCTGCGCGCGGGACGCGAGGTCACGCCCACGCGCGGAGCGCCGCTGTGCACGTTCAAGGAGACCGCGCGGATCCTGGCCGGCTTCCCCGACGAGCGGCCAGGGGCCGTCGAGGCAAGCGGCAGTGCGGGACCGGCGTCGCTGGTGGGCCTCCGCCTGGCCAGGGGAGAGGCCGCACCCGCGCGCGTGGTCCATCCGCGCGGAGGTCCTCACGAGGAGCCGCAGGACAAGGTGCACGAGCCCTCGCCGGCCGAGCACCTCAGCTCCCATGACGCGCCGCAGGACACGTCGGCCAGCGACTCGGCCCACCCGGCCGGTCCTACCGCCGAGGAGGGGGAGTGATGACCTTGGCACCCGAACTGAAGGAGAACAGCCCCGAGAAGCTGCTCGCACCCGTGCTGTCGGCCTTCTGGGACGAGGACCGGTCCTGGTCCTTGGACGTCTACCGCAGGCACGAGGGGTACGAGGGACTTCGCAAGGCGCTCGCCATGTCACCGGACGACGTCATCGCGTACGTCAAGGACTCCGGTCTGCGCGGGCGCGGCGGCGCTGGATTCCCGACGGGCATGAAGTGGCAGTTCATCCCGCAGGGCGATGGAAAGCCGCACTATCTAGTTGTCAACGCCGACGAGTCGGAGCCCGGGACGTGCAAGGACATCCCGCTCCTCTTCGCGAACCCGCACAGCCTCATCGAGGGCATTGTGATCGCGTGCTACGCCATCCGGTCGTCGCATGCCTTCATCTATCTGCGGGGTGAAGTCGTCCCCGTTCTGCGGCGGTTGCACGAGGCCGTGCGCGAGGCCTACGCGGCGGGCTACCTCGGCGAGAACATCCTCGGCAGCGGACTCGACCTGAACCTCACCGTGCACGCCGGCGCCGGCGCGTACATCTGCGGTGAGGAGACCGCGCTGCTGGACTCGCTCGAAGGCCGCCGGGGTCAACCGCGGCTCCGTCCCCCCTTCCCTGCTGTGGCGGGCCTGTATGCCTGCCCGACTGTTGTGAACAACGTCGAGTCGATCGCGTCGGTTCCCGCGATCCTGAACCGGGGCAAGGAATGGTTCCGGTCGATGGGCAGCGAGAAGTCCCCCGGCTTCACGCTGTACTCCCTCTCCGGCCACGTCGCGAGCCCCGGCCAGTACGAGGCGCCGCTCGGGATCACCCTGCGCCAGCTCCTCGACATGAGCGGCGGCATGCGCCCCGGCCACCGCCTGAAGTTCTGGACGCCGGGCGGCTCCTCGACCCCGATGTTCACCGACGAGCACCTCGACGTCCCCCTCGACTACGAGGGCGTGGGCGCCGCCGGTTCCATGCTCGGCACCAAGGCCCTGCAGTGCTTCGACGAGACGACCTGCGTCGTGCGCGCCGTGACCCGCTGGACGGAGTTCTACGCCCACGAGTCCTGCGGCAAGTGCACGCCCTGCCGTGAAGGCACCTACTGGCTGGTGCAGTTGCTGCGGGACATCGAGGCCGGCAAGGGCACCATGAGCGACCTCGACAAGCTCGCCGACATCGCCGACAACATCAACGGCAAGTCGTTCTGCGCCCTCGGCGACGGCGCCGCCTCGCCGATCTTCTCCTCGCTGAAGTACTTCCGCGAGGAGTACGAGCAGCACATCACGGGCCGCGGCTGCCCCTTCGACCCGGCCAAGTCCACGGCCTGGGCCGACCGCACGGAGGTGAACGCATGACCGTGACCACGAGCGCCCCCACGGGCGGCGGAGAGGCGGCGGTCCCGCCCGAAGACCTCGTCACGCTGACCATCGACGGCGCCGAGATCAGCGTGCCCAAGGGCACCCTGGTCATCCGGGCCGCCGAGCAGCTCGGCATCGAGATCCCCCGGTTCTGCGACCACCCCCTGCTCGACCCGGCCGGCGCCTGCCGACAGTGCATCGTCGAGGTCGAGGGCCAGCGCAAGCCGATGGCGTCCTGCACGATCACCTGCACCGACGGGATGGTCGTCAAGACGCAGCTCAGCTCGCCGGTCGCGGAGAAGGCCCAGAAGGGTGTGATGGAGCTGCTGCTCATCAACCACCCGCTGGACTGCCCGGTCTGCGACAAGGGCGGCGAGTGCCCGCTGCAGAACCAGGCGATGTCGCACGGCCACGCCGAGTCCCGCTTCGAGGGGAAGAAGCGGACCTACGAGAAGCCGGTCCCCATCTCCACGCAGGTGCTGCTGGACCGCGAGCGGTGCGTGCTGTGCGCGCGCTGCACCCGCTTCTCCAACCAGATCGCCGGCGACCCGATGATCGAGCTGATCGAGCGGGGCGCGCTGCAGCAGGTCGGCACCGGTGAGGGCGACCCGTTCGAGTCGTACTTCTCCGGCAACACCATCCAGATCTGCCCGGTCGGCGCGCTCACCTCGGCGGCGTACCGATTCCGCTCCCGCCCCTTCGACCTGGTCTCCTCGCCCTCGGTGTGCGAGCACTGCTCCGGCGGCTGCGCCACGCGCACCGACCACCGGCGCGGCAAGGTGATGCGGCGCCTGGCCGCCTTCGACCCCGAGGTCAACGAGGAGTGGATCTGCGACAAGGGCCGTTTCGCCTTCCGCTACGCCCAGCAGCGGGACCGCCTCACCACGCCGCTGGTCCGCAACGCTGAGGGCGAGCTGCAGCCGGCGTCGTGGCCGGAGGCGCTGCAGATCGCCGCGCAGGGGCTGCTCGCCTCCCGCGGCCGCACCGGCGTGCTGACCGGCGGCCGGCTCACCGTCGAGGACGCCTACGCGTACAGCAAGTTCGCGCGCGTGGCGCTCGACACCAACGACATCGACTTCCGAGCACGCGTGCACAGCAGTGAGGAAGCCGACTTCCTCGCCGCCCGGGTCGCCGGCCACGGCCGCGACCTCGACGGCACGGGCGTCACGTACACCTCCCTGGAGAAGGCGCCGGCGGTGCTGCTGGTCGGCTTCGAGTCGGAGGAGGAGGCGCCCGGCGTCTTCCTGCGGCTGCGCAAGGCCTGGCGCAAGCACGGTCAGCAGGTGTTCGCGCTGGCCACCCACGCCACCCGCGGTCTGACGAAGGCGGGCGGCACGCTGCTGCCGGCCGCGCCCGGCACCGAGACCGAGTGGCTGGACGCCCTCGCGAGCGGTGTCGGCCTGGAGGACGACGGGGCGCGGGCCGCCGAGGCGCTGCGCACCGGCGGTGCGGTGATCGTCGTCGGTGAGCGGCTGGCCGCGGTGGCCGGCGGGCTCACCGCCGCCGTGCGGGCCGCGTCCGCGACGGGCGCCGGCCTGGTGTGGATCCCGCGGCGGGCCGGTGAGCGCGGCGCGATCGAGGTCGGTGCGCTGCCGTCGCTGCTGCCGGGCGGCCGCCCGGCCACCGACCCCCGCGCGCGTGAGGAGGTCGCCGCCGTGTGGGGCGTGGCCGAACTCCCGCACCGCTACGGCCGTGACACCGGGCAGATCGTCGAGGCCGCCCTCGCCGGCGAGCTGCAGGCGCTGCTGGTGGCGGGCGTGGAGGTGGCCGACCTGCCCGACCCGGCACGCGCGCGTGCCGCGCTCGACGAGGTGGGCTTCCTGGTGTCGCTGGAGCTGCGGCCCAGCGAGATCACCGAGCGCGCCGACGTCGTCCTGCCGGTCGCGGCGGTCCCCGAGAAGCCCGGCACCTTCCTCAACTGGGAAGGCCGGGTCCGCTTCTTCGACGCCGCCCTCAAGCCCGACCAGATGACCCGCCGGATCGAGCCGACCGACGCGCGCGTCCTGCAGATGCTCGCCGACGCCATGGACGTCCACCTGGGCCTGCCCGACCTGCGCACCACGCGCGCGGAGATCGACCGGCTCGGCGCCTGGACCGGGCCGCGCGCCACCGACCCGCTGGAGAGCGCCGGGCACCTGCCGCGGCCCGCCGCGGGCGAGGCGGTGCTCGCCGGGCACCGGCTGCTGCTCGACCAGGGCGTCCTGCAGGAAGGCGACGAGGCGCTCGCCGGGACCCGGCACGCCGCCCACGCGCGCGTGTCGGCCGCGACCGCCGCCGAGGCCGGCGTCAAGGAAGGCGACCTGCTCGCCGTGACCGGTTCCGCCGGCACCGTCGCACTCCCGCTGGAGGTCACCGAGATGCCCGACCGCGTCGTCTGGCTCCCGCTGAACTCCGCCGGCGGCGGTGTCGCCTCCGACACCGGCGCGCAGCCCGGGTCCCTCGTCCGCATCGGCCCGGCGACCGGCGTCGCCGACGCCCCGAAGGAGGTGGAGGCATGAGCCCGTACCTCGCCGCTGAAGACCTCTCGATGTTCGGCCGCGACCCGTGGTGGCTGGTCGTCGTCAAGGCGGTGTTCTGCTTCGCCTTCCTGATGGTGACCGTGCTGTTCTCCATCGTGTGGGAGCGCAAGGTCGTCGCCTGGATGCAGCTGCGCATCGGCCCCAACCGGCACGGCCCCTGGGGCATGCTCCAGTCGCTCGCCGACGGCATCAAGCTGATGCTGAAGGAGGACATCGTCGTCAAACGCGCGGACAAGGTGGTGTACGTCCTCGCGCCGATCGTCGCCGCCATCCCGGCGTTCATGGCGATCGCGGTGATCCCCTTCGGCCCGGCCGACAACGAGATCTCGATCTTCGGTCAGCGCACCACGATGCAGCTCACCGACCTGCCGATCGCGATGCTGTACATCCTCGCGGTCGCCTCGGTCGGCATCTACGGCATCGTGCTGGCCGGCTGGTCCTCCGGCTCGACGTACCCGCTCCTCGGCGGCCTGCGCTCGTGCGCGCAGATGATCTCCTACGAGATCGCCATGGGCGCCGCGTTCGCCTCGGTGTTCCTCTACTCCGGGTCGATGTCGACGTCGACGATCGTGGAGCAGCAGCAGGACCGCTGGTACATCCTGCTGCTGCCGGTCTCCTTCATCCTCTACATCGTCACCATGGTCGGCGAGACCAACCGCGCCCCCTTCGACATGCCGGAGTCCGAGGGCGACCTGGTCGGCGGCTTCAACACCGAGTACTCCTCGATCAAGTTCGCGATGTTCATGCTCGCCGAGTACGTGAACATGGTGACGGTGTCGGCGGTGTCGACCACCCTCTTCCTCGGCGGCTGGCGCGCCCCCTGGCCCATCAGCACCTTCTGGGAGGGCGCCAACCACGGCTGGTGGCCGCTGCTCTGGTTCGTGATCAAGGTCCAGCTGCTGCTGTTCTTCTTCATCTGGCTGCGCGGCACGCTGCCCCGCGTCCGCTACGACCAGCTGATGAAGCTCGGCTGGAAGGTCCTCATCCCGGTGTCGGTGGTGTGGCTGATGCTGGTCGCGACCGTCCGCGCGCTGCGCAACGAGAACTACGACTTCGCCGACATCGCCCTCTACGTCGGCGGCGCCGTCCTCGCCCTGCTGCTGTTGTCCTTCGTCGCCGACATGTTCCGCGACAAGGCGAAGAAGGCCGAGACGCCCGCCGCCGAACCGGCCGGTTTCGACCCGATGGCCGGCGGGTTCCCCGTGCCGCCGCTGCCCGGGCAGGAGCTGCCGCCGGTGCCCCGCCGCCGCTCGCGCCGCGAACGCGAGCTGATTGTCAGTGGTGGGCCCGATACTCACAGTGACGGATCTCTGGATGGAAAGGAGGCGTCCGATGGCTGAGGAGCCCAAGGAGACCAAGCCCGGTTTCCTCAACCCGGTGGCCGGCTTCGGCGTGACCTTCAAGGCCATGTTCAAGAAGCGGCTGACCGAGCAGTACCCGGAGCAGAAGAAGACCACGGCTCCGCGGTTCCACGGACGGCACCAGCTCAACCGCCATCCGGACGGCCTGGAGAAGTGCGTCGGCTGCGAGCTGTGCGCCTGGGCCTGCCCCGCCGACGCCATCTACGTGGAGGGCGCCGACAACACCGACGAGGAGCGCTACTCCCCGGGCGAGCGGTACGGCCGCGTCTACCAGATCAACTACGCCCGCTGCATCCTGTGCGGGCTGTGCATCGAGGCGTGCCCCACGCGCGCGCTGACGATGACGAACGAGTTCGAGCTGGCCGACTCCAGCCGCGCGAACCTCATCTACACCAAGGAACAGCTGCTCGCCGGCCTCGAAGAGGGCATGGTCGACTCCCCGCACGCCATCTACCCGGGGATGGACGAGCAGGACTACTACCGGGGCCTGGTCACCGAGGCCGCCCCCGGCACGGTCCGGCAGGTCGCCGTCTCCAAGGGCGAGGTCCCGCAGGAGGCCGCGTCCACCTTCGGCGAGGAGGAACCGGCGTCGGAGAAGGTGATCGGCCGATGACCACGCAGCTCGCCGCCTACACCACCTCCACCGGAGAGGCCTTCCAGTTCTGGGTCCTCGGCACGGTCGCGGTGATCGGCGCCCTGTGCACCGTCTTCATGAAGCGGGCCGTGCACAGCGCCCTCTGCCTCGCCGGGACCATGATCGTCCTGGCTGTCTTCTACCTCGCCAACGGCGCCTACTTCCTCGGCATCGTGCAGATCGTCGTCTACACCGGCGCGATCATGATGCTGTTCCTGTTCGTGGTGATGCTCGTCGGCGTCACCGCGGCGGACTCCCTGAAGGAGACCATCAAGGGCCAGCGCTGGCTGGCCCTTCTCAGTGGCCTCGGCTTCGGCGTCCTGCTCTTCGCCGGGATCGCCAACGCCTCCCTGAAGGAGTTCGAGGGCACCGGCCAGGCGAACGCGGGCGGCAACGTCCAGGGGCTCGCGTCCCTGATCTTCACCAAGTACGTCTTCGCCTTCGAGATCACCGGCGCCCTGCTGATCACGGCCGCCGTCGGCGCCATGGTGCTCACCCACCGCGAGCGCACCGAGCGCGCCCGGACCCAGCGCGAGCTCGCCGAACAGCGCGTCCGCGAAGGCACGTACGTCCCGCCGCTGCCGGCGCCCGGCGTGTACGCGCGGCACAACGCCGTGGACATCGCGGGCCTGCTCCCCGACGGCACCCCCTCCGAACTCACCGTCAGCAAGACGCTGCGGGAGCGCGGCCAGATCCGGGACGTGTCCGCCGAGGCGCTCAACGACCTCAAGGCGCTGGAGCAGCGCGCCGCGGAGCGCCTGGAGCGCAGGGCGATCGAGCCGGCGACCTTCAAGAAGACCGAGGAGGCGTCGAAGTGAACCCGGTCAACTACCTGTATCTCGCGGCGCTGTTGTTCACGATCGGCGCCACCGGCGTCCTGATCCGGCGCAACGCCATCGTGGTCTTCATGTGCATCGAGCTGATGCTGAACGCCTGCAACCTCGCGTTCGTCGCCTTCTCCCGGATGCACGGCAACCTCGACGGCCAGATCATCGCGTTCTTCACGATGGTCGTCGCGGCGGCGGAGGTCGTGGTCGGCCTCGCGATCATCGTGTCGCTGTTCCGTTCCCGCCACTCGGCCTCGGTCGACGACGCCAGCCTGATGAAGCTGTAAGGGGTCGGAAGAATCGTGGAGAACCTGATCGCGCTGCTCATCGCGGCGCCCCTGCTCGGAGCGGCCGTCCTCCTGGTCGGCGGCCGGCGCCTGGACCGCGTCGGCCACTGGATCGGGACGCTGCTGTCGGCCGTGTCCTTCGTGATCGGCCTCGTCCTCTTCGCCGACCTGCTCGGCAGGAGCGCCGACCAGCGCACCCTGACCCAGCACCTGTGGACGTGGATCTCGGTCGGCAGCTTCCAGGCGGACGTCTCCTTCCGCCTCGACCAGCTGTCGATGACCTTCGTCCTGCTCATCACCGGCGTCGGCTCGCTGATCCACCTGTACTCGGTCGGGTACATGGAGCACGACGAGCGCCGCCGCCGCTTCTTCGGCTATCTCAACCTGTTCCTGGCGGCGATGCTGCTGCTCGTCCTCGCCGACAACTACCTGCTGCTGTACGTCGGCTGGGAGGGCGTCGGTCTCGCCTCCTACCTGCTCATCGGCTTCTGGCAGCACAAGCCCAGCGCGGCCACCGCGGCGAAGAAGGCCTTCCTGGTCAACCGCGTCGGCGACATGGGCCTGTCGATCGCCATCATGCTGATGTTCACCACCTTCGGCACCTTCGCCTTCGGCCCCCTCCTCGGCACCCACGGCGAGCCCGGCCTGGCCGGTGACGCCACCGAGGGCAAGCTCACCGCGATCGCCCTGATGCTGCTGCTCGCCGCCTGCGGCAAGTCCGCCCAGGTGCCGCTGCAGTCCTGGCTCGGGGACGCCATGGAGGGCCCGACCCCGGTCTCGGCCCTCATCCACGCCGCGACGATGGTGACCGCGGGCGTCTACCTCATCGTCCGCTCCGCGGCCATCTTCAACGCCGCGCCCGACGCGCAGCTGGTCGTCACCGTGGTCGGCGCGGTCACGCTGCTGTTCGGTGCGATCGTCGGTTGCGCCAAGGACGACATCAAGAAGGCGCTGGCCGGTTCGACGATGTCGCAGATCGGCTACATGGTGCTGGCCGCGGGCCTCGGCCCGATCGGCTACGTCTTCGCGATCATGCACCTGGTGACGCACGGCTTCTTCAAGGCCGGCCTCTTCCTCGGCGCCGGTTCGGTCATGCACGGCATGAACGACGAGGTCGACATGCGCCGCTACGGCGGCCTCAGGAAGTACATGCCGATCACCTTCATCACCTTCGGCCTCGGCTACCTCGCGATCATCGGCTTCCCGGGCCTGTCCGGCTTCTTCTCCAAGGACAAGATCATCGAGGCGGCGTTCGCCAAGGGCGGCACCGAGGGCTGGATCCTCGGCGGCGCGGCCCTGCTGGGCGCGGCCATCACCGCCTTCTACATGACGCGCGTGATGCTGATGACGTTCTTCGGCGAGGAGCGCTGGCGCAACGCGCCGACCCCGTCCCCGGCCGAGCCGAGTGTGGAGCCCGCCGCCGAGACCCGCGGCGCCCACAGCGAGCCGCACCCGCACGAGTCGCCGAAGGTCATGACGATCCCGATGATCGTCCTCGCCGTCGGCTCCGTGTTCGCCGGCGCGTTCTTCAGCATCGGCGACCGCTTCCTGCACTGGCTGGAGCCCGTCACCGGGCACAGCGAGGGCGACTCGCCGCTCAGTGCGGCGACGGTCACCGGCGCCACCATGGTGTGCCTCGTCATCGGCGTGGCCATCGCCTGGGCGCAGTACGGCCGCAAGCCCGTCCCGGCCGTCGCCCCGCGCGGCTCGCTGCTCACCCGGGCCGCCCGCCGCGACCTGCTGCAGGACGACTTCAACCACATCGTCCTGGTCCGCGGCGGCGAGCACCTGACGCGGTCCCTGGTGTACGTCGACCACACCCTGGTCGACGGAGTCGTCAACGGCACGGCGGCCTCGGTCGGCGGCCTGTCCGGACGGCTGCGGCGGCTGCAGAACGGCTTCGCGCGGTCGTACGCGGTCTCGATGTTCGGCGGTGCGGCACTCCTCGTCGCCGCGACCCTGCTGATGAGGGCGGTCTGATACCGATGTCCTTTCCTCTGCTGACAGCGACGGCGGCGCTCCCGGCCATCGGGGCCGTCGCCACGGCCGCGGTACCGGCCGCGCAGCGCACCGCCGCCAAATGGCTGGCGCTGCTGTTCTCCCTCGCCACGCTCGCCCTGGCGGTCACCGTCCTGGTCCGCTTCGACCCGGACGGCGACCGCTACCAGCTCACCGAGTCGCACGCCTGGATCAAGGAGTTCGGCGTGCGCTACGAGCTGGGCGTGGACGGCATCGCGGTGGCGTTGATCGCGCTGACCGCGCTGCTGATCCCGTTCATCGTCCTGGCGGGCTGGCACGACGCGGACCCGCTGGAGACCGGCAGCCGGCGCTGGCGGCCCACCCAGGGCTTCTTCGCGCTGATCCTGGCCGTCGAGGCGATGGTGATCCTCTCCTTCGAGGCCACCGACGTCTTCCTCTTCTACATCTTCTTCGAAGCCATGCTCATCCCGATGTACTTCCTCATCGGCGGCTTCGGGGACCGTGCCCACGAGCACGGTGAGCAGGCGGCTGCCACCCAACGGTCGTACGCGGCGGTGAAGTTCCTGCTCTACAACCTGGTCGGCGGTCTGATCATGCTGGCCGCGGTGATCGGCCTGTACGTGGTCGCGGGGAACTTCAGCCTCACCGAGATCGCGCAGGCCCGCGCGAACGGCTCGCTGCACATGGCGACCAGCACCGAACGCTGGCTGTTCCTCGGCTTCTTCTTCGCCTTCGCGGTGAAGGCGCCGCTGTGGCCGCTGCACACCTGGCTGCCCAACGCCATGCAGGAGTCGACCGCGCCGGTCGCCGTGCTCATCACGGCGGTCGTCGACAAGGTCGGCACCTTCGCGATGCTGCGCTTCTGCCTCCAGCTCTTCCCGGAGGCATCGAAGTGGGCGACGCCGGTCATCCTCGTGCTCGCGCTCATCAGCATCATCTACGGCGCGCTGCTCGCGGTCGGCCAGCGCGACATCAAGCGCCTGATCGCGTACGCGTCGATCTCGCACTTCGGCTTCATCATCCTCGGCATCTTCGCGATGACCAGCCAGGGCCAGTCCGGCGCGACGCTGTACATGGTCAACCACGGCATCTCGACGGCCGCGCTGATGCTGGTCGCCGGCTTCCTGATCTCCCGGCGCGGCTCGCGGCTCATCGCGGACTACGGCGGGGTGCAGAAGGTCGCCCCGGTCCTCGCCGGCACGTTCCTGATCGGCGGCCTGGCGACCCTGTCGCTGCCCGGGCTGGCGCCGTTCGTCAGCGAGTTCCTGGTGCTGGTCGGCGCGTTCACCCGGTACCCGGCGATCGGCATCATCGCCACCTTCGGCATCGTCCTCGCCGCGCTCTACACGCTGGTGCTCTACCAGCGCACCATGACCGGCCCGGTGAAGCCGGAGGTCTCCGCGATGCCGGACCTGCGGGTGCGTGAGCTGGTGGTGGTGGCCCCGCTGGTCGTCCTGCTGATCTTCCTGGGCGTCTACCCGAAGCCGGTGACCGACATCGTCAACCCCGCGGTCAAGCAGACCCTGTCCGACGTACACAAGAAGGACCCCCGGCCCGAGGTGGAGGCGGCCAAGTGAGCACACCAGCCGTCCACAGCCTGTGGACAACCGCGGCCGACCCGATCTCCAAGATCGACGCGCCGAAGATCGAGTACGGGCAGCTGTCGCCCACCCTGATCATCATCGGCGCGGCGATCGTCGGCGTCCTCATCGAGGCGTTCGTCCCGCGCAAGGCGCGCTACCACGCCCAGCTGTTCGTGTCCGTCGTCGCGATCGTCGCCGCCTTCGCCGCGGTCGTCGCGCTCGCCGCCGACGGCTACGGCACCACCAAGGCGCGCATCGCCGCCATGGGCGCCATCGCCGTCGACGGACCCGCGCTCTTCCTGCAGGGCACCATCCTCCTGGCCGCCCTGGTCGGCCTGTTCACCTTCGCCGAGCGGCGCCTGGACCCGGCGGCGCACGGCAGGCCGGTGGACTCCTTCGCCGCGCAGGCCGCGTCCGTGCCGGGCAGCGACAGCGAGAAGGCGGCCGTGAAGGCCGGCTTCACCACCACCGAGGTCTTCCCGCTGCTGCTGTTCGCGGTCGCCGGCATGCTGGTCTTCCCGTCGGCCAACGACCTGCTGACCCTGTTCGTCGCACTGGAAGTCTTCTCGCTCCCGCTGTACCTGCTGTGCGCACTGGCCCGCCGCAAGCGGCTGATGTCGCAGGAGGCCGCGGTCAAGTACTTCCTGCTCGGCGCGTTCGCCTCGGCGTTCACCCTGTTCGGCATCGCCCTGCTGTACGGCTACGCGGGCTCCGTGTCCTACGGCACGATCGCCCAGGTCGTCGACGGCACGATCAGCAACGTCGACCCGGCCCTGGCCAACACCATGGGCAACGACGCGCTGCTGCTGCTGGGCACCGCGCTGATCGTGATGGGTCTGCTGTTCAAGGTCGGCGCCGTTCCCTTCCACATGTGGACACCGGACGTCTACCAGGGCGCCCCGACCCCGGTGACCGGCTTCATGGCCGCGGCGACCAAGGTGGCCGCCTTCGGCGCGCTGCTGCGCATCCTGTACGTCGTCCTGCCGGGGCTGCGCTGGGACTGGCGGCCGGTCATGTGGGCCGTCGCGATCGTCACCATGCTGGGCGGCGCGATCGTCGCGATCACCCAGACCGACATCAAGCGGCTGCTGGCGTACTCCTCGATCGCGCACGCGGGATTCATCCTCGCGGGTGTCATCGCGACCACGCCGGACGGTGTCTCGTCGGTGCTGTTCTACCTGGCGGCGTACTCGTTCGTGACCATCGGCGCGTTCGCCGTGGTGACGCTGGTGCGCGACGCGGGCGGCGAGGCGACGCACCTGTCGAAGTGGGCGGGGCTCGGCCGCCGCTCGCCGCTGGTGGCGGCCGTGTTCGCGGTGTTCCTGCTCGCCTTCGCCGGCATCCCGCTGACCTCCGGCTTCGCCGGGAAGTTCGCCGTGTTCAAGGCGGCCGCCGAGGGCGGTGCGGCCCCGCTTGTCGTGATCGGTGTGATCTCGTCGGCGGTCGCGGCGTTCTTCTACATCCGCGTGATCGTGCTGATGTTCTTCAGCGAGCCGCGCCCGGAGGGGCCGACGGTCGCCGTGCCGTCGCCGCTGACGATGACGGCGATCGCGGTCGGCGTCGCGGTCACGGTCGTGCTCGGTGTGGCGCCGCAGTACTTCCTGGACCTGGCGAGCCAGGCGGGCGTGTTCGTGCGCTGAGCCGTCCGGCGTGTTCGCGCGCTGAGCCGTCCGGCCGTCTTCGTGCGCTGAGCCGTCCGGCCGGTACGGCCGTGGGGCCCCGGTTCCTCCGTGGAGGAACCGGGGCCCCACGCGTGCGTGCGGGCCCGCGGTGGTGCGGGCGGACGCGTCACGCCTTGTGCATGCCGGAGGAGGCCGGGCAGGTCACATCCGGGTTCCACTGGGCGAACAGGCCGTTGCGGTTCGGCTTGTACAGCCAGGCGTGCAGGTCGTAGTGGCGCGGCATGCCCGGGTAGTGCCCGGCCATGGGCCCCTGGAAGTCCTGGCCGAAGATCTGCGGCCGCTTGCCCTGGGCGTCGGCGGTCGGCACCACCCACTCCACGCCCACCAGCCGGCGCCCGCCCCGGCCGTCGTCCTCGTAGAGCAGACCGGCCGGCCTGGCCGGGTCCAGCGAGCCGAAGAGGGACGGGTTGAAGTAGTGGTAGCCCATGCCGCCCTGGTCGCGGGCCAGGCAGAGGTGGGCCTCGTAGCCGTCGGCGAGCGCGTTCGGCAGGTAGCCGTACTTCGCCGTCGCCTCGTAGGTGCGAGCCAGCTGCCCCCGCAGGGCCGGGCCGGGCTCCGCGGAGTCGGCGTGCGCGGGCGTGGCGACCAGGGACAGCGACAGGGACGCGGTCAGGGCGAGGGCGGCCTTCGTCAGGCGGGCGGACAGTCGAGCGGACATGCGAGCTACTCCTCGGGGGGACGTGGGCGGTTTCTCGCCTGAGCAGCTTGTCCCGGCCTCCGGGGAGCCGCCACGCCGGACGGGCCATTGGACTGAGGTACGGCGAGCGCAGGGACGGCCGACGCGGCCGTCCGATGATCACACCGCGCGCCTGTGGACAACTCCGGCGCTGTCGGTGCGGCCCCCTATCGTGGAGGCAGTGGTCGAAGGACGACGCACGGGGGACGGGACGATGGCCGGGACGGGCGTGATCAGCGAGATGGCAGAGGTGACCGGGGTGCCGGGCGCGGGCGCGAGCGAGGCGCTGGCCACGCTGCACCGGGTCTTCGGATACGAGGCTTTCCGCGGCGAGCAGGAAGCGATCATCGAGCATGTGGTGGCCGGCGGGGACGCGGTCGTCCTCATGCCGACCGGCGGCGGAAAGTCGCTGTGCTACCAGATCCCGGCCCTGTTCAGACCGGGTACGGGAATCGTCGTCTCCCCGCTCATCGCGCTCATGCAGGACCAGGTGGACGCCCTGCGCGCGCTCGGCGTGCGCGCCGGGTTCATCAACTCCACGCAGGACTTCGACGAGCGGCGCGTGGTCGAGGCCGAGTTCCTGGCGGGCGAGCTGGACCTGCTGTACCTGGCGCCGGAGCGGCTGCGGGTGGACGCCACCCTGGACCTGCTCTCCCGGGGGAAGATCTCCGTCTTCGCCATCGACGAGGCGCACTGCGTCTCCCAGTGGGGCCACGACTTCCGGCCCGACTACCTCACCCTGTCGCTGCTCGGCGAGCGCTGGCCGGACGTCCCGCGCATCGCGCTCACCGCGACGGCGACCCGGGCGACGCACCGGGAGATCACCGAGCGGCTGAACATGCCGCAGGCCCGCCACTTCGTGGCCAGCTTCGACCGGCCCAACATCCAGTACCGGATCGTGTCGAAGTCGGACCCGAAGAAGCAGCTGCTGAGCTTCCTGCGCCAGGAGCACCCGGGCGACGCCGGCATCGTGTACTGCCTGTCGCGCAACTCCGTGGACAAGACGGCCGAGTTCCTCACCAGCAACGGCATCGCGGCGGTGCCGTACCACGCGGGCCTGGACGCCGGCACCCGCGCGGCGCACCAGTCCCGCTTCCTGCGGGAGGACGGCCTGGTCGTCGTGGCGACCATCGCCTTCGGCATGGGCATCGACAAGCCGGACGTGCGCTTCGTCGCCCACCTGGACCTGCCGAAGTCGGTCGAGGGCTACTACCAGGAGACCGGCCGCGCCGGCCGCGACGGACTGCCCTCCACGGCCTGGATGGCCTACGGCCTCAACGACGTCATCCAGCAGCGCAAGCTCATCCAGTCCGGGGAGGGCGACGAGGCCTTCCGGCGGCGCGCCCAGGCCCACCTGGACGCGATGCTCGCCCTGTGCGAGACGGCGCAGTGCCGGCGCGGGCAGCTCCTCGCCTACTTCGGCCAGGAACCGGACCCGGCGGGCTGCGGCAACTGCGACACCTGCCTGACCCCGCCGGAGACCTGGGACGGCACGATCGCCGCGCAGAAGGTCCTGTCGACGATCGTCAGGCTGCAGCGCGAGCGCGGCCAGAAGTTCGGCACCGGGCAGATCGTGGACATCCTGCTGGGCAAGCGCACCGGCAAGGTGATCCAGTTCGACCACGACCAGCTATCCGTGTTCGGCATCGGCCAGGAGTTCGGCGAAGGCGAATGGCGGGGCGTGGTGCGTCAGTTGCTCGCTCAGGGGCTCCTCGCCGTCGAGGGCGAGTACGGCACGCTGGTGCTGACCGAGGCCAGCGGATCGGTGCTGCGGCGCGAGCGGGAGGTGCCGCTGCGCAAGGAGCCGAAGAAACCGGCCACCTCCCGTTCGGCGGGCTCCACGGGCTCGTCGGGCCGTGGCGGTGAACGCCGGGCGAAGACCGCGGCGGCCGACCTGCCCGAGGCGCTGCAGCCCGCCTTCGAGGCGCTGCGGGCCTGGCGCGCCGAGCAGGCCCGCGAGCAGGGCGTCCCGGCGTACGTCATCTTCCACGACGCCACGCTGCGGGAGATCGTCACCGCCTGGCCGACGTCGGTGCGCGCACTCGGGAACGTCAACGGGGTCGGCCTGAAGAAGCTGGAGACGTACGGGGAAGGCGTGCTCGCGGTCCTGGCGGGCCTGGGCGATCCGCCCGGTGCGGGCGCCACGGGGCCGGCCACGCCCGGCGGGCAGGAGCCGGACCCGGCGGACGACTGGCCCGGGGAGGACGCGGAGCCGGAGGACTGGATATAGGGCGGAGGGCCACCGGCACGGGCGCCGGGCGCAGGCTCACGGACGGCGTCCTGCCGGTGCGCGCCGGTTCCCGCCGGTGCCGGTGCCGCTCAGCCCCTCCCGCCGTCAGCCTCCTGCCGCCTGCCCTCCGCCCCGGCCTCCTGCCCCCGGCCTCGTGCCCCCGGCCTCCTGCCGTCGGCCTCCCGGGCCCCCGTCGTCACAGCCCCCGTGTCGCGTACGCCCTGACGTCCGCGTCGGAGTCCGTGGTGGCGGTGGCGAGGGCCGCCCGGGCGCCCTCGGCCTCGCCGTGCCGGGTGAGGGCGAGGACGGCGGCCTTGCGGACGTCGGCGTTCGGGTCGGCGACGGCCTTGGCGAGCGCGGGGACGGCCAGCTCGGCGCCGGCCGCGGCGAGGGCCGTCGCGGCACCGGCGCGGACCTGCCAGGCAGGGTCGGACAGCGCGGCGACGGCCCGTGCGGCCAGGGAGGCCGGGCAGCCGGCGGTGCCCAGCGCCTCGTAGGCCGCACCGCGCACCAGCGCGTCGCCGTCCTCGGTGAGGCCGGCGAGGGCCTGGTGCACGGTCCCGGACGGCGCTCCCGGCGCCCCGGCCGTCCCGGCGGCGGCCGCCGGGTGGGTGGACGCCACCGTGGCCAGCCCCTTGGCGAGCGTGACCCGCACCTCGCGGGACGGGTCGGCGGTGGCGGCGCGGGCGAGCTCGTCGGCGGCGTCGACCGAGACCAGGGCGCGTACGGCCGCGATGCGCACGGTGATGTCGGTGTCGGTCAGGGCGCCGACGAAGAGGCGGGCGTCGCCGAGGCGCAGGGCGCGCAGGACGTCGAGCGCGGCGGCGCGGACGACGGGGTCCGGCTCGGTCAGGGCGGCGGCGAGCGCGTCGCCCAGGGCGGGCTCGGGCGGCAGGGTCTCGACGAGTTCACGGAGGGAGGCAGCGGCGGCGGAGCGCACCTCGGCGGCGGGATCGCGCAGCGCGGCGGCCAGCGCGGGCCCGGTGCCGGCGGGCAGGGTCTCGGTCAGGACGGCGACCGCCTCACGCCGGACGGCGGGCGACGGGTCCGCCAAGTAGGGCAGCAGCGCGTCGAGTTCGGGCTGTTCCTCGGCGAGGGCGACGAGCTGCAGGAGACGCTCCGCGTCCTGCCCCGCCTGGGGGAGGGCTTGATCGGGTGTCGGAGGGGCGGGGCGCTGCTCGGGCGCCTCGTCCGTGCCCCGGATCGCCACCGGTGTCGCGTCGCGCGACCCGGCGGTGGCGACGTCCTGCGGGCGTACCTCGCCGAGAGGACGGGAGGCGCCGCCGACCGGCGCGAACCCGTCCACGGGGACCAGGTAGGGGGCCACGGGACGGGCCGTGAACTCCATCGCACCGGAGGGGGACTTGTGCAGATCGAGGTGGTGGAACCAGGAGGCGTCGTCGCGCGCGGGATGGTCGAGGCGCTCGTGGTAGAGGCCCCAGCGGGACTCCGTGCGGGCCAGGGAGGCGCGCGCGGCCATCTCCGCGCAGTCGCGGATGAAGGTGACCTCCGCGCACCGCATCAGTTCGTGCGGGGTGCGCGCGCCCATCGCGGCGATGTCGTCGCGCATCCGCTCGAACGCCTCCAGGGCCAGCGAGAGCCGGGCGCCCGACTTCGGCGGGGCGACATAGTCGTTCACGAAGCGGCGCAGCTTGTACTCGACCTGCTGCTGCGGCGGGCCGTCCGGGTGGCGCAGCGGGCGGTAGATCAGCTCGTGCGCCTCGCGCAGCTGGTCCTGCGGCAGCTCGCCCTCGTAGGCCGTGTACTGGGCGGCGTCCGCGCCGGCCAGGTCGCCGAAGACGAAGGCGCCGATCATGTAGTTGTGCGGCACGCAGGCCAGGTCGCCGGCCGCGTACAGCCGGGGCACGGTGGTGCGGGCGTGGTCGTCCACCCGTACGCCCGAGGCGGAGTGGCCGCCGCACAGCCCGATCTCGGAGATGTGCATCTCGACGTCGTGGGTGCGGTAGTCGTGGCCGCGCCCGGCGTGGAAGGTGCCCCGGGTGGGGCGCTCGGTGGAGTGCAGGATCGACTCCAGCGCCGCGACCGACTCCTCCGGCAGATGGCTGAGCTTGAGGTAGACGGGCCCGCGGTCGGAGGCGACCTCGGCGGCGAACTCCGCCATCATCTGCCCCGACCAGTAGTCGGAGTCGACGAAGCGCTCACCGTGCCGGTTGACCTGGTAGCCGCCGAAGGGGTTGGCGACGTAGGCGCAGGCCGGGCCGTTGTAGTCCTTGATCAGCGGGTTGATCTGGAAGCACTCGATACCGGTGAGCTCGGCGCCCGCGTGGTAGGCCATGGCGTAGCCGTCACCCGCGTTGGTGGGGTTCTCGTAGGTGCCGTACAGGTAGCCGGAGGCGGGCAGGCCGAGCCGGCCGCAGGCGCCGGTGGCCAGGATCACCGCGCCGGCGCGGACGGTGACGAACGCGCCGGTGCGCGTGTGGAAGCCGACCGCTCCCACGGCCCGCCCCTCGGCCGTCAGCACCCGCACCGGCATCACCCGGTTCTCGATGCGGATCCGCTCCCGCATCTCCCGCCGCCGCAGCTGCCGGTAGAGAACCTTCTTGACGTCCTTGCCCTCCGGCATGGGCAGCACATAGGAGCCGGAGCGGTGGACCTGGCGGACCGCGTACTCGCCGTGCTCGTCCTTCTCGAACTTCACGCCGTACGACTCCAGCCGCTGCACCATCCCGAAGCCGCGGGTCGCGGTCTGCCGGACGGTGGACTGGTCGACGATGCCGTCGTTGGCGCGGGTGATCTCGGCGACGTAGTCGTCGGGTTCCGCCCGGCCCGGGACGACGGCGTTGTTGACGCCGTCCATGCCCATGGCGAGCGCGCCGGAGTGGCGGACGTGGGCCTTCTCCAGCAGCAGCACCCGCGCGCCGCGCTCGGCGGCGGTCAGCGCGGCCATGGTCCCGGCGGTGCCGCCGCCGATGACGAGGACGTCACAGGTCAGCTCCTCGGCGTCGCCGAGGGCGGGGATCGCCGGGACAGTGTCCGCGGGGGAGTTCACGTCAGTCACCGGGGTGCCTTTCACGTACCGAGCGAGGTGAGGATGTCGCGGCGCAGCGCCACGCGCGCGGGGTCGTCGTGGGCCGTACGGTCCCGGGGGCGCGGCACCTCGCGTACGGCGGTGAGTTCGCCGGAGCCGAGCAGGGCGACGCGGTCGCCGAGGAACAGCGCCTCGTCGACGTCGTGCGTGACGAAGACGACGGTGGCTCCGGTGCCGTGCAGGACGTCCACGAGCAGGTCCTGCATGCCGGCCCGGGTCTGGGCGTCGAGCGCGCCGAACGGCTCGTCCATCAGGACGGCGCGGGGCCGGCCGGCGAGGGCGCGGGCCAGCTGGGCGCGCTGGCGCTGCCCGCCGGAGACCCGGTGGGGCAGCTGCCCCGCCTGTTCGGCGAGGTGCACGCGTTCGAGCCACCCCTGGGCCTCGGCGCGGCGCGTGCGGCGCGGGACGCCGGCGATGGCGAGGGGGAGTTCCACGTTGCCGCGCAGGGTGCGCCAGGGCAGCAGCGCGTCCTCCTGGAAGACCAGGGCGCGTTCGGCGGCGGGGCCGGTCACCGGCCGGCCGTCCTGCTCGACGGTTCCGGCGAGCGGGGGCAGCAGCCCGGCGAGGGTGCGCAGCAGCGTCGACTTGCCGCAGCCGGAGGGGCCGACGACGGTGAGGATCTCGCCGGGCGCGATGTCCAGGTCGACGCCGGTGACGGCGGGCGCGTCCGGGCGGCCGAGGGTGACGCCGCGCAGGGTGAGGCGGGTGCCGCGCGCGGCCGGTGCCGGGCCGGTGGCGGGCCGGGTGGCCGTGCGGGTGTCAGACGAGGTGCTCATCGCGTTCCTCCTCGCTCCGGTACGGGGACGCGGTGACCCCGGCGGTGCCGTGCGGCGCGGTCGGCGCGGCGGCCCGGCCGGGGCGGACGCGGGCCGCGGGGGCGTAGGACGTGCGGGGCAGCCAGCGGGTCAGGCGGCGGCCCAGGAGTTCCACGGCGGTGGAGGTGATCCAGCCGAGCACGCCGATCGTGACCATCCCGACGAACACGCCGGGGTAGTCGACGACGGTGTAGTCCTGCCAGGTGCGGTAGCCGACGCCGTACTCGCCGGAGATCATCTCGGCGGAGATCACGCAGATCCACGACACGCCGATGCCGACCGACAGCCCGCCGAAGATGCCGGGCAGCGCGCCCGGCAGGACGACCGAGCCGAGGACCCGCCACCGGCCGCCGCCCATCGTGCGCACGGCCTCCTCCCACACGGGCGTCAGCGCGCGCACCGCGTGCCGGGTGGAGACCAGCACGGGGAAGAAGGCGGCCGTGCAGGTGATGAAGACGATGCCTTGTTCATTGGAGGGGAAGAGCAGGATCGCGACGGGGACCAGGGCGATGGCGGGGATGGGGCGCACCACTTCCAGCAGCGGGCCGAGCAGGTCCTCGGCGAGCCGCGAGCGGGCCACGAGCACGCCGGCGGCGACGCCGAGGACGGCCGCGAGGAGGAAGCCGGAGGCGATCCGGGTCAGGCTGTCGGTGAGGTCGGTCCAGTAGTCCGGGCCGGACAGCCGCTGCCCGAAGGTGTGGGCGACGTCGGTGACGGTCGGGAACTGCGAGAAGCGCAGCCAGAGGTCGATGTCCTGGCTGGTCAGCAGCTGCCACACGCCGAGGGCCGCGGCGACCGAGAGGACACGCAGCGCGTACCGGGTCATGAGGCCCGCTCCAGGGCTTCGGCGTACGTGACGAGTCGTGCGCCGCCGTGGCCGGCGAGGTAGGCCCGCGCGGTCGCCGGGGCGACGAACGGCAGCAGTGTGGTGCCGTCGGCCACCCAGACGGCCTTGTCGGCGAACCACAGGGTGCCGGTGGTGGCGTCGGCGACGTAGGCGGCGCGGACGGTGTCGCGGTGGCGCTTCACATGGCTGAGGAGCGCCGCCGGGGTGGGCAGTTCCACGGTCCTGTCCGCGCCCTTCGGCCAGACCTCGGCGGCGGCCGGGGCGGGCGTGGCGGCCAGGCGCCGGGCGTAGGAGGCGCCGAGGGCCTGCTTGACCCAGTGGTCGTCGACGAAGGCGTCCACGTCGATGTCGCCGGTGAGCTTCGCCGCCTTCAGGACGGCCACGTCCTGCTTCAGGGCGGCCACGAGCTGCGGTTTGACGGCCGGGTCGAAGGTGGAGATGCCGTGGGCGCCGTTGTAGAGGTAGACGACCTCGGCGGGCAGGCCGGTGGCGGCGGCGACCTTCTCGGCGGCGGCCACGGGGTGGGCGTCGAGGTAGTCGGTGGCCTCGGCCTGCGCCCTGAGGAAGGCCTCCAGCACCGCGGGGCGCTTGCGCGCGAAGTCCTCGCGGGCGGTGACGCCGTGGAAGGTGGGCAGGTCGAGCTGGGCGCCGTCGTACAGCGCCTTGGCCTTGCCCTGGAAGGCCAGCAGGCCCGGCCAGGCGACGAACTGCGACAGGGCGTCCGCGCTGCCGGCGGCCAGGGCGGACGCGCCGACGGCGGGCTGCTGGTTGAGCTTCTCGACGCCGTGGTCGGGGTCGATGCCGGCGCGTTGCAGGGCCCGCACGAGCGTGCCGTCGGCGGCGGAGCCGACCGAGGTGGAGACCTTCTTGCCCTTGAGGTCGCTCAGTGACGTGAGCGGCGAGTCGGGGGCCGTGACGATGGTGTTGAGGCCGCCGCGCAGGTTGTAGCCGGTGACGGAGACCAGGTGGGTGGGCCGGTTCAGCTGCTTGCCGCGGGCGGCGTTGATCAGCAGCGGGAAGTCGCCCATCGAACCGATGTCGATCTTGCCGGCGGTCATCTGCGCCGTGATGGGCGCGCCGGTGGCGTAGTCCTGCCAGACCACCTTGTAGCGGTGGCCGTCGTGCAGCGCGCCGAGCTGCTTCTCGAAGGAGCCGAGGGAGCGCAGCAGGGTGCCGGCGGTGACGGTGTTGATGGTCTTGGACTGGTAGCCGACGGTGACGGTGACCGTGGCGCCGTCGTCGCCGGCCGCGGCGTTGCCGCCGCAGGCGGTCAGCGGCAGCAGGAGCAGGGAGGCGGCGGCAAGTGCGGTGCGTTTCATGGGGTGGGACCTCTCACCGGAGCAGGTAGGGCATGTTGACCGTGACGGCTCCGGTGGGACAGCGGGCCGCGCACGGGCCGCAGTACCAGCACTCGTCGACGTGCATGTACGCCTTGCCGCTGCTGTCGTCGATGGCGAGGGAGTCCAGCGGGCACATGTCCACGCAGAGCGTGCAGCCGTCGATGCACTTCGACTCGTCGATGGTCACGGGCACGTCGGCCCGCTGGGGCACCAAGGGCATGGCTGTCTCCAGAGAGGTCCGGAAATTTCCGGGAGGAATTCGCCGCGGCAGTGAACCGCCGGGGCCCCGCCGGCCGATGAAGAGGTGAGGGCCGGAAGGACGGAACGGGGGACGGGATGAGGACGGGAAAGGGTCAGGCGGAGCGGTGCAGCAGGCCGCTCATGGAGATGCGGTCGCCGCGGAAGCGGATGAACTCCAGGTCCACCGGGCGCCCGTCACACAGGTGCGTGAGGCGCTCCAGCATCAGGACGGCCGCCCCCCGGGGCGCCTCCAGTACGGCGGCGGAGTGGGCGTCCGCGGTCACCGCCTCCAGGGTGATCTCGGCGTGGCCGAGACGCAGGCCGGTGATGGCCTCCAGGAGACGGAAGACGTCGGTGTTCTCCAGATCGGCGCCGAGCAGGGCGGTGCCGAGGTCGAGCGGGATGTAGGTCAGGTCGAGCGAGAGGGGCAATCCGTTCAGGCGCCGCAGCCGTTCGATGTAGAGGACGTCGGCGCCGGGCGGTACGTGCAGCCGGTCGGCCACGGGGCCCGGTGCCGGGACGGGGCCCATGGTGCGGACCTCGTTGGTGACCCGCCCGTGTTCGTGCAGGGTCTCCGCCAGCCCCATCAACCGGTCGAGCCCGTGGGGGTACTTACGGGCGACGACGACGGTGCCGACGCCGGGCAGCCGGTCGACGAGCCCCTCGGAGCGCAGGAGGTCGAGGGCCTCCCGGACGGTGTTGCGGGAGGTGCGGTAGTCGGTGGCGAGGACGGATTCATGAGGGAGCGTGCCGCTCTCGAAGCCGCCGGTGAGGAGCTGGCGGCGCAGGAGATCGGCGAGCTGCCGGGCCCGGTCCGCGCGCAGCCGGCGCCGCGCGCGGTGGGCGGCGACGGTGGTCGCGCCCTGGCCGGCGTGGTCGCGGATGCGGTCGGTGGCTGGCATGGCTGGAACCATACCGAGTAGGTAGGAAACGGGGTGTTGCCGAAGTGTTGCGCCACCTGACGGTTCGTCGGATACGTCACTGACCTGCGGTTTCGGGGAGTGGGAGGTGAGATCTGCCACCCGCCGGGCGGGCATCACGCCAGGCCGTCTGCACGGGCGGGCATCACGCCAGTGCCGTCAGCCCCGGGGCGAAGGCGATCAGCAGCGGCAGCAGGGGGACCAGTGCCGCCACGGTGGTCGTCAGGGCGCGGCGCCTGCGGTCCAGCCGGGGCGGCGGTTCCAGCAGGCGGTCGACCCGCTCACCCAGCAGGCGGTGGCTGGAGGCGCAGGAGAGCACGCCCCGGTGCTGGTTCAGCTCGATCAGCGCCAGCGCGGTGGTCAGGTGGCCGCAGCGGCGGGAGGCGGTGTCGTCGGCGGCCAGTTCGACCAGGCGGTGGGTCTGGTCGCAGAAGTGGGCGAAGAGAGGAATGCGGGGGAAGCCGGTGGCCAGGGCGGTGGACAGGTGCAGCAGCCAGTCGTGGTGGGCGCGGGCGTGGCCGCGCTCGTGGGTGAGGACGGCGTCGAGCTGGTGGGAGGTCAGGCGGTGCAGGGCGCCGGTGGTGACGACGAGCTGCGGCGGATGGCCGGGCATCCACCAGGCGTCGGGGTACTCGTCCTCCAGCACGAGCAGCGGACCGCGCGCCGGGCCCAGGCCGGCGGGCAGTTCGGGGGCCCGCTCGTTCAGATGGGCGCGGGTCACCCCACGGCGCCGCCGGGCCTCGGCCAGCTCTCGGGCGAGCATCGCGGTGGTCCAGGCCGCGCCGCAGGCCAGCAGCAGGGTGAGCGCGACCGCCCAGGGCGGCGCCGACGCCAGGTCGTACGCCTCGGTGACGCCGGGCGGCGCCGGCGCGAACAGCTGGGTGCGCACGGTGTGGAAGACGGCGGCCGCGCTGAGCGCCAGGGCCGTCAGGCAGCACAGCAGGACAGTGGCGACGAGGCACTGCCACACCCACAGGGCGACGACCGGCTCCCGCTCGGGCCAGGCGGCCCTGGTCAGCGCGCGCGGGACCGGGACGGCGGCCGTGAGGGCGACGACGCTCAGCAGGAGCAGGCAGACGGTCATGCCACAGGCTCCGGATCCTGGTGGGACAGGGGCAGGGATGGTCGTGCGGGCGGCGGACGCGGTCCTCGGCGGCTCGATGAGGGCGTCCGCCGCCAGTATGACGGCCCCGGGGGCGCCACGTCAGCCCATGACGACGGCCTCGTGGGCGGGGGGTCCGACCATGACGAGGAGGCCGGGGCGGGGCAGCTGCCCCATCCCGGGGAAGCCGCCCTCAGCCCCGGGGAAACTGCGCTCGGCTCCGGGGGAAAGTCGCCCTCGGCCCTCGGGGGAAAGCCGCCCTCGGCCTCCGGGAAAGCCGCCCTCGGCCCCTCTATGCAGCCCCCTGGGGAAAGCCGTCCTCAGCCCCCGGAGAGAGCTGCCCTCAGGCCCTGAGGAAGAGGTGCCCACCCCAGGGCGGCCGCCCCCCGGAAGAGACCGTCAGCCGGAGACGATGCGGCCTGTCACCTCGCCGAGGCCCACCCGGGTGCCGTTCGGGCCGGGGGCCCAGGCGGAGAGGGTCACCACGTCGCCGTCCTCCAGGA
The DNA here is from genome assembly GCF_043082085.1 of Streptomyces sp. NPDC014801. NCBI lineage: Bacteria > Bacillati > Actinomycetota > Actinomycetes > Kitasatosporales > Streptomycetaceae > Streptomyces > Streptomyces sp. NPDC014801. The sequence continues at coordinate 313,659 of NZ_JBIBXG010000007.1, read as the reverse complement.
AGGTGCGCTTGCCGTCGGGGAGTTCGAGGGCGTCGCGGCCGTTCCAGGTCAGCTCCAGCAGGGAGCCGCGCTGGTCGGGGGCGGGACCGCTCACCGTGCCGGAGCCGTAGAGGTCGCCGGTGCGCAGGGAGGCGCCGTTGACCGTCATGTGGGCCAGCTGCTGGGCGGCCGTCCAGTACATGGTGGAGAAGGGGGGTTCGGAGACGACGTGGCCGTTGACGGCGACGGAGATGCGCAGGTCGTAGCCGCCGGGTTCGTCGGCGGAGTCGTCCAGGTAGGGCAGCAGCGGGTGGGTGCGCTCCGGAGGTGCCACCCGGGCCTCCTCCAGCGCCTCCAGCGGGGTGATCCACGCGGAGACGGAGGTGGCGAAGGACTTGCCGAGGAAGGGCCCGAGGGGGACGTACTCCCAGGCCTGGATGTCCCGGGCGGACCAGTCGTTGAGCAGGCACAGCCCGAAGACGTGGTCGCGGAAGTCGCCGAGGGCGACCGGCCTGCCGAGGGCGGAGGGCACCCCGACGACGAAGCCGACCTCGGCCTCGATGTCGAGACGGACGGACGGGCCGAAGACGGGCACCGGATCGGCCGGGGCCTTGCGCTGGCCCGAGGGGCGCACCACGTCGGTGCCGGAGACCACGACGGTGCCGGAGCGGCCGTGGTAACCGATGGGCAGGTGCTTCCAGTTGGGGGTGAGGGAGTCTGCGGCGTCCGGGCGGAAGATCTGGCCGACGTTGCGGGCGTGGTTCTCGGACGCGTAGAAGTCGACGTAGTCCGCGACCTCGAAGGGCAGGTGCAGGGTCACCGCGGACAGGGGGTGGAAGAAGGGCTCCACGGCCTCGCGGTGGGAGGGCACCGTCACCCACGCCGTCAGCGCGCGCCGCACGTCGGACCAGGTGGTGCGGCCGGCGGCGAGCAGCGGGTTCAGCGAGGGCTGGGCGAGCAGGGACGCATACGGGGAGCCGAGCGCCATGGCCGCCGCGCCCGCGTCGAGCACGTGGTCGCCGAGCCGGACGCCGACCCGCCGTTCGGCCGGCGAACCGGCGGGCGAGAAGACGCCGTACGGAAGGTTGTGCGCACCGAAGGGGTCGCCCTCGGGGACGTCGAAGGGGGGCATGCGGTGCAGCCTCGCTTTCGTGCACGTGGGACACGGCGCGCGCGCCGTGCGGTCAGGTCGTCGCGGCACACGTTACGGCCGAGCCGCCCTCTTGGGCAGTGTCTAAAGAGTTTGCAATGTCCGTTATGGCCTTGTCGGAGGTGGCAATTCCGGCTTAGCGTCCTTTGCGGGGAACACGGACGGAGTGCATCCGTTCCGTCGGGGGGACACGTGGGGGGACCCGTGGCCAGGAGTGCCGCAAGCGTGCCGTTCCAGGCCGACCGCGAGGTGCCGGGCCTGATCGTGAAGTTCGGTGACTACCCGCTCCACCACGGCGGCGTCGGCGCGATCCGCAGCCTGGGCCGGCTGGGCGTGCCCATGTACGCCATCACCGAGGACCGGTACACGCCGGCCGCGTCCTCCCGCTATCTGCGGCGGGCGTTCGTGTGGCCGACGACGGGCACCGAGCAGCCGGGCCGCCTGGTGGAGGGGCTGCTGCGGATCGGGCGCCGGATCGGCCGGCCGGCCGTGCTGATCCCGACCGACGAGGAGGCCGCGGTGCTGATCGCCGAGCACCAGGACGACCTCGCCGGGCCGTTCCTCTTCCCGCGCGTGGCGCCGGACCTGCCACGCCGGCTGGCCAGCAAGCAGGGGCTGCACGAGCTGTGCGCCGAGCACGGCATCGCCAGCCCGGCGGCCGCGTTCCCGCGGTCGTACGAGGACATCGTGGCGTTCGCGGACACGGCCCGCTTCCCGGTGGTGGCCAAGAACCGGGAGGCGTTCCTGCGCCGGGAGCGGCCCGCCGTCCACGGCACCACGCGGATCTCCACCCGGGACGGGCTGCTCGCCCTGGCCCGGGACTGGGGCGAGCGGCCGGGGGTGATCCTGCAGGAGTACCTGCCGCGCGAGCAGGCCGAGGACTGGATCGTGCACGCCTACTTCGGTGCCGACTCCACGCCCCTGGCCCTGTTCACCGGCGTCAAGGTGCGCTCGTGGCCGCCGCACGCCGGGATGACGGCGAACGCCTACGTCGTCGACAACCCGGAACTCGCCGACCTCGCCGCACGTTTCATCAAACAGATCGGCTTCACCGGCGTCGTCGACCTCGACCTGCGCTTCGACCGGCGCGACGGACAGTACAAACTCCTCGACTTCAACCCGCGCGTGGGCGCCCAGTTCCGCCTCTTCGAGAACGAGGCATTGGTGGACGTGGTCCGCGCCCTGCACCTGGATCTGACCGGGCGCCCCGTTCCGGAGGGGGAACAGCGCGCCGGCCACCGCTACATCGTGGAGAACATCGACCTGCCCGCCCTGCTCGCCTACCGCCGCAGCGGCTACACGACGCCGCACGCGCCGGCCCGGCCGAGCGGCACGGAGCTGGCCTGGTTCGCGGGTGACGACCCGCTGCCGTTCCTCACGATGCTCGCGCGCTTCGTGCGACCCGGCGCGAAGCACCTCTATGAGCTGTGGCGGACCCACCGCCGCGGCAGCACCGGACCGGGCGGACGCCGCCGGACGTAGCACCGGCACCGTCCCGGCCGGAACACGAAGTGACGACATGACGTCCTGGGGAGGGACTTCGTGAACCAACCGGTTGCAGTCATCGGGGCAGGCCCGTTCGGCCTGTCCACCGCCGCCCATCTGCGCGCCCGCGGCATGCCCGTGCGGGTCTTCGGTGACCCGATGGTGAGCTGGCGCGACAACATGCCCGCCGGCATGCTCCTGAAGTCGACCCCCGCCGCCTCGACCATCGACAGCCCGCAGCGCGGGTACACCCTCGCCGACTACTGCGACGCGGCCGGCGTCCGGCGTCTGGTCACCGACGAGGACATCATCCCCGTCGAGACGTTCATCGCCTACGGCGAGTGGTTCCAGCAGAAACTGGTGCCCGACCTGGAGCGGGTGCGGGTGGTCTCCGTGGACCGGCGCGCCGGCGGGGGGTTCGAGCTGAAGCTGGACTCCGGGGAGCAGTTCACCGCGCAGGCCGTCGTCGTGGCGACCGGCCTGTCCGGGCTGGCGCACCTGCCCCGCGAGCTGGCCGCCGCCGCGCCCGACGGACCCGCCCCCGCATCGGCGGTGTCCCACAGTTCCCAGCACCACGACCTGAGCCGGTTCGCCGGCCGGGAGCTGATCGTCGTCGGCGCGGGACAGTCGGCGCTGGAGACGGCGGTGCTCGCCGCCGAGGCCGGGGCCCGGGTCCGGGTGGTCGCCCGCGGCCGGGGCCGGGTCGCCTTCGGCGCGCCGCCCTGGGACCAGCCCCGGCTGCGGCCCGAGTCGCCGTTCGGCCGGGCCTGGTCGCTGTGGGCGCTCAGCTACTACCCGCACCCCTACCGCCGTCTGCCCGCCGGGATACGCCACTACCTGGTCCGCCGGGTGCTCGGGCCGCTCGGCGCCTGGTGGCTGCGGGGGCGCTTCGCGGAGACCGTGCAGGTCAGCGAGGTGCAGCGGATCGTGCGGGCCGAGGCGACGGGCGAGGGGGCCACCCTCACCGTGCGCAGCCACGCCGGCCGCACCGAGCGGCTCGCCGCCGACCACGTCATCGCGGCCACCGGCTACCGGGTGGACATCGCGGCCATGGACTTCCTGGGCCACGAGCTGCGTACCGCCCTCGCGGTCAGCCGCGGCACGCCGAAGCTGGGCGCCGGATACGTGTCGTCGGTTCCCGGCCTGTACTTCACGGGCCTGCCGGCGGCCGGTTCCTACGGTCCGGTGATGCGGTTCGTGTGCGGCACGGAGTTCGCCTCGCCCCGCCTGGCCCGGCACCTGATGGCGGCCCACGGCTGACGGCCGGGGGGTGGGCTACGCCCCTTGGGCGTGCTGCCAGTCCAGGAAGCCGGTGATCAGGCCGGGCGGGTTGGCGGCCTCGGTGGCCTCCACCTCCCAGCCGGGGCAGTCCATGTCGAACACCACGATCGGCAGCGGGCGGCCGAGGATCTCCTCGATCAGGCCGCTCGCGTGCAGATGGCGGGCGAGGCCGGTGCAGGCGTCGGCGAAGTACTCCCACAGCCCCTCGCTCGTGCCGTCCTCCTCGTCGCAGCTCATGCCGTCCTCCTCGTCGCAGCTCATGCCGTCCTGCTCGTCGCCGCTCGTGCCGTCCTGCTCGTCGCGCACGGCCTTGGGCAGGGCGGGATCGCCGGTGCCGTCGTCGTACCACAGCCCGAGCTCCTTGGCCCGCTCGACGAAGAGGGCGCCGCCGGCCGGGTCCTCGGGGACGTTGCCGAGCATCTCGAAGCCGTCGAGGAGCCAGCAGGCGTAGTTCCAGCGGGCCTCGCCCGGGTCCTCGGCGCGCCGCTCCCGGGCGTACTGGGACTCGGTGTTGTAGCCGATGGCGACGTAGGGGTGCCGGTCGTCGTCCAGGCGCCAGATACGGAAGGAGAGGGCGTAGATCTCGGGGACGTCGGCGGCGGGGAAGCGGGCGAGGACGCCGGCGGCGGCCTGCCGGAGGTGCTGCTGGAAACGGTCCGGTCCGGCGGTCACGACGTGGGCCTCCCCCTGGTGAGTGAGAGGTCAGCCTGCCACAGCGGCGGGGGGCCCGAAGGGGCCGGGGAGGAGGCGCGGCCGGTGGTGAACGGGGGGCTTCCGGGGTCCGTATTCTCTGATCATGGCCGCCCTCGCATATGCCCTCATCGCCACTGACCTGGACGGAACGCTGCTGCGCGGCGACGACACGCTCTCCGACCGGTCACGGGCCGCGCTCGCGCGGGCGGTGCGGGCCGGCGCCCGGCATCTGGTGGTGACGGGCCGCCCGGCGCCCCGGGTGCGGCCGCTGCTGGAGGACCTGGGTTCCACGGGGCTCGCGGTGTGCGGGCAGGGCGCGCAGGTGTACGACGCGGGGGCGGACCGGCTGCTGTGGTCGGTGACGCTGGACCGGGAGCTGGCCGAGACGGCGCTCGGCAAGATCGAGGCCGAGGTGGGGGAGGTCTACGCCGCGGTCGACCAGGACGGGGTGGACGGGCTGACGCTGATCGAGCCCGGCTACCGGATGCCGCACCCGACGCTGCCGGCGGTGCGGGTCGGGCGGCGCGACGATCTGTGGGGCGAGCCGATCAGCAAGGTGCTGCTGCGCCATCCCGAACTGTCCGACGACGCGCTGGCGGCGACGGCCCGCGCGGTGGTCGGCTCGCTGGCGACGGTGACGATGTCGGGGCCGGGCACGGTGGAGCTGCAGCCGTGCGGGGTCACCAAGGCGACGGGGCTGGCGCTGGCGGCCGACCGTCTCGGGCTGGGCGCGGAGCGGGCGCTGGCATTCGGGGACATGCCGAACGACATCCCGATGTTCGCCTGGGCCGCCCGCGGGGTGGCCATGGCCAACGCCCATCCGGAGCTGAAGGCCGTGGCCGACGAGATCACCTTGTCGAACGAGGACGACGGCATCGCCGTCGTCCTCGAACGACTCTTCAGATGACGGAGGCGGCTCGGCCCCGTCAGGACGCGCTGAGCTCAGCCGGCTCAGTACGCGCTGAACACGTTGTCGATCGAGCCGTAGCGGGCGGCCGCGTAGTTGCAGGCCGCGGTGATGTTGGCGATCGGGTCGTACGGGTCCATGGAGGTGCCGGGCACGTGGTAGGCGAGGAAGGTCGGGTCGATGACCTGCAGCAGGCCCTTGGAGGGGGTGCCGGCGGCCGCGTTGGAGTCCCACAGGTTGATGGCGGCCGGGTTGCCGGAGGACTCGCGGATGATGTTGCGGTAGATCCCGTCGTAGGTGCCGGGGATGCCGCGCTGGGCCATGATGTCCAGCGACTGGCGGATCCAGCCGTCCAGGTTGTTCGGGTAGACCGAGTTGGCGGCGGTGATCACGGTCGCGGTGGAGGCCGGCGTGGCGGCGGAGGCGCTGGTGGCGCCGAAGAGCGGGAGCGCGAGGGCGGCGGCACCCGTGCCGGCGACGGCGAGGGTGCGGACGAGGCGGGACGTGCGGGTGCGGCGGTGCTGACCGGCAGCGGGCATGGCGAAGTTCCTCTCCGGCGCCTGCGAGGTGAGCTGTCGGGTTCGGGCTGGAGATGCCCGGCCGGCCGCGGAAGGCGGCACGGCTTCACCCCGAGCCGGTCCGGGGCGTCGTCGGGGCGACGACGTCCGGTTCGGCGACTTACCTGGGTCCCCCGCTCCTGCCGTACACGGATGAGTTGGTCCGATGGTGGGTGCCGGACGGCGGCAGGATTAGGCGTCCATCCGACAGGCCGGGAAGTTATGCGAGAGCACATGCCGGGAACAAGTACCGGATTCACCTATCGCCCTAGTTGACCTTGGTAGGGGCCGTTTGGGTGTCTTGATCCTTTGCTACTGCCAAGCCTCAACTCGCTTGGGGGAACTGGGGAAGCGAGGGTTCCGGCAGTCGGGGACCGGCGAGGGGTCCGCGTGACCCAATTCACTGGTGTCACAGGCGCAACACATTTGGAACCAAGGTGACCAAGGTGATTCGGCTGATTAATTACGGCAAAACGGGCAGTAGGGTCGTGTTCCGGCGCGATCGGCCGGGCGGCTCGCACAGGGTGGGGGAGTGGTCTCCCGGGTGTGAGCATGGTGGATAACGGTACTTTTCGGCTGATCAGATGTGGTCGATCAACATATCGGGCGTGATCCGATACCGCCTGGCCTGTAACCGTGGGCGCTATCGGTGATCGAAACGTGACCGGATACGCTGACTTGAGTGATGGCAGCGACCTATCGACAAACCGCGTAATCGCCAACCGGCACCAGCAGACAGGAGACCCCTCGTGACCGTCGTCGGGCCGTTCGGGCTGAGCGTGCGGGACCAGGCTCTCGAAGCCGATGTCCAGGCCGGATTGGCGGCTGTCGAGGAAGGGTTGCTCGAGGCCACCAAGAGCGAGGTTCCCTTCATCACGGAGGCCGCGCAGCACCTGGTGCGGGCGGGCGGGAAGCGGTTCCGGCCGCTGCTCGTGATGCTCGCGGCGCAGTTCGGTGATCCGTACGCGCCGGGTGTCGTGCCGTCCGCCGTCGTGGTGGAGCTGACCCACCTCGCGACGCTGTACCACGACGACGTCATGGACGAGGCGGCCGTGCGCCGCGGCGTGCCCAGCGCGAACACCCGGTGGGGCAACTCCGTCGCCGTCCTGACCGGCGACTTCCTCTTCGCCCGGGCCTCGCAGATCCTCGCCGACCTCGGACCGGAGGCGGTCCGGGTCCAGGCTCTCGCGTTCGAGCGGCTGGTCACCGGCCAGATCCTGGAGACCGCGGGCCCGCAGGACGGCCGGGACCCGGTCGACCACTACCTCGAGGTGCTCGGCGGCAAGACGGGGTCGCTGGTCGCGGTCTCGTGCCGGTTCGGCGCGATGATGTCCGGCGCCGACGAGACGGTCGTGGACGTGCTCACCCAGTACGGGGAGCGGCTCGGCGTCGCCTTCCAGCTCGCCGACGACGTACTCGACATCGCCTCCGACTCGCACGAGTCCGGCAAGACGCCGGGCACGGACCTGCGCGAGGGCATCCCGACGCTGCCGGTGCTGCGGCTGCGGGAGCGGGCCGAGCGGCTGGGGCTGCCGGAGGACCGCGCCCTGTGCGAGCTGCTCGACTCCGACCTCAGCGACGACGCGCGGCACGCGGAGGCGCTCGCCGCGCTGCGCGCGCACCCCGCGCTGGAGCAGGCGCGCCGCGACACCGTCCGCTACGCCGAGGAGGCGCGGGCCGCGCTGGCCCCGCTGCGGGAGTGCGACGCCAAGGTGGCCCTGATGGAGCTGTGCGACGCGGTGGTCCACCGGGCGGGCTGACCCGGCCGCCGGCGGATCGCCCCTCGGGCGCCGCACGTGCGTCCCGGCCCTTCCGGTCCGGGACGACTCCGCCACGGAGCCCCGCCATGAACCCCGGCCGGCCCAGGGGGTGTCTCTGGCTGCCGTGCCCTTCGCCCCGCCGTCCCCTTCGCCCCGCCGTACCCCCGCCGCATCCCCCGTGTCCCCCACATCCCCTACGGGTAAGGGGAGCTGACCCCTCGCCATGTCATACCCCAGCAGTACATGGAGTTGACTCCGTGGGGTGACGACCGGCGGCGGCCGATTTGGTCTGATGGGAAGCACGAAAGACACCACTCCTCACCGATTCGGGTGAGAATGGCGGCTTGGGGTGGGGCCCGCCGGGAGCGCACGCCGCGGGTCACGGGACGGACAGCCGCCGCCGACGACGGAGGTAGCGCACAGATGGCACCGTTTGGAACCGAGGACAGGGCGACGGCCGCGGGCGAGCCGGCCGGTCCGCCGCACGGGGGGCGTCGCAAGGTCGCGCGGTACGCCGTGCCCGCGACGGTCGTGGGCGTGGCCGCCGCGACGATCGGGATCGTTCCCGCGCTCGCCAGCTCCGGGGACCCGGACCTGCCGGCGATCAGCGCCCAGCAGCTCATCGAGAAGATCGCGGCGTCGGACGTCCAGCAGTTCTCCGGCACCGTCCGCGTCAACACCGACCTGGGCCTGCCCGACCTCGGCGGGCTCGCCGGCGGTCTGGGCGGCGGCGCGGCCGGGGGCGGCGGTGACGGGTCGTCCGCCGACCCGTCCGCCAAGGTGACCGAACTCGCCACCGGCTCGCACACGTTGCGGGTGGCCGCCGACGGCCCGGACCGGCAGAAGGTCTCCGTGCTGGAGGACGCCGCCGAGTACAGCCTCATTCACCACGGCAAGGACGTCTGGGGCTACGACAGCAAGTCCAACGAGGTCTTCCACACCACCGCGGACGACGCGGGCCGAAGCGCACCGGACAAGGACAAGCAGGGCAAGGACAAGCAGGGCAAGGACGGGCACGGCAAGGGCGAGCGGGGCGCGGAGAACTTCACCGGTACGCCCAAGGACTTCGCCGAGCAGGCCCTCAAGGCCGCCGGCCCCACGACCTCGGTCACCGTGGACGGCACCGCGCAGGTGGCCGGCCGCGACGCCTACAAGCTGGTGATCAAGCCCAAGCAGTCCGGTACCACGGTCGGGGCCATCAGCATCGCCGTGGACGCCAGGACCGGCGTGCCGCTGAAGTTCACCCTGACCCCGAAGAGCGGCGGCGCCGCCGTGGTCGACGTCGGCTTCACGCAGGTGAGCTTCGCCAAGCCGGCGGCCTCCACCTTCGACTTCACCCCGCCCAAGGGCGCCAAGGTGACCGAGGGCGGGGACCGTGCGCACCAGGGCAAGGGGGACGGGCCGCTGAAGGGCGGGCTCCCGGAGCACCTCCTGCCCACGCCGGGCGGTGAGCCGGGCAAGGGACCCGACGGGCTGAAGGTCATCGGCGAGGGCTGGAGCGCGATCGCCGCCTTCGACACCGGCGCCAAGGGCGGCGTGCCGTCCGGCAGCGAGGCCGGCGGTGACCTGGGCGGCTTCCTGGACTCCCTGGGCGACAAGGTTTCCGGCAAGTTCGGCAAGGGCACGGTGTTCTCCACCCGTCTGGTCAACGCCCTGATCACCGACGACGGCAAGGTCTACGTCGGCGCGGTCACCAAGGACGCCCTCGTCGAGGCGGCCGACGCGGGGAAGTGAGCGGGCGGGACACCACCCGCCCGGGGAACGATCGGGGGAGCCGATGGACGACGCGCCCGCCGCACGGGGTGAGCAGGTGCCGGAGGACGAGTACGTCATCCACACCCGCGCCCTCACCAAGCGCTACCGCGGCGGGCAGCTCGCCGTCGACGCCCTGGACCTGAGCGTCCCGGCGGGCAGCGTCTTCGGCTTCCTCGGCCCGAACGGCTCGGGCAAGACCACCACCATCCGCATGCTGATGGGCCTCATCGAGCCGACCTCCGGCACCGCGCGGGTGCTCGGGCAGTTCATGCCCCGGGCGGCCCGCTCGGTGCTGCCGCGGGTCGGCGCGCTGATCGAGGGACCCGCGCTGTACGGCTTCCTCTCCGGCCGCGACAACCTGCTGCGCTACGACGCCGCCGACCCGACGGCCGATCCGCGCACCCGGCGCACCCGCGTCGCCGCGGCGCTGGACCGGGTGGGGCTGACGGCGGCCGCCGGCAAGAAGGCGAAGGCGTACTCGCTGGGGATGAAGCAGCGGCTGGGGCTGGCCGCGGCGCTGCTCCAGCCCCGCCGGCTGCTCGTCCTGGACGAGCCGACCAACGGGCTCGACCCGCAGGGCATGCGGGAGATCCGCGCCCTCGTCCGTGAGCTCGCCTCCGACGGCACGACCGTCTTCCTCTCCTCCCACCTCCTCGACGAGATCGAGCAGGTGTGCACGCACGCCGCCGTGATGGCGCGCGGACGGCTGCTCGTCCAGGGCTCGGTCGCCGAGCTGGCGGCACGGGCGCGCGGACGGCTGGTGGTGACCACGCCGGACGTCTCCGACGCGGCCCGGGTGCTGAAGGAGCAGGGGGTCGGTGACGTCGTCGTGGCGGAGGACCGGGTGACGGGCGAGCCGCCGGAGCGTGAACTGGCCGACGTCAACGCCGCGCTGGTCGCGGCCGGGGTGCGGGTGCGCGGGTTCGGTGTGGAACGGGCCTCGCTGGAGGACGCGTTCGTGGCGCTGACCGGGGAGGGCTTCGATGTCGCAGGCTGACACCACCGCCGGGGCGGTCCGCGCGGTCCGCCCGCTGTGGACCCTCGGTCTCTTCCGCAGCGAGCTGCTGGTCACCCTGCGGCGCTGGCGCACGCTCGCGCTGCTCGGCGTGCTGGCGGCGGTGCCCGTGCTGGTCGGGATCGCCGTGAAGATCGAGACGGGGGACGGCTCGTCGGCGGGGCCGCGGGGCGGGGAGGGACCGGCGTTCATCTCGCAGGTCACCAACAACGGCCTGTTCCTCGTCTTCACGGCACTGGCCGCGACCCTGCCGTTCTTCCTGCCGATGGCGGTCGGGGTGATCGCGGGCGACGCGATCGCCGGCGAGGCGAACGCGGGCACCCTGCGCTATCTCCTCGTCGCCCCGGCCGGCCGTACCCGGCTGCTGCTCGCCAAGTACACGACGACGATGGCCTTCTGTCTGCTCGCCACCCTCGTGGTCGCCGTCTCGGCGCTGCTGGTGGGGGCGTTGCTCTTCCCGCTCGGCGATCTGACGACCATCTCCGGGACACGGATCAGCTTCGCGGAGGGGCTGGGCCGGGCGCTGCTGATCGCCCTGGTCGTCGCCGCGTCGCTGGTCGGGGTGGCGGCGGTGGGACTGTTCGTCTCCACGCTCACCAACAGCGGCATCGCGGCGATGGCGACGACCGTGGGCCTGCTGATCACCGTGCAGATCCTGGACCAGTTCCCCCAGCTGCACGCGATCCAGCCGTATCTCTTCCCCCACTACTGGCTGTCCTTCGCCGACCTGATGCGCGAACCGGTCTACTGGGACGGCCTGGTCAGAAACCTCGGCCTGCAGGGCCTGTACGCCGTGGTGTTCGGCTCGGCGGCCTGGGCCCGCTTCACGGCGAAGGACATCACCGTCTAGAGCCGCACGCGCTCAAGCAACTCGCGGTATGTGCTGTGGCTCACGCGCTCTCGTACGGGAAGCGGGCGAGCGGTGCCTCGCCGGAGAAGAAGGTCTTGGCGCGGGTGAGCGCCGCGTGGTCGCTCAGTACGTCGCCGGGGCGGCTGCCGTTGCCGAGCAGGACGCCGCCGAAGCGCATGCCCATGTAGGCGGCGGAGTTGTTGAGCGTGCCGACGAGCGGTGCGGCGACCTCCTGCTCCTCGTGGGCGAGGGCGGCCACGCCCCACAGGGTGCGCCCGGCCATCCGTTCCTTGAAGTCCAGGCCGGGGGTGCGCAGCCAGCCCGACCAGTGGTCCAGGTAGCGCTTGGTGTGGGCGGAGACCGAGTACCAGTACAGCGGTGAGGCGATCACCAGGTCCGTCGCGGCGAGGGTGGCGTCCAGCAGCAGGGCGGTGTTGCCCTCGGTGGGCCGGACGTGGTCGCTGTCGTGGCGCAGGTCGGTGAAGTCGGGCAGCGGGTGCTCGGCGAGGCTGATCCACTCCTGTTCGACGTCCGCGGGCAACTGCTCGGCGGCTTTGCGGGCCAGCAGTTCGGTGTTGCCGTCGTCGCGGCTGCTGCCCAGCACGAACAGGAAACGGCGGGTCATGGCATCTCCCAGGAAGACGGTGTCGGAGGCGCGGGACGGGTGTACGGCAAGGAGCGCGACAGGCGTCGTACGACGATTACGCGCATCTGCATTTTATGCACACGCATTCAAATTCCGCCAGAAGGCCAGAAGGGGCACCGCGCCGGGCGGGTCCCCGTAACTCGGGACGAGTCTGTGACGCGGTGGTGACCCGCATACCGGGAGTGAGCGGGGAGACTCGACCGTGGGTGTTCGAACGGTCCTTGACCGGGAGCACCATGAGGAAACGCATGTGCCGTCCGCAGGCTCGCCGCCGAGTCCGAGTGACGCATCGGGAGTGAGGGAAGCGATGACTCGACTCAGCCGCGCGCTGAACCCGCGGAAGCGGGACGTGAAGCCGGATGCCGCGCCGCTGGAGGTCCGCGTCACGGCGGGCGGAGCCGGCCGGCCCCAGGATGCCGCCGGCGTGTGGATCGCCGGGGCGCCGGTCCCGGTGGCCCCCGGCCAGGAGGCGCAGGACGCCGTCCTCGCCCACCTGCACCGCCTGGCCCGCGCCGGCGGCCGTTCCGTCCTCGCCACGATCCACGACGAACGCATCGGTTACGTCGTCCCCCTGCGCGTGGACCCGGACGGCTCCAGCCACTTGACGTCGGAGCCGGTACGGAGCGGGGCCGCCGGGGCCGAGGGGCAGCCGCCGGCGACCGCGACGGGGCCCGCGCATGCGCCCGAGCCGGAGCCGGAGCCGCCGGCGGACCGTCGGACGCAGATGCTGCGGCTCGCACCGCAGCCGCCGAACGCGGCGGAATCGGCACCGGCGCACGACGTGCAGAAGCCCCTCAACAACTCCGCGCTCCCGCCGTCACCGGAGGCGCGCCGGAGGGCACCGCGGTGGGCGGCGCCCGAGGCGCAGACGACCGCGCCCGCCCCTGGTGCGGTCGCCGCACCGCTGGGCGTCTTCGGCCCGCCGCCCGAGATGCCCCCGGCCACGGCACGCCCCGCGGCCCCCATAACCGACGGCCCGCAGGCCCCCGGTCCGGCCGCGGGTCCCTACGCCGCCGAGCCGTCGCGACCGGCCCCGGACGCCGTACCGGCCGCGACCGCGGGCGCGAAGGCGACCACGACCACGAGCACCACCGCACCCGCAGCCAAGACCGGCACCAGCACCAGCACCAGCACCAGCACCAGCACCAGCACCGGCGCCGGGACCGATGCCGAGGCCGAGGCCGCCCGTGTGGCCTCCGCCGCCGCGGCGATGGCCGCCGCCGTTGCCGCGGAGAGCGCTGCCGCGGCCGAGTCGCGGCTCACCCCCACGCCCGCCCGAGGGTTCGACGCCATCGCCGAGGCCGTACTGGAGGACGCGCCGATCGCGCAGGGCGGCGACACCTCCGCGCTGCCCGCCGGGAAGGTGGCGCGGGTGAACGAGGCCGTGCGGGCCGGGCGGACGGAGCTGGCGGCGGAACTGGCCGAGGAGACCGCCGCCGAGGCGGAGGCGACGCTGGGGCCCGAGCACCCCGAGGTGCTGGGCCTGCGCGAACTGATCGCCTACATCGCCTACTTGGCGGGAGAGCCGGAGCGTGCCGTCCGGCTCTCCCTCGATCTGGCCCGTGCGCACCGCAGGCGGCGGGACGCGGAGGCGGCCTACGGCACCGTGCGGAGCGCGTACACCGCGTGGCGTGCGGTGCGCGATCCGCGCGAAGGGCTGCGCCTGGGCGGCGAGTTGACCGAGCTGTGGAGCGCGCTCGCCGCGGAGGGCGGTCCCGCCGCCGCCGACGCCGAGCGGCTGCGGTCGGTCCACGCCCGCATGGACCGCCTCGCCGCCCGCGCCGCCGCCGACGCCGGCTGACACCGCCTGCGCCGGCGGACGCCGCCCAGGCCTCCGGACGCCGCCCAGGCCGGCGGACGCCGCCCAGGCCTCCGGACGCCGCCTGCGCCGGCCGGCGAACGGGCGGCGCGAGTGGCATGGGCGTCGCGGGCCAAGACCCGTCACGCCGACAACGTCCACACCGCGTACGCGATGGCGTCGCTGTTGCGGTCCAGGGCCGTGTCGTTGAGGTTGGCCGTGGTGTCGCACGAGGAGTGGTAGCAGCGGTCGAAGGCCTGCCCGGCCGAGCCGCCCCACTTGGCCGCCTGCGCCGCCGTCTTCACGTAGTCGGCGCCGCTGAAGAGGCCGCCCACCGGCACTCCGGCGTTCTTGAAGGGCGCGTGGTCGGAGCGGCCGTCGCCCTCGGTCTCGGGCTCGGTGGCGATGCCGAGACCGGCGTAGTAGTCCTTGAAGGTCTTCTCCAGGGCCGGATCGTCGTCGTAGACGAAGTAGCCGGGGTTCGGCGAGCCGATCATGTCGAAGTTCAGGTAGGCGCTGATCCGGGAGCGTTCGGTGGAGGTCAGTCTGCCGACGTAGTAGCGGGAGCCGACCATGCCCAGTTCCTCCGCGCCCCACCAGGCGAAGCGCAGGTGCTTGGCGGGGTGGTGGCCGGCCCGGGCGACGGCGAGGGCGGTCTCCAGGATGGCGGCGGAGCCGGAGCCGTTGTCGTTGATGCCGGGCCCGGCGGTGACGCTGTCGAGGTGGGCGCCGGTCATGACGACGTGTCCGGTGTCGCCGCCGGGCCAGTCGGCGATCAGGTTGTAGCCGGTGCGGCCGGAGGAGCTGAACTGCTGGATCGTGGTGGTGAACCCGGCCGCGTCCAGCTTGGCCTTCACATAGTCGAGGGAGGCCTTGTAGCCGGCCCGGCCGTGCGCCCGGTTGCCGCCGTTGGCGGTCGCGATGGACTGCAGCTGCGCGAGGTGGGCCTTGACGTTGGCCACGGGGATGTCGGGGGCGGCGGCGACCGTGGGGTGGGCGGGCGCCGCGCCGGCTATGGACCCGGTGGTGAGGAGGGCGGCGCAGGCGACGGCGGCAGCGGCCGTCGCCCGCGCGGAAACGGAGAGGTTCATGTGGGGGGCTCCGAATTCCTGAGGGTGTCCCGAGGAACGGGGTGCCCGATGGTGAAGCTGAGCCTGACGTTCCGTCAAGAGCGCAATCCGGACAGCGCTGTTCGCATACCGGATCATTCACCGGACCCACGCGGAAGCGGCACACGCGCCTCCCGTTCACCTCCCGAAGTGCCGCACGGACGGCGACCCGTGCTCGGTGCACGCAGCATCAGTGCACGCAGAACTCGTTGCCCTCCGGGTCCGCCATCACCACCCACTGGCCGCTGGGCTCCTTCACCTCCCGCAGCACGCTCGCGCCGAGCCCCTTCAGCCGCTCCACCTCGTCCGCGCGCCGCCCCTCGCCCGGGTGCAGGTCGAGGTGGAGCCGGTTCTTGCCGGACTTCGGCTCCGGCACCCGCTGGAACAGCAGCCGCCGCCCGAGTCCGGTCCCGCTGTGCGGGTCGTACGGGTCCTGCGGATGCCGTACGGCGACCAGGTCCCGGAAGGCCGGGCGGCCGTGGAACTCGACGGTGGCCGCCCCCGGCAGCGCACCGGCGGCGAGCAGCTGCTCGATGAGCGCCGCGTTGTCCTCGACCTCGTAGTGCAGCGCGGCGGCCCAGAAGTCGGCCTGCGTGTGCGGGTCGGCGGCGTCGATGACGATTTTGAAATGCACCGGAGCCGGTGCCGTCGTGGTCATGTAACCAGTAATAATGGTTACATGACCGAGCGTGCAACGGAATCGCCGGGATCGCCCGACCGTTCTCCCGGATTGACCCTGTACTCGTACGACGGGCGCTCCTACCGCTTCGACCCCGGAGCGCTGTGCCTGGAGCTGCTCCCGACCGGCGGACCCGGCGCCTTCGCCCGTTACGAGGTGCTGCACACCCCGGCCGACCTGGTCGCCTGGGCGGAGCGCAGCCGCCTCCCGCAGGGGCTGGACCTGCACGTCACGGAGGCGGAGCTGGTCCGGGTCCGGGAGGTGCGCGACGCGCTGTTCCTGCTCACCGCCGACCGCGCGCACGGCCGCCCGCTGGGTCCGGATCTCGTCGAGGTGCTCAACACGGCGGCCGCCGAACCGCCGCTCGTGTCCCGGCTCACCCCGGACGGGACCCGCGCCTGGGCCCCGGGGGCCACCGGCACCGGGCTGCTGTCCACGGTGGCCCGGGACGCGATCGACCTGTTCAGCGGCCCTCACGCGGACCGGGTCCGCGAGTGCGGCGCCCACGACTGCCACCTGCTGTTCGTCGACACCTCGCGCCCGGGCCGCCGCCGCTGGTGCGCGATGGAACACTGCGGCAACCGCGAGAAGGTCCGCGCCCACCGCGCGCGCACCCGCCGCGACGCCGGCGACGGGTCATCGTCGTAACACCGACGAGGCCGACCGCGGGGCATCGCCGTAACGCCGGCGACGCCGACCACCGGGCATCGCCGTAACGCCGGCGACGGGTCATCGCCGTCAGCGCCGCGGACGTCTCCGCTAGGCCTCCACGCGAGGCGCCGCGGGCGTCGTGCCCGCCGCCGGGGGCTCCGGCGCGGGCGACTCGGCCGCCTCGATGAGGGCCGCTCGCAGGTGGGCCGAGCGGCGGGCCGTGCGGAGGCTGTCGGCGGTGAGCAGGATCAGGGCCAGCCAGACGAGGGCGAAGCCGGCCCAGCGCTCGGGCGGCATGGCCTCGTGGAAGTACAGGACGCCGCACAGGAACTGGAAGACCGGGGCGAGGTACTGCAGCAGCCCCAGCGTGGACAGCGGCACGCGGATCGCGGCCGCGCCGAAGCAGACCAGCGGCAGCGCGGTGACGATGCCGGTGGAGGCGAGCAGGGCGGTGTGGCCCGGACCCTCGCTGGTGAACGTCGAGTCGCCGTGCGCCGTCAGCCACAGCAGGTAGCCGAGCGCGGGCAGGAACTGGATCGCGGTCTCGGCGGCCAGCGACTCGACCCCGCCGAGGTTGACCTTCTTCTTCATCAGGCCGTACGTGGCGAAGGAGAAGGCGAGGATCAGGGAGATCCACGGCGGGCGGCCGTAGCCGACGGTCAGCACGAGGACCGAGGCCAGGCCGACGCCGACCGCCGCCCACTGCGCGGGCCGCAGCCGCTCCTTGAGCAGCAGCACGCCCATCGCGATGGTCACGAGCGGGTTGATGAAGTAGCCGAGCGAGGCCTCGACGACATGGCCGCTGTTCACGGCCCAGATGTAGACGCCCCAGTTGATGCTGATGACGGCCGCGGCGACCGCGACGAGCGCCAGCTTGCGGGGCTGCCGCAGCAGCTCGCCGGCCCACCGCCGGCGGCGCAGGACGGCCAGCACCACGGCGACCACGACGAAGGACCACAGCATCCGGTGGGCGAGGACCTCGCCGGCGCCGGCGGGCTCCAGCAGCGGGAAGAACAGCGGGAACAGCCCCCACATGCCGTATGCCGCGAACCCGTTCAGCAGGCCTATCCGCTGCTCACCCTTCGTCCCGCCCACGGGTCCCTCCTTCGCCTGTCGACTCGCGTCCACGAAGGTAACGCCGCGAGCCCCCCGCTGTCATGCCCGTATCGCCATACGGTCATGACAGCCGGAGGCGGCGAGACAAGCGGGGGAGCTGGCGAGACGAGCGGGGGAGGGGGGCGGGGCGTGCTCAGCCCTTCAGGGCCGTCGCGATCGCCTCGGCCAGGGGTGTCGTCGGGCGGCCGGCCAGGCGGGACAGATCGCCCGTGGTGACCTCCAGCTCGCCCTTCTCGATCGAGACGTCCACGCCGGCGAACACCGCGGCGAGCGGCTCGGGCAGCCCGGCGCCGGTCAGGATCGAGGTGAGGGCCTCCGGGGTGACCGCGTTGTAGGTGATGTCCCGGCCGGTCTGCCGGCTCAGCTCGGCCGCGTACTCGGCGAAGCTCCACGCGGTGTCGCCGCCCAGCTCGTACGTCCGGTTCTCGTGCCCCTCGCCGGTCAGCACCGCGACCGCGGCGGCCGCGTAGTCGGCGCGGGAGGCGGAGGACACACGGCCCTCGCCGGCCGCGGCGACGACGGCGTCGTGCTCCAGGACGGGGGCGAGGTTCTCCGTGTAGTTCTCGTGGTACCAGCCGTTGCGCAGCAGCACGTAGGGCAGGCCGGAGGCCAGCAGGGCCTCCTCGGTGACCCGGTGGTCGTCGGCGAGCGCGGCGGTGAGGCTGCCCGGGGCGCTGGTGTAGGCGAGCAGGGCGACACCGGCGGCCTTGGCGGCGTCGATGACGACCTGGTGCTGGGCGGGCCGGCCCTTGTCGAACTCGTTGCCGGAGATCAGCAGCACCTTGTCGCCGGCCGCGAACAGGCCGTCGAAGGTCTCGGGTGCGTTGTAGTCGGCGACCGCGAGGCGTACGCCGCGCTCGGCGAGGTCGGCGCCCTTCTCCGGGGTGCGTACGACGGCGGTGACCTGGTCGGCGGGCACCTTCTCCAGCAGCTGCTCCACGACGTGGCGGCCGAGCTTTCCGGTGGCTCCGGTGACGACGATGCTCATGATCTGCGATCTCCTCGGGGGGTGTCCGTTCCGTTTCTCCGACACCCACCATACGGAGAGCGCTAACCAATCGAAAGTACCCACTTTGAAGTAAGGTACTGGCATGGCAGTAAGCAAGGTGGATTCCGGGGCCGAGGCGCTGTGCCCCTACCGGCTCGTCCTGGAGCACGTCACCAGCCGCTGGGGCGTGCTCGTGCTGATCGCGCTGCTGGAACGCTCGTACCGGTTCAGCGAGCTGCGCCGCGAGATCGGCCGCGTCGGCCGGGAGGTGAGCGAGAAGATGCTCACCCAGACCCTGCAGACCCTGGAACGCGACGGCCTCGTCCACCGCGAGGCCCGGCCGGTCATCCCGCCGCGCGTCGACTACTCCCTCACCGGGCTGGGCCGCGAGGCCGCCGAGCAGGTGCGCGCCCTGGCCGCGTGGACCGAACGGCGCATGCCCGACGTGGAGCGCGCTCGCGCCGCATACGACGAGGCCCGGGACGTCTCGTCGTCCCGGGCCTCGTGAGCGTGCGGCGAACGCGCCGCCGCCGGCGTCGTCAGCCGACGACCGTCCACGTGTCGCCGCCGGCGAGGAGCGCGGCGAGGTCGCCCTTGCCCCGCTGCTCCACGGCGCTGTCGAGCTGGTCGGCCATGAGCGTGTCGTACACCGGCCGCTCGACCGAGCGGAACACACCGATCGGGGTGTGGTGCAGGGTGTCCGGGTCGGCGAGCCGGGACAGCGCGAACGCCGTGGTCGGGGAGTCCGCGTGGGCGTCGTGGACGAGGACGTCCGCCTCGTTCTCCGCCGTCACGTCCACCACCCGCAGGTCACCGGTCCGCGCGTCGCGCACGACACCGCGGGCGTTGTCCGTGCCGAAGCGGATCGGCTGCCCGTGCTCCAGGCGGATCAGGGCCTCCGCGGCCTGCTGCTGGTCCTTCAGCGCGTCGAAGGCGCCGTCGTTGAAGATGTTGCAGTTCTGGTAGATCTCGATCAGCGCGGTGCCCGGGTGGGCGGCCGCCTGCCGCAGCACCTCGGTGAGGTGCTTGCGGTCGGAGTCGATGGTGCGGGCGACGAAGGAGGCCTCCGCGCCGAGCGCCAGGGACACCGGGTTGAACGGCGCGTCCAGCGAGCCCATCGGCGTCGACTTGGTGATCTTGCCGAGCTCGGAGGTCGGGCTGTACTGCCCCTTGGTCAGGCCGTAGATCCGGTTGTTGAACAGCAGGATCTTGAGGTTGACGTTGCGGCGCAGGGCGTGGATCAGGTGGTTGCCGCCGATGGACAGCGCGTCGCCGTCACCGGTGACGACCCACACCGACAGATCGCGGCGCGAGGTCGCGAGGCCCGTGGCGATCGCCGGGGCGCGGCCGTGGATGGAGTGCATCCCGTAGGTGTTCATGTAGTACGGGAAGCGGGAGGAGCAGCCGATCCCGGAGACGAACACGATGTTCTCGCGGGCCAGCCCCAGCTCGGGCATGAAGCCCTGCACCGCGGCGAGGATCGCGTAGTCACCGCAGCCCGGGCACCAGCGCACCTCCTGGTCGGACTTGAAGTCCTTCATCGACTGCTTGCCCTCGGCCTTCGGGACCAGCTGAAGCAGCCCATTGGCGTCAGTCATGGATGGCCTCCTTCAGAGCCGCGGCGAGCTTCTCCGCCTTGAACGGCATGCCGTTGACCTGGGTGTGGGAGCGGGCGTCGACGAGGTACTTCGCCCGGACGAGGGTGGCGAGCTGGCCGAGGTTCATCTCCGGGATCACGACCTTGTCGTACGCCCTGAGGACCTCGCCGAGGTTGTGCGGGAACGGGTTGAGGTGACGCAGGTGCGCCTGCGCGATGCTCTCCCCGGCTCTGCGCAGCCGCCGCACCGCCGCGGTGATCGGGCCGTACGTCGAACCCCAGCCCAGCACCAGGGTGCGGGCCTGCTGCGGGTCGTCGACCTCCACGTCCGGGACGTCGATGCCGTCGACCTTGGCCTGCCGGGTGCGGACCATGAAGTCGTGGTTGGCCGGGTCGTAGGAGATGTTGCCCGTGCCGTCCTGCTTCTCGATGCCGCCGATGCGGTGCTCCAGGCCCGGCGTGCCCGGGATCGCCCACGGGCGGGCGAGGGTGGCCTCGTCCCGCTTGTAGGGCCAGAACACCTCGGTGCCGTCCTCCAGGGTGTGGTTCGGGCCCTGCGCGAACCGCACCCGCAGGTCCGGCAGCTCGTCCACCTCGGGGATGCGCCAGGGCTCCGAGCCGTTGGCCAGGTAGCCGTCGGACAGCAGGAACACGGGGGTGCGGTAGGTGAGCGCGATGCGCGCCGCCTCCAGGGCCGCGTCGAAGCAGTCCGCGGGCGTCTGCGGGGCGACCACCGGGACCGGGGCCTCGCCGTTGCGGCCGTACATGGCCTGCAGCAGGTCCGCCTGCTCGGTCTTGGTCGGCAGACCGGTGGAGGGGCCGCCGCGCTGGATGTCCACGATCAGCAGCGGCAGCTCCAGGGAGACCGCGAGGCCGATCGTCTCGCTCTTGAGCGCCACGCCCGGACCGGAGGTCGTGGTCACCGCGAGCGACCCGCCGAACGCCGCGCCCAGGGCCGCGCCGATGCCGGCGATCTCGTCCTCGGCCTGGAAGGTGCGCACACCGAAGTTCTTGTGCTTGCTCAGCTCGTGCAGGATGTCCGAGGCCGGCGTGATCGGGTACGAGCCGAGGAACAGCGGCAGGTCGGCCTGGCGGGACGCGGTGACCAGGCCGTACGCCAGCGCCAGGTTGCCGGAGATGTTGCGGTACACGCCGGGCGGGAACGCCTTCGCCGCCGGGGCGACCTCGTAGGAGACCGCGAAGTCCTCGGTGGTCTCGCCGAAGTTCCAGCCCGCCCGGTAGGCGGTGATGTTCGCCTCCGCGAGCTGCGGCCTCTTCGCGAACTTCGACCGCAGGAACTTCTCCGTGCCCTCGGTCGGCCGGTGGTACATCCACGACAGCAGGCCCAGCGCGAACATGTTCTTGCTGCGCTCGGCCTCCTTGCGGGTGAGGTCGAAGTCCTTCAGCGCCTGCACGGTCAGCGTCGTCAGCGGCACCGGATGCAGGCTGTAGCCGTCCAGCGAGCCGTCTTCCAGCGGGTTGGACTCGTAGCCGACCTTCTGCATCGCCCGCTTGGTGAACTCGTCCGTGTTGACGATGATCTCCGCGCCGCGCGGCATGTCGCCGATGTTGGCCTTCAGCGCGGCCGGGTTCATCGCCACCAGGACGTTCGGTGCGTCACCCGGGGTCAGGATGTCGTGGTCGGCGAAGTGCAGCTGGAAGCTGGAGACACCCGGGAGCGTGCCGGCGGGGGCCCGGATCTCGGCGGGGAAGTTGGGCAGGGTGGACAGGTCGTTGCCGAACGACGCCGTCTCCGAGGTGAAACGATCACCGGTGAGCTGCATGCCGTCCCCGGAGTCCCCCGCGAACCGGATGATCACCCGGTCGAGACGGCGGACGTCCTTTCCCCCGGCCGGTGTGCGCTGCTCTCCTACGACGGTGGTGTCGGCCTGCTCCGCTGGGCTGCTGACCTGACTGGTCACTGAACTGGACCTCCCTCGAGGCGGCTGTCGGCGAGCGGCCCTCCCGCGGGCCCTCCCAAAATCAACCCTACGTCCGTAAGGGTCGCCTTCCCTTGACCTTTCGCATGGTGGCCGTCCGCCGTACGGCTGCCGCGGCCCGCGCTCGTCGGCGTTCGGGTTCCCCGGGCGGCGGCAGTGTCCCGGCGTGGCGCTCAGGAGTTCAGATACGTCAGCACGGCGAGCACCCGGCGGTGGTCGCCCTCGCTGGGGGACAGACCCAGCTTGAGGAAGATGTTGCTGACGTGCTTCTCGACGGCGCCGTCGCTGACGACGAGCTGCTTGGCGATGGCCGAATTCGTACGGCCCTCCGCCATCAGCCCGAGGACCTCCCGCTCCCGCGGCGTCAGCCCCGCGAGCACGTCCTGCTTGCGCGAACGGCCGAGCAGCTGCGCCACGACCTCGGGGTCGAGCGCCGTGCCGCCCTCCGCGACCCGCACCACCGCGTCCACGAACTCCCGCACCTCGGCCACGCGGTCCTTGAGCAGATAGCCCACGCCGCGGCTGGAACCGGCCAGCAGCTCGGTGGCGTACCGCTCCTCCACGTACTGCGACAGCACCAGCACCCCGAGCCCCGGATGCGCCTTGCGCAGCTGCACGGCGGCCCGCACCCCCTCGTCGGTGTGCGTGGGCGGCATCCGTACGTCCGCCACGACGACGTCCGGCAGCGCGCCCTCCGCGTCCAGCTCGGTGATCGTCTTCACCAGCGCGTCGGCGTCTCCCACGCCGGCCACGACGTCGTGCCCGCGGTCGGTGAGCAGCCGGGTCAGGCCCTCCCGCAGCAACACCGAGTCCTCCGCGATGACCACCCGCACCCTGACCTCCACGTCCCTCGTCCCCCCACCCTGCGCGACAACAGGTCCAGCATTCCACCAAAGGGACGGAGGGACGGTCGCACCGTGACGGAGAGATCGACGGCACACCACATTCCGGCCGGTGCCTCCGGCGGTGGGCGTCGGCAATCACGGGGCGGTGCGTGGGGTGGGGTGAGCGGTGAGGTGGGTGAGCCGTGGGGGTGGGGCCCGGGCGCGCGATGGGTGCCGGGACGCATCGCCGGACGGCCCCTGCGGCCCCCACGCTGCCGCAGGCCGGTGGCCGGGCGCGGTGGGCTCGGCCCGGCCGTCGGAATGGGCGCCGTGGGCTCGGCCCCGGTCGTCGGAAGGGGTGCCGTGGGGGTGGACGCGGGCGTTCAGTTCAGGGTGTCGCGCCAGGGGAGTTCCGCTGTGATGCGGGTCGGGCCGCCTGCCGGGGAGTCGACGGCGAGGATGCCGTCGACCGCCGACAGGCGTTCGGTCAGGCCCCTCAGGCCCGTGCCGGCGCCGGGTGCCGCGCCGCCGACGCCGTCGTCCATGACCTGCAGCATCAGCCGGTCGTCCGCGCGCCACACGTCCACCGTCGCCGACCTCGCCCCGCTGTGCTTGCTGATGTTCTGCAGCAGCTCGGAGACCGTGAAGTACGCGATGCCCTCGATGGCCGGCGCCGGCCGCGACGGCAGGTCCACCTCGACCCGGACCGGCACCGGGCACCGCGACGCCACCGCGGACAGCGCCGCGTCCAGCCCGCGGTCGGTCAGCACCGCCGGATGGATCCCGCGCGCCAGGTCCCGCAGCTCCTGCAGCGCCGTCTTCACCTCGCCGTGCGCCTCGTCCACCATCCGCGCCGCCGCCCGCGGGTCCTCCCGCAGCTTCTCCTTGGCCAGCCCCAGGTCCATCGCCAGGTTCACCAGCCGGGCCTGCGCCCCGTCGTGCAGATCCCGCTCGATGCGCCGCAGGTCCGCGGCCGCCGTGTCCACGACCACCCCGCGGTCCGACTCCAGCTCCACCACCCGCGCGCCCAGCCGCGACGGCCCGAGCAGCCCGGCGACCATCAACCGGTCCACCGCCGTCAGCGCCCGCACGATCCACGGCGCCGCCATCGTGAACACCGCCCCCACCAGCACCGTCACGGTGATCTCGAAGGGGTTGTCGAGGTAGATCCGGTGGTGCTCGTCGCCGTACAGCTGCAGGCCGCCCTGCCCCGCGTACATCGGGAAGACCCAGAACCACAGCGGATACGTCAGCATCGCCCAGCCGTACGCCCAGAACGCCACCGCGACCGCGAACGAGAACACCGCCCAGGGGAACTGCAGCAGCGCGTACAGCACGTGCCGCCAGGACGAGCCGCTCTTGAGGACGGCGCCGATCCAGCCCATCAGGCTCCGCTTGCGGACCCGCAGCGGCTCCGGGTCGGCCACGTCCAGGCCGAGCAGACCGCGCGCCCGCGCCCGCTCCAGCGCGCCGAAGCCGCGGCAGCCGGCCAGCGCCGCCGCCAGCACGGGGATGCCGAGGAAGGTGACCAGCAGGCCCGCCCCGAGCGAGATCATCGTCACCGCGAACACGAACAGCGTGATCCCGATCGGCAGCCCCAGCAGCACATAGCCGAACTCGCGCCAGCTGCGTGCCTCGAACGGCGCCCGCAGCACCGCCGGCATCCGGTGCCTGCGCGGCTGGTCGCCGTATCCGGGACGGTAGCCCTCTCCGTACTCCATGGCCATCGGTGTCGTCCGTTTCTGCTCGCCCGCCCTCCGGCGGTACGCCTGGCGTGGGTACGCCTGATGTCGTACGTCCAGCCTGCTGCGCCGCAGGTCGCGGGACCATGGAGGCCGTCGGCGTCTCGCGCGGGGGGTTTTCCCCACCCCACGCCGGTGGACGCCCGCCCGCCCGGACCGAACACCCCCGGTGGACGCCCTCGCCCCGGGCCGTACGCGCCCTGTGGACGCCCACCGCCGCGGGCCCAAACGCCGGAGGGCGCCCCGCGGCGTCCCGTCCTCGCGCCGCCGGCGCCCACCGGCGTCCGGCCGTCACGCCCGGTGCGCGTCCTCCGCCCGGTCCCGCCACGGCAGCTCCGCCGTGACCGTCGTCGGACCCCCGGGCGGCGAGTCGACGACGAACAGGCCGTCCACCGCGTCCAGCCGCTCCGCGAGCCCCCGCATCCCGCTCCCGGCGTCCGGCGACGCCCCGCCCCGGCCGTCGTCCCACACCTGGATCAGCAACCGGTCGTCGGAGCGCCACACATCCACCGTCGCCGACCTCGCCCCGCTGTGCTTGCTGATGTTCTGCAGCAGCTCGGAGACCGTGAAGTACGCGATGCCCTCGATCGCCGCGGCCGGCCGCGAGGCCAGCTCGGCGGTCACCTTCACCGGCACCGTGCACCGCGAGGCCACCGCGGACAGCGCCGCGTCCAGCCCCCGGTCGGTCAGCACCGCCGGATGGATGCCGCGCGCCAGGTCCCGCAGCTCCTGCAGCGCCAGCTTCACCTCGCCGTGCGCCTCCTCGACCATCGCGGCCACATGCTCGTCGGCCTGCCCCTCCAGCAGCTTCTCCTTGGCCAGGCCGAGCCCCATCGCCAGGTTCACCAGCCGGGCCTGCGCCCCGTCGTGCAGGTCCCGCTCGATGCGCCGCAGGTCCGCGGCCGCCGTGTCCACGACCACCCCGCGGTCCGACTCCAGCTCCGCGATACGGCGCTCCAGCTCGTCCGACGGCGAGAGCAGCCCGCGCACCAGCGCCCGGTCCACGTTGGTCATCCCGCGCGCCAGGAACGGCAGCACCGGCCACAGCACGAACAGCGAGGTCAGCGTCACCGTGAAGGTGAGGATGCCCCACGGCAGCCGCACCAGGTCGTACAGCGCCGTCCGCCAGGCCACCGAGTCCTTCAGGATCATCCACATGCGGCCGAACACCCCGTCCGCCCGGTGCAGCGGCAGCCGGCTCGGCTCCTCCACCCGCAGCCCCAGCAGCGCCCTCGCCCGCACGCGCTCGAACCGGCCCATCAGCCGCGCGCCCATCAGGGAGAGCGCCAGCAGCGGGAAGCCGATCACCGTGATCGTCAGCGCGCCGCTCACGACCAGCGCGATCATGACGTACAGGAAGCCGACGAGCGCGAGCGGGAAGTTCAGCAGGAGATGCGAGATCTCCTTCCAGGTGTGCGCGTCGTAGGCGATGCGGACCGGTGGCGGACGGTCCTCGTCGGCCGGCCGGTGGCCGGGATGGGTTGCGGTCATACGGGTCAGCCTGCCGCGCGTCGCCCGGCCGCGCCATGAGGTCGCCCGGCCTCGGTCCGGTGGGGAAAACCCCACCCTCCCCTCGGGTGCCGTGTCTCAAGGCGTGACGGGCTGCTTACCGCCTCTTTATCAGGGCCTAGACTCCCGTGCGTACAGATCGTCGGACAAGGCGGCGATCGTCGAGAGCCGAGAAACGCGAAGCCAGGGAGCGAGGAGACGGACGTGCGGGATTCGACCGTCGTCGTCGCGGCGGACTACTTCCACTCCTATTCGGTCGTGGGACTGCTCGCCGTCGTCGGCGTGCTCTTCGTCGCCGTCGCCTTCGGGGCCGGACGGCTGCTGCGGCCCGTCGTGCCCACGCCGGAGAAACTCCTGACGTACGAGTGCGGCGTGGACCCCGTCGGCGAGGGCTGGGCGCACACCCAGGTCCGCTACTACGTCTACGCGTTCCTGTACGTCATCTTCGCCGTCGACTCGATCTTCCTCTTCCCCTGGGCGACGGTCTTCGCCGCGCCCGGCTACGGCGCGGCCACCCTGGTGGAGATGTTCATCTTCCTCGGCTTCCTCGCCGTGGGCCTGCTGTACGCGTACAAGAAGGGCGTCCTGGCATGGACGTGAACCCGTCGGTCCCCACAGACGCGGAAGCCGTCGCTCCGGAGCCGGTCCTGCTCCCCGAGCCGAAGCGGCTGGGCGCGCTCGCCCGGCTGGCCCCCGAGCCGATGAAGGTGGTCCTGAACTGGGGCCGCCGCTACTCGCTGTGGGTCTTCAACTTCGGCCTGGCCTGCTGCGCGATCGAGTTCATTGCCGCGTCGATGTCCCGCCACGACTTCATCCGCCTCGGCGTCATCCCGTTCGCACCGGGCCCCCGCCAGGCCGATCTGATGGTCGTCTCCGGCACGGTCACCGACAAGATGGCCCCGGCCGTCAAGCGCCTCTACGAGCAGATGCCCGAGCCGAAGTACGTCATCTCCTTCGGCGCCTGCTCCAACTGCGGCGGCCCCTACTGGGACTCCTACTCCGTCACCAAGGGCGTCGACCAGATCATCCCCGTCGACGTGTACGTCCCCGGCTGCCCGCCCCGGCCCGAGGCGCTGCTCCAGGGCATCCTCAAGCTCCAGGAGAAGATCGCCCGCGAGTCCCTCGGCGAGCGCTACGGCCACGGCGCCCCCCGCCCCTCGGCGGCCGCGCTGCAGAGCGGCCTGGTCCCGCCGCCCGCCGCGCCGGCCACGCCCGGTACGGGGGAGGACCGATGACCGGCTGGCTGCCCGCGGACGCCGCGGACCTCTTCGGTACGGAGGCGACGGCCGAGGAGTCCTACGACGTCCTCACCGTCGACGTCCCGCCGGAGTCCTGGCTCGCCGCCCTGCGCACCGCCCGCGACCGGCTGGGCTGCACCTACTTCGACTGGCTGAGCGCCGTCGACGAACCCGGCGTCGGCTTCCGCGTCGCCGCGCACGTGGCCGCGCTCGGCCCGGTGCGCCGCCTGCTGGTGCGCACGACCGTCCCGCACGAGGCCCCGGCGCTGCCGTCGGCGGTCGACGTCTACGCCGGTGCCGCCTGGCACGAGCGCGAGACCCACGAGATGTTCGGCGTCGCCTTCGAGGGCCATCCGGCGCTCGACCACCTGCTGCTCCCGGAGAACTTCGAGGGCCACCCGCTGCGCAAGGACTTCGTCCTGGCCGCCCGGGTCGCCAAGGCCTGGCCCGGCGCGAAGGAACCGGGGGAGTCGGACCACGGCGGCCCCAAGCGCCGCCAGATGCTCCCGCCGGGCGTCCCCGACCCCAACGAGTGGGGCCCCCTCAAGGGCCAGCTCCCGCCCGCCCCGGCCCGCCCGGCGCGCGGTGCCGGCCGTGCCGCGGGCGAACGCCCCGCCCGCGCCGCCGGCGACCGTCCGGTCCGGCGCACCCGTACGGCGGCGGAGGGCTCCGCCAGCCAGACGCCGGAGACCGCGGCGGCGACCGGTACGCCCGAGGCCGCCGCGACCGGCACGCCGGGAGCCGGTGCGACCGGTGCGACTGGTGCGACTGGTGCGACCGGTGCGCCCGGTACGCCGGAAGCCGGTGTGACCGGTACGCCGGGAGCCGGCGCGGGAGCACCCGCCCGGCCGCGCCGGATGCGCAGCGCGAGCGAGGGCTCGGCGAGCCAGGCCGCGGCCCGGTCGACGGACGGGGCGGCGGACGGGGCGGCGGACGGGGGCCAGGGCACGAAGGCGGACGCGGACGCTGCCGCGGGTGCCGCCCCGGAGGCCGGCAACGGTACCGACGCGGGTGTCGGCACCGGCGCCGACGCCGCCACGCGCAAGGAGGCCGCGGCCGAGGGCGACGCCTCCCGGGCGGCGGCGGAAGGCCCGGCCGGCGAGGCCTCGGTCGCGCACGAGCCCGGCCCGGCGCCGGCCCGTCCGCGCCGGGCGCGCAGCGCGTCGCAGGGCTCTGCCTCCCAGCGCGCCGAGGCCGGGCAGCCCGAGCCGGCGGAGCCGGACGGCCCCGCCCGGCCCGCCCGCCGCGGCCCGGCCCCCCGTAGCTCCGACGCCCCGTGGCACCACGCCCGCCCGGCCTTCGAGCAGCCCGAAGGGGAAGCGGGGCCGCAACAGGAGCGGAAACCGGAGCCGAAGCCGACGGACGAGCCGAAACCGGCGCTGAAGCCGACGGACGAGCCGACCCAGAAGCCGGCCTCGCAGCCGGCGGACGAGTCGATCCAGGAACCGGCCTCGCAGCCGACGGACGAGTCGAGCCAGAAACCGGCCTCGCAGCCGTCGGACGAGCCGAGCCCGGCGCCGCAGCCGACCCCCGAGCGGAAACCGGAGCGGAAGCCGGTGGACAAGCCCACCGAGCGCGAAGATACCGCCGAGGCCCCGGCCGCCCCGGACGGTCCCGCCGCCCCGGACGGCCCCGCCACGCCGACGCGCGCCGACGCCCCCCAGACCCCCGACACCGACGAACCCCACGACCCCGCAGGAGGCCCGCAGTGAACGACGCGCTCGACGTCGCCCTGCGACTCGTGGTCGTCTTCGTCGTCTTCCTCACCTTCCCGCTGATCGTGGGCCAGACCGAGCACAAGGTCATGGCCCACATGCAGGGCCGCCTCGGTCCGATGTACGCCGGCGGCTTCCACGGCTGGGCGCAGCTGATCGCCGACGGCGTGAAGTTCGCGCAGAAGGAGGACGTCGTCCCCGCGGGCGCCGACCGCCGTATCTTCCAGCTCGCGCCGGCCGTCGCCCTGCTGCCGTATCTGCTGGTGCTGCTCGCCATCCCGATCGGCCCGGGCGAGGGCGCGGTCGGTCAGGTCCTGGACGCCGGTGTCTTCTTCGTCCTCGCGGTGATGGGCGTCGGCGTGCTCGGCTCCCTCATGGCCGGCTGGGCCAGCGCCAACAAGTTCTCCCTCCTCGGCGGCCTGCGCACCGCCGCCCAGCTGCTCGCCTACGAACTGCCGATGCTGCTCGCCGCCGCCTCGGTGGCGATGGCGGCCGGCACGGTGTCGCTGCCCGGCATCCTCGACGCGTTCGAGTGGTGGTGGCTGCCGTGGCAGATCGTCGGCGCGATCGTCTTCTTCGTAGCCGGGCTGGCGGAGCTCCAGCGGCCCCCCTTCGACATGCCGGTCGCCGACTCGGAGATCATCTTCGGCGCGTACACCGAGTACACGGGCCTGCGCTTCGCGCTGTTCCTGCTCGCCGAGTACGCCGGGATCATCGTCCTGTGCGGTCTGACCACCGTCCTCTTCCTGGGCGGCTGGCACGGCCCGTGGGGTGCCGACGGCCTCGGCTGGGTGTGGACCCTGCTGAAGACCGCGATCCTCGCCTTCCTCGTGATCTGGCTGCGCGTCACCTACCCCCGTCTGCGCGAGGACCAGCTCCAGAAACTGTCCTGGACCCTCCTCGTCCCGCTCTCCCTCGCCCAGATCGCCCTCACCGGCATCGTCAAGGTGGTGATCAGCTAGCCATGGCTCCCTTCCCCGGATCCGGTCTGGCCAAGGGCCTGGCCGTCACCCTGCGCACGATGACGAGGAAGCACGGCACCGCGCAGTACCCGGACGCCCAGCCCGAACTGCCGCCCCGCACCCGCGGTGTGATCGGCCTGTTCGAGGAGAACTGCACGGTCTGCATGCTGTGCGCCCGCGAGTGCCCCGACTGGTGCATCTACATCGACTCCCACAAGGAGACGATCCCCGCGGCCACCCCCGGCGGCCGCGAGCGCAGCCGCAACGTCCTCGACCGGTTCGCGATCGACTTCTCGCTGTGCATGTACTGCGGTATCTGCATCGAGGTGTGTCCTTTCGACGCGCTGTTCTGGTCCCCGGAGTTCGAGTACGCCGAGACCGACATCCGTGACCTCACCCACGAGCGCGACAAGCTGCGCGAGTGGATGTGGACCGTGCCGGCCCCGCCCGCCCTCGACCCGGGCGCCGAGGAGCCGAAGGAGCTGGCGGCCGCCCGCAAGACCGCCGAGAAGCTGGCCGCCGCCCGGCAGACCGAGGAGGAGTCGTGATGCTCGCCGCCGAGGCGGCCGCCGCCTCCCACGGTTTTCTGTCCCCGACCGGTGTGGAGATCGCCTTCGTCCTGGTGGGCCTCGCGACCTTCGGCGCGGCGCTCGTCACCGTCAGCACCCGGCAGCTGGTGCACGCCGCGCTGTGGCTGGTCGTCACCCTCGGCGGTCTCGCCGTCGAGTACCTGCTGCTGACGGCCGAGTTCATCGCCTGGGTGCAGGTCCTGATCTACGTCGGTTCCGTTGTCGTTCTCCTGCTGTTCGGGCTGATGCTCACCAAGGCGCCCATCGGCCGCTCCCCGGACGCCGACTCCGGCAACCGCTGGGCCGCCCTGACCGTGGCGGTCGCCGCCGCGGGAGCCCTGGTCTGGGTCGTGGTCGACGCCTTCCGCACCACCTGGATCGACCTGGACGGCCCCGCCGCCGGGTCCACCGCGGTCACCGGCGCGAGCCTGTTCCAGAACTGGGTCCTGCCCTTCGAAGCCCTCTCCGTCCTCCTCCTCGCCGCGCTGGTGGGCGCGATCGTCCTGTCCCGCAAGGCGAAGGCCGAAGCGGAGGCGAAGACGGAGGCGAAGGCCGGCACCCCGGCCGCGGTCACCCGGGACTCCTCCGGCGACAAGGAAGGCACCCGCTGATGCACCTCGCCTACCCCGCCGTGCTGTCCGCCCTGCTCTTCTGCACCGGCCTGTACGGCGTCCTCGCCCGCCGCAACGCGATCCTGGTGCTGATGTCGGTCGAGCTGATGCTCAACGCCGTCAACCTCAACCTGGTCGCCTTCGACGTGTGGCTGAGCAAGGCCGCCGAGGAGACCCTGCACTCCGGGCAGGCCCTGACCCTGTTCACCATCGCCATCGCCGCCGCCGAGATCGGCATCGGCCTGGCGATCGTCCTGGCCGTCCACCGCAACCGCGGCACCTCCGACATCGACCGGCTCCGCGACACCGCCGAGGGCCCCGAGCCCGACGGCACCCGCGGCGACGCCCTCACGGCCGAGACCGAGAAGGCTGAGGCCACCGCGTGACCACGACCACTCTCGCCGTCCTCGTCCCCCTCCTGCCGTTCCTGGGCGCCACCGCCGGCCTGCTGCTCGGCCGCACCGCCCCCGGGTTCGTGCGCCCGCTGGCGATCCTGCCGGCCCTCGCCGCCCTGGCGCTGGCCGTCACCGTCGCCGCGGACCAGGGCGGCGGCGCCGCGATCGACGCCTCCACCGAGCTCACCCCGACCGGCTCGGTGCCGATCGAGCTCTCGCTGCACATCGACGGCTTCGCCGCGCTCGTCGCCGTCCTCGTCGGCGTCGTCGCGACCTGCGTGCAGATCTACTCCACCGGCTACCTGCGCGACGACCCGCGCTACCCGTCGTACGCCGCTCTCGTCTCGCTGTTCACCTCCGCGATGCTGCTGGTCGTCTACTCCGGCGACCTGATCGTGCTGCTGGTCGGCTGGGAAGTCATGGGCATCTGCTCCTACTTCCTGGTCGGCCACTACTGGGAGACCCCGGAGGCGCGGGCCGCCTCGATCAAGGCCTTCCTGGTCACCAAGCTCGGCGACGTCCCCTTCCTGATCGGCCTGTTCGTCCTCGCCGGCGACACCGGCTCCTTCGAGATCACCAAGATCCTCGGCGCCGTCGCGCACGGCGGCCTGGACCACCCGACGCTGATCGCGCTGCTGCTCCTGGCCGGCGTGGCGGGCAAGTCGGCGCA
Organism: Streptomyces sp. NPDC014801; assembly: GCF_043082085.1. Lineage (NCBI taxonomy): Bacteria > Bacillati > Actinomycetota > Actinomycetes > Kitasatosporales > Streptomycetaceae > Streptomyces > Streptomyces sp. NPDC014801. The sequence continues at coordinate 281,468 of NZ_JBIBXG010000007.1, read as the reverse complement.
GTTCCCGCTGCACACCTGGCTCCCCGACGCGATGGCGGGCCCCACGCCCGTCTCCGCGCTGATCCACGCCGCGACCATGGTCGCCGCCGGTGTCTACTTCATCGCCCGTCTCCTGCCGGTCTTCGAGGCCTCCCAGGCCGCGATGGTCGTGCTCGCCGTCATGGCCGCCGTGACGATGGCCGGCTCCGGCCTCGCCGCGCTCGCCCAGGACGACATCAAGCGCGTCCTCGCCTACTCGACGATCGGCCAGCTCGGCTACATGACCGGCGCCCTCGCCGTCGGCGACCGCAGTGCCGCCGTGTTCCACCTCCTGTCCCACGGCGCCTTCAAGGCGCTGCTGTTCCTCGCCGCCGGCGCGGTCATCCACGCCGCCGGCACCAACTCGCTGGCCGCGATGTCCCGCATGGGGCACCTGCGCGACCGCGTGCCCGACGCCTACTGGACGATGACCGTGGCGCTCCTCGCGCTCGCCGCGATCCCGCCGTTCAGCGGCTTCTTCTCCAAGGAGACGGTCCTCGGCTCCGCCGAGCACGTCGCCACCGGCCACACCGACCGGGTCCCCGGCGCCTGCGGCTGGATCGTCCTCGTCGCCGGCCTGGTCACCGCCCTGCTCACCGCGGCGTACGCCACGCGGCTGTGGCTGCTGGCCTTCCGCGGCCACGGCACCGAGGCCCCCGACCACGGCCGTCAGCCGCTGACCATGACCGTCGTGCTGTGGGTGCTCGCCGTGCCCTCCCTGGCGCTCGGCGGGCTCGCCTACCGGCTGCTGCCCGACTGGTTCGACGGCCGCTCCCTCGCGCCGGAGCTGACGACCTCCGTCGTCGGCACCGGTGTGGCCCTGATCGGCGTCATCGTCACCTACGCCGCCTGGCGCCACACCACCGCGCGCGCCGCCCGCTTCCCGCTCGGCGCGGTCGCCGCCCACCCGGAGGGCGACGCCGGGCTCGTCGAGGCCGAAGCCATCGCCACCCACCGGCCGGCCTACGGCGACGTCGCCTACGCCCCCGACCCGGCCGACCCCGGACGCCTGCTGCTCGGCCCGCTGCACCGGCACGCGGCCGTCGGCTTCCACCTCGACGCGGTCTACTCGGCGCTGTTCGTCCGCCCGGTGCAGGCCGGCGCGAGCCTCGTCAGGTTCCTCGACCGCGAGGTCGTCGACACCTACGTCCGCGGGGCGGCCGCCCTACCGCGCTGGCTCGGGGCCGCCGTGCGGCGCGCCCAGACCGGCAATGTGCAGACCTATGTGAGCGCGCTGCTCGCCGGCACCGTCGTCCTCGCGGTCGCCGCCGTCCTCGTCGCCACGGGAGCGTGAGCAGGCGTGATCGATATCAACGAGTCCGTGATGCAGTTCCTTCTGGCATTCGTCGTCGTCGGCCCGCTCATCGGGGCCGTCGCCGCTCTCCTGCCGGCCCCGCCCGGGCTGAAGGGGAAGTCCCCCGAGCAGGCCGTGCTCCGCCACGGTGTCACCGTGACCGGCGTGATCCTCATCGCCGCGATCGTCCTCGCGCTCGGCTTCGACCACGACCACCCGTCGAGGATGCAGGCCACGACGGACATCAGCTGGATCCCCGCACTCGACGTGCGCATCCACCTCGGCATCGACGGCATCTCCCTCCCCCTGCTGGTCCTGACCGCGCTGCTGACCTTCCTCAGCGCCCTCTACAGCTACTTCAAGATGCCCACGGGCCCGTCCCCGAAGGCCTTCGTCGCGCTGCTGCTCGTCCTGGAGTCCGGCACCCTCGCCACCTTCGCCGTCCTCGACCTGATCCTCTTCTTCCTCGCCTTCGAGACGGTCCTGATCCCGATGTACTTCCTCATCGCCCGCTGGGGCGGCGAGGGCCGGGCCGCGGCGGCGTGGAAGTTCATCCTGTACACGCTGCTCGGCTCGGTGGTCATGCTGCTCGGCCTGCTCCTCGTGGGCCTGAGGGCGGGCACGTTCGACATGGTGGCACTCGCCACTGACAACGGCCGGTCGCTGTCCACGTCCGTGCAGGTCATCGCCGTACTGGCGATCGGGATCGGGCTCGCGGTCAAGACCCCGATGTGGCCGCTGCACAGCTGGCTGCCCGACGCCCACACCGCCGCGCCGACGGTCGGCTCGGTCCTGCTGGCCGGCGTCCTGCTGAAGATGGGTACCTACGGTTTTGTCCGTATCCTGCTGCCGGTCGCGCCGGACGGCATGCGGACCTTCGCGCCCTACCTCGCCGCCTTCGCCGTCGTCGGGATCGTCTACGGATCCCTCGCCTGCCTGGCCCTGGCCAAGCGGGGCGCGAAGGGCGACCTCAAGCGGCTGATCGCCTACTCCTCGGTCGGCCACATGGGCTTCGTCCTCCTCGGCATCGCCAGCATGTCCGCGACCGGCGTCAACGGCGCCCTGTTCGCGAACATCGCCCACGGCCTCATCACCGGCCTGCTCTTCTTCCTGGTCGGCGCGCTGAAGGACCGCACCGGCACCACCGACCTGGACACCCTGGCCGAGGAGACGGGGGCGGCCCTGTACGGCAGGGCCCCGCGCCTCGGCGGCCTGCTGGCCTTCGGCGCCGTCGCCTCCCTCGGCCTGCCCGGCCTCGCCGGATTCTGGGGCGAGATGCTCGCGCTGTTCGGCGCGTTCCAGCCCGCCGCCGGCCTCAGCCGCCCCGCCTTCCTCACCTTCATGGCGATCGGCGCGTTCGGTACCCTGCTCACGGCCGCCTACATGCTGGTCGTGGTCCGCCGCGTCTGCATGGGCGCCACGGACCAGCGGACACCGCGGCTCGCCGACGTCCGCAGCTACGAGTTCGCGGCCTGGACCCCGCTCGTCGTCCTCACCGTCGTCGCAGGCCTGTGGCCCAAGGCCCTGCTCGGCCTGACCGACCCGGCCGTGCAGCAGCTCCTCGCAGGAGGCACCCGATGAGCTTCCCGGCCCAGCCGCTCGCCCAGCCCCTGGCCGAGTCCCTCGTCCAGTCCGTCGACTGGCTCGCGATCGCCCCGCCCACCCTGACGGCCGTCGTCGGCCTGGTCGTCCTCGTCGCCGACCTGTTCGTGCCGGACGCGAGGAAGGCCGTCCTCGGCTGGGTCTCCATCGCCGGACTCGCCGCCTCCGCGCTTCTGCTGCTGCCGCTCCTGGACGGCGACCGCTCCACCTTCTGCCTGACCACCCGGCAGGAGGTGTGCAGCTACACCGCGGACCGCTTCACCCTCGTCATCCAGCTGCTCGTCCTCGGCGGCGCCCTGCTGGCGGCCCTGCTGTCGGTGACCGCCCTGAAGGACGCCCGCAAGGACATGCCCGAGGGCGAGTACTGGTTCCTGCTGCTGTCCTCCGCCGCCGGCGCCGCCCTGCTGCCCGCCTCCCGCGATCTCGCCACCCTGATCGTCGCCCTGGAGGTCGCCTCCCTGCCCGCGTTCGCCCTGGTGGGCCTGCGCCACGGCGACAAGCGGTCCTCCGAGGCGGCGCTGAAGTTCTTCCTGTCGTCGGTGACGGCCACCGCCGTCAGCCTCATGGGCGTCAGCTTCCTGTACGCCACGACCGGCACCCTCTACCTCACCCGGATCGCCGGCCGCATCCAGCACGTCGACGGCCAGTTGCAGACCCTCGCCCAGACCGGCGTGGTCCTCACCCTCATCGGCTTCGCCTTCAAGACCGCGGCCGTGCCCTTCCACTTCTGGGTCCCCGACACCTACGTCGGCGCGCCCCTGCCGATCGCCGCTTATCTGTCCGTCGTCGGCAAGGCCGTGGGCTTCTCCGGTCTCATCCTGGTCACCGTCGTCGCCCTCCCGTCGTACGCCGACGCCTGGGGGCCCGCACTCGCCGTCCTGGCCGCGCTCACCATGACCGTCGGCAACGTCGGCGCCCTGCGCCAGCAGGCCACGCGCGCGTACAGCGCCGTGCGGCTGCTCGCCTGGTCCTCCGTCGGCCAGGCCGGCTACCTGCTGGTGCCGATCGCCGCGGCCGCCTACTCCGACGACCCCGGCCACGCGATCGGCTCCACGGTCGCCTACGCCCTGATGTACGGCGCGGTGAACCTCGGCGCCTTCGCGGTGGCCGCGCTGGTGGGCCGTACGCGCGCGTCGAACCGCCTCGCGGACTACCGGGGCCTGTACGCCACCAACCCGCTCACCGCGCTCCTGCTGGCGTTCTTCCTGCTGTGCCTGGCCGGCCTGCCGCCGGGCATCATCGGCCTGTTCGCCAAGGTCACCGTCTTCTCCGCGGCCGTCGACGCCGGCCTCGGCTGGCTGGCCGTGATCATGGCCGCCAACGTGGTGATCGCGCTGTTCTACTACCTGCAGTGGACGGCCCTGCTGTTCCGCGCACCCGAGGGCGAACCCGCCCGGCACCGGCTGCCCGCCCCGCTCACCGCCGCGCTCGCCCTCACCGCGGTCGTCGGCGTCGCGCTCTCCGGCGCCCCCCAGCTGGTGCTGCGCTTCGCGGACACCACCCTCTTCTGACGGCCGGTCGCGCAGGACCGACGGCCCATCCCGCACGACCGCGTGACGACGCGGGGGTCCCTCACCCGAGTGGCGCAGGGCGCCCCCGCGGGCGCCGGGGAACTGGCGGCCCCCGCCTGGCGTTGATCCGAGCGGGAGGGTCCACTGGATCGTGACACCACGGCACCGGTGGCACCGCAGATCAGCAAGGCAAAGGGTTCCCCTGCCGCACCACTTGGAGGGCGTACCGTGCACCGCCGGCACAACGGGCTCAGGACGGCAGTACTTCTCGGAGGCCTGTCCGCCCTCATCATCGTCATCGGCAGCTTCTTCGGCCGTACGGGCCTGATCGTGGCCGTCGTGGTCGCCCTGGGCACCAACGCGTACGCGTACTGGAACAGCGACAAGCTCGCCCTGCGCGCGATGCGGGCCCGCCCGGTCAGCGAGTTCGAGGCGCCCGCGCTGTACCGCATGGTCCGTGACCTGTCCACGCAGGCCCGCCAGCCCATGCCCCGGCTGTACATCTCCCCGACGGAGGCGCCCAACGCCTTCGCGACCGGCCGCAATCCCCGCAACGCCGCCGTGTGCTGCACGGAGGGCATCCTGCGCCTCCTCGACGAGCGGGAGCTGCGCGGCGTCATCGGCCACGAGCTCAGCCATGTCTACAACCGCGACATCCTGATCTCGTCGGTGGCCGGCGCCCTCGCCTCGGTGATCATGTTCCTGGTGAACTTCGCCTGGCTCATCCCGATCGGCCGCTCGGACGACGACGACGGCCCCGGCCTGCTCGGCATGCTGCTGATCATGCTGCTCGGCCCGATCGCCGCCAGCCTCATCCAGCTCGCCATCAGCCGCTCCCGGGAGTACGAGGCCGACGCCTCGGGCGCGAGCCTCACCGGCGACCCGCTTGCCCTCGCGTCAGCACTGCGCAAGCTGGAAGCAGGGACAAAACAACTGCCGCTGCCGCCCGAGCCGCGCATCGAGACGGCGAGTCACATGATGATCGCGAATCCTTTCCGCCCGGGGCAGGGGCTGTCGAAGATGTTCTCCACGCATCCGCCGATGGCGGAGCGCATCGCCCGGCTAGAGAAGATGGCAGGTCGACCGCTGTGAAAACCATCCTGAACGTCATCTGGCTCGTGCTGAGCGGGTTCTGGCTGTTCCTCGCCTACCTCGTGGCCGGCGTGCTGCTGTGCATCACGATCATCGGCGTGCCGTTCGGCATCGCGGCCTTCCGTATCGGCGTCTACGCGCTGTGGCCCTTCGGGTACACGACCGTCGAACGCCACGACGCGGGGGCACCCTCCTGCGTCGGCAACGTCCTGTGGCTGGTCCTCGCCGGCTGGTGGCTGGCGCTCGGTCACATCGCCACGGGCCTCGCCCTGTGCATCACGATCATCGGCATCCCGTTCGGCATCGCCAACTTCAAACTGATCCCGGTGTCCCTGTTCCCGCTGGGCCGCGAGATCGTCCGCACGGACCAGCCGTTCACCGCCGCCGTCTGAGCCGCCGACGGCGCGTGACGCGCAGGACGGGGCGCAAGGGCGGGTGACCTACGTACGGCGCCCCCACCGCCGTACGGCATACGCAGCCGCGCCCACCGCCAGCACCCCCGCGCCGATCGCGACGGACAGGCCCGGCAGGGCGAACGCCAGGGCCGCGCAGCCGGCGAGGCCCACGGCGGGCACCACGCGCGTGTGCCACGCCGGCGACAGCGTCCACGCGGAGGCGTTGGCGACGCCGTAGTACGCGAGGACGCCGAACGACGAGAAGCCGATCGCGCCGCGCACGTCCACCGTGGCCGCCAGGACCGCGACCACCGCGCCCACGGCCAGCTCCGCGCGGTGCGGCACCCGGAAGCGCGGGTGGACGGTGGCCAGCGCACGCGGCAGATGACCGTCCCGCGCCATGGCCAGCGTCGTACGCGAGACGCCCAGGATCAGCGCGAGCAGCGAGCCCAGCGCCGCCACGGCCGCGCCCGCCCGCACCACCGGCACGAGCCCCGGCACCCCCGCCGCCCGCACCGCGTCGGCCAGCGGCGCGCCCGCCGCGCCGAGCCCGCCGGCGCCCAGGACGGCCAGCACGGCCACCGCCACGCACGCGTACACCCCCAGCGCGATGCCCAGCGCCAGCGGGATCGCCCGCGGGATCGTGCGCGCCGGATCGCGCACCTCCTCGCCCAGCGTGGCGATCCGGGCGTACCCGGCGAAGGCGAAGAACAGCAGGCCCGCCGCCTGCAGCACGCCCCCCGCGCCGCCGGAGGCACCGACGTCCAGCCGTCCGGCGTCCGCGGCCCCCGACCCCAGGCACACCACGACCACACACGCCAGCACCGCCAGCACGACCGCCACGATCACCCGGGTCAGCCAGGCCGACTTCTGGACGCCGCCGTAGTTCACCGCGGTCAGCGCCACCACGGCGCCGACCGCCACGGCGTGCGCCTGCTGCGGCCACAGATAGGCGCCCACGGTCAGCGCCATCGCCGCGCAGGACGCCGTCTTGCCGACCACGAACGACCAGCCCGCGAGATACCCCCAGAACGCGCCGAGCCGCTCCCTGCCGTACACGTACGTGCCGCCGGAGGCCGGATAGCGGGCCGCGAGCCGCGCCGAGGACATGGCGTTGCAGTAGGCCACCAGGGCGGCGAGGGCGAGGCCCGGCAGCAGACCGGACCCGGCGGCGCGGGCGGCGGGCCCGAGGGCGGCGAAGATCCCGGCTCCGACCATCGAGCCGAGTCCGACGACCACGGCGTCCCCGACGCCGAGGGTGCGCCGCAGCTCGGCGCCGGCGGCTGCTTGGGACTGTGTCATGGAGCGCACCCTACTGAGCGCCGCAACCATCGGCCGTCCGTGTGACGTCCTGTTCACCAACGACGTACGAACACGCGCGCGTCGGCCGCTGACGGGGATGAACACCACAGCACTCGGACAGCGCGGACACAGCGCGGAAGGGCAGGTTCACGGCATGGGAATCATCAGCTGGATCATCCTCGGCCTGCTGGCCGGGGCCATCGCCAAGTTCCTGCTGCCGGGCCGCGACCCGGGCGGGTTCATCGGCACGACCCTGATCGGCATCGCGGGCGCCTTCATCGGCGGCTGGATCTCGGCCCGCTGGCTGGATCACCCGATCAGCAAGGACTTCTACGACGGCGCCACGTGGGCCGCCGCGATCGGCGGCTCCCTGGTCCTGCTGATCGCCTATCGCATCCTGTTCGGCAACTCGCGCGACTGACGCCCGCGGGCAACGCGAAGGGTGGGCACCCCGGCAGCGGGGGCCCACCCTTTTCGCGTCGCGGTACGCGTGCGTGTGTGCGCGTGTATGCCTGTCGGCGACCGGACTACCGGTAGTTCACGAACTGCAGCGCGAAGTCGAAGTCCTTGCCCTTCAGCAGCGCGATGACGGCCTGCAGGTCGTCACGGCTCTTGGAGCTGACCCGCAGCTCGTCGCCCTGCACCTGGGCCTTCACGCCCTTGGGGCCCTCGTCGCGGATGATCTTCGCCACCTTCTTGGCGTTCTCCTGGGAGATGCCCTCCTGGATCGACGCGAAGATCTTGTACTCCTTGCCGGACAGCTGCGGCTCGCCCGCGTCCAGGGCCTTCAGCGAGATGCCGCGCTTGATCAGCTTGGACTGGAAGACGTCGAGGACGGCCTTCACCCGCTCCTCGGAGTTCGCCTCCATGAGGATCTTCTCACCGGACCACGAGATCGAGGCGCCCACGCCCTTGAAGTCGTAGCGCTGCGAGATCTCCTTGGCGGCCTGGTTGAGGGCGTTGTCGACCTCCTGCCGCTCGACCTTCGAGACGATGTCGAAACTGGAGTCGGCCATGTCCTGTGGCTCCTTGTATCGAGGTAATTCGGGATGTGGGGGGTCATCGGGGGGTGCGTAACGGGTGCGCGCCGGCGTCCGTGGGGCCGCCGCCGAGCCCGGCGTACGTCCCGGGCCGCATCCCGACCAGCCTAGTCACCCCGCCCACCGGCGGGCGGCGAACAACCGGGTGGCGAAGCACCCCTGTGCATCGGGTATTGTTTACGTCGTTGCCGGGGAGCCCCGCCGAAAGGCGGATCGACGGCAGCACCACCCGGCGGTGTGCCCGAGCGGCCAAAGGGAGCAGACTGTAAATCTGCCGGCTCAGCCTTCCCAGGTTCGAATCCTGGCGCCGCCACGCTGAGGGAAACCCCCTCCGACCTGCTGAAAAGCGGGACGGAGGGGGTTTCTTCGTTCCGGGGAGGGGACGCGCGGACGCCGACGCGGGTCAGGTGCAGGTGGGGCGTACGGCGAGCAGGGCGATGTCGTCCGTGATCTCCGTGCCGAACTTGAGGATCAGTTCGTCGCAGAAGCCGTCGAGCGGGGCCTGTGCGTGGGCGGCGGCGTGCCGGCGCAGGCGTTCCATCGCGATGTCCAGGGGCTCGCCCCGGCGTTCGATCAGGCCGTCGGTGAAGAGCAGCAGGGTGGAGCCGTGCGGCAGCCCGTCGCACGCGGAGTGCCGGGGCAGCTCGGGGTCCATGCCGAGGAGCAGGCCACGGCCCGACTCCAGGTAGTACGCCTCGCCGTCCCGCGTGGTCAGCAGCGGCGGCAGGTGGCCGGCGGAGGAGTGGTGGAAGTACCAGGGGCCGCCGCCACCCGCGTCTGCCTCGCCGCCGCCCTCCCCGTCCTCGCCGCTCTTGATCACGCCGTAGACGCAGGTGGCCGTGGCGCCGGGGTTGAGGGTGTGGTTCGCGCGGTCCAGGCGGTGCAGGACCTGCCCGGGGGGTTCCTGGCTGTCGACGGCGAGGCCGCGCAGCATGTTGCGCAGGGTGCTCATCGCGACCGCCGCCTGCAGATCGTGGCCCGCCACGTCACCGATGACCAGCGCCGTGTCGCCGCTGGGCATCCGGAAGGCGTCGTACCAGTCGCCACCGACCTCCGCGGTCGTACTGGAGGGGATGTAGCGGGCGACCAGCTCCAGATGCTCCACCCGGGGCGGCTCGGGCAGCAGGGACCGCTGGAGGTGCTCCGCGGTGGACCGCATGTGCTGGTGCATCCGGGCGCTGTCCACACCGAGCGAGATCCCGCGCACCAGCTCCGCGATCTGCGGGATGTCCTCCCTGGCGAACGGCCGTCGGTGCCCCACCCGAACCAGCGTCAGGGCGCCGAAGATCTCCCGGTGCGCCTGCAGCGGCGCGATGACCGCGGAGTGCCCGCCCAGCTCCTCCACCAGCGCCAGCTGCCGTTCGTCCAGCGGGCTGCGCGCCTGGCCGGACGGCGGCACATCGGCGATCAGCAGCGGGCCCGCGCCCCGCAGCACCCGGGGCAGGGAGCCGCGCGTGCTCTCGGCCACCCCGGGAAGCCTGCCGAGGTGCTCCCCGTTCACATGCACCAAGGGGTCGCGGTGCACGATGCAGATCCGCTCCACGTGACCCTGCTCGTCGACGACGTCCACCGCGCACCAGTCGGCCAGCGACCTGGTGAGCACCTGGCCCACCCGCCGCAGGCCCTCCCCGGGGTCGAGCGTGCTGGTCATGGCCCTGCTGGTGTCGGCGAACAGGGACAGCCACTCCGGCGCGGCCGTCACCGCACCGTTGCGCCGCGCCTTCTTGGTGCTCGTCGGCATCCGCGCCTGGGCCTGCGCCGGCCGGTTCACGGGCAGCTCGTCCGGCGGCTCCTCCGACACGACCGACGGAGCCGTCCTCGGCGTCAAATGGGCGACGAACACGGTGCGTCCGTCGACCGCCTCCTGCGTCTGGATGTGCAGCCGGATCGGGACCACCCGCCCGTCCCGGTGCAGCGCCGGCACCGGGATCGAACGGCCCAGGATGCGGGCCTCGCCGGTGAGCAGCAGGGAGGTGAAGGCCGCCGTGTGGCGTGCGCGCAGGTGTTCGGGCATCAGCACCGTCAACCGCTGTCCGACGAGCTCGTGCGTCTGCCAGCCCAGCAGGCTCGCCGCGGCGTCGTTCACGGCGATGATCCGGTTGCCGTCGTCGGCGGCGATGGTCGGCAGGGTGCCCGCTTCCACCTCGCTCGCGTCCCAGGGCGCCAGCTCCGTCGGCGTCGCGCTCGGCGCTCCGGGGGCCAGCGTCCAGGCGATCGGGTGCTCACCGGCCAGCTGGCCGGCGATCTCGCCGAACAGCCAGTCCCGGAAGGCGCGGATCTGCGGCAGCGGCGGGAGGCTGAGCAGACTGCCCTGCTGGGCGGCCGCGTCGGCGGCGTCGAGCACCTTGCTCAGGGTCGTCACCGCCGTGGCGGCGTCCCGCGGGAACGACACGACCAGGGAGAGCGTCGAGCTGTCGGGGGTCTCCTGTTCCACCGCGGCCGTCATCGACGCGCAGATCACACTGCTCAGGTCCTGCGCGGCCATCAGATCCCGCGCCCAGGCGTCCACCGGGGCGGAGCCCTGCCCGGCGCTCTCCTCGCCGACGCTCGCCGCGACGAGCAGCAGCTCCCGCAGCATCCCCTCCCACTGCTGCTGCGCCGCCCAGTACAGCGCGTACGGCACGTCGTTGAGCGTCACGGTCGCGGACCGGCCGGGCGGGGGAACGGCCTCCCACGCGGAGGCCGGCGGGGCCGGCACGTCGGGCCACAGTTCGAACCACACCGTCTTGCCGTCCGCGTCGCTGTGCGCGCCGTGATCGGTGGCCAGCTCCTCCACCAGCGTCAGGCCCCGGCCCGTGCAGGCGTAGAGATGCCGGTCGTGCGGCACCAGGCCGCGGTCCGGCCGCTGATCGGTGACCCGTACGTGCACCCGGCCCTCGGTCACCCACGCCCGCGTCTCGAAGTCGGTCCGCGCGTGGATCACCGCGTTCGTCGCCAGCTCGCCCGCCAGCAACTCGGCCGTGTCCACAAGAGCGGGCGGCACGGCACCCTCCAGCGCCGACCGCACGAACCGCCGGGCCAGCGCGACGTTCTCCGGGGCCGGAGACATCCGCCGCGTCGGCACCTCGAGCGGAATGGGGATGCCCATACCCCCTGGGTGCCCAGAAAGGGCCGGGCAAACAGTGCGCGGCCGCACACAGCGGTGGGGCACGGCCGGGGGAGTGAGGGCACGGCGCGGGCGTCCGTATGCCGTTCAGCCGCCCCTCGGCGGGCCCGGCGGCCGTAGGCGGTCGTCGGCGGGCCCGGCTGCCGTCAGCGGCCCTCGGCGGGCCAGACCACCGTCAGCTGCCCCCCGGCGTGCCCGGCGGCGGTCAGCAGCCTCTCCGCCGGCCGGGCCACCGGGCCGGACCGCCGTCAGCCGCCTTCCGTGGGCGATTCCGTCGCCGCCTTCTTCACCTCCGCCTCGACCTCGTTGCGCATGCGGCCCTCGTCCTTGGCGAAGTCGCTGACGGACGCCTGGACGTCGCGCGCGAGGTCCCGCCAGGCGCGCCACGCCGTCTCGTACGTCGAGGACTGCTCCTGCGACCACGGGGCAGCCGTGGGCGCGCCGTAGGCCTCGCGCAGCTCCAGCACGCGCGTGTGCGCCTCGTTGGCGGCGCGCTGCTTCTCCACGAGCTCGTCGAAAGTGTGTGCCACGTACGGATGCTATGGAGCCCGCGGAGGTTTTGCGCGTCGAGAGAGCGCGCCGCGCGAGCAGCCCTGCCCGAACGGCGGCCCGCCGCGTCCGGTCGGCGTTGTCAGTGCCCCCGGGCACACTGGTCGCATGTCCAGCCGTCGCAGACTCTGCCCGGAGTGCCGCCGCGAGATCGCCGTCGTGGCGGGCCGCTACGCCCGGCACGACCCGCCCGGCGCCCGCGAGAGCGGCGCGCTCGTCTCGTGCCCGGGCTCGCGCAGACCGGCGCAACTGGGCGCGGCGCAGCCCTCCTTGGACGGCTTCGTCGTCCCGGAGTTCCCCGGCCAGCTCCCGCTGTTCTGACGCCGGCGCCCGCCTCTGTACGTCAGACCCGGGCTTCGGTTCCCGGCCGAGGGCTTCAGTTCCCCGCCACGGACTTCACCGCCACCGACACCGGCGCCGACCCGCTCACCAGCTCCAGGGTCAGCCCGGCCGTCGCGGGCGTCTCCACCAGTTCGGCCAGTACGGCGGCCACGTCGTCGCGCGGGACCATGCCGCGCCCGGTGTGCGCCTCCAGACGCACCTGCCCGGTGCCGGCGTCGTTCGTCAGCGAACCGGGGCGCAGGATCGTCCAGTCGAGCGCGTCCAGGCCGCGCACATGGTCGTCCGCCTCGCCCTTGGCGCGCAGGTACACGTCGAACACGTCGTCGCCCTGGTGCCCCGCGTCGGCGCCCATCGACGACACGACCACGAAGCGGCGTACGCCCGCGCGGACCGCGGCGTCCGCGAACAGCACCGCCGCGCCCTTGTCCACCGTGTCCTTGCGGTCCACGCCGCTGCCCGGCCCGGCGCCGGCGGCGAACACCGCCGCGTCCGCGCCCCGCAGGACGTCCGCGACCTGCTCCACGGAGGCCGACTCCAGGTCCAGCACGACCGGTTCCGCACCGGCCGCCCGCAGGTCGTCGCCCTGTTCGGCCTTCCGGATCAGCCCCGCGACCTCGTATCCGCGCGCGGCGAGCAGCCGCTCCAGCCGCAACGCGATCTGACCATGACCACCAGCGATGACAATGCGCATGTCTTTGACCGTACGCCTGCGGGGACGCGTTCGCCGGACGAGTCAGGGTGCCGCAGCGGGCCGGGCCCGCACCGGACCGAACCCGCACCGGACCTGGGCCGGATACGGGCCGAACCCGCACCGCACCGCACCGGACCGCACCGGACCCGACCGCACCGCACTGGACACGCACCGCACCGGACCCGACCCGCACCGGACTCGGACCCGGCCGTCAGGACAGCTCCGTGCGTCCCTGCCGAGGCAGCCCCAGCTCCGCGGTGGACGAGTCGCAGAACTCCCGCACCGCGCTCGTCCGGGACACCACCCGCCCCCGGTGCACCACGATGCGGCTGTACGCCAGGGACAGCGCCCCGGCCAGCCGCTCGCCGCGCACCGCCAGCAGCTCGGCAGGGAAGCCCGCCTCGACGCGCACCTCGGGCAGGCCGAGCAGCGCCCGCGCGGACCCGCTGACGGCGTCGTAGGCCTCCTCGGGCCGCAGGCCGTGCCGCGAGGCGAGCAGGTAGGCGGCCTCCAGGGGATCGCCCCGCCCCACCGGGTTGGACACGTCCCGCAGTGCCCCGCTGCCGGCCGCCACCCGCACCCCGGCGGCGCGCAGCAGCCGTACGGGCGCCGTTTCGCGCCCCTGCGCGCCCCCGCAGCCGCCCTGCGGCAGGCAGACGACCGCCACACCGGCCGCGGCGAGCTGGTCCGCGGTCCGGGCGGCCGCCTCGGCCGGCAGCCGGCCCAGCCCGCCGCAGGGGCCGAGCGTCACCCCGGGGCGCAGCCCGCCCGCCATCGCCGCGAGCCGGGCCAGACGCGCCGGATCGCCGGCGTCGGTGTGCAGGTCGACGGGGCAGCCGTGCTCGGAGGCCACGTCCAGGACGGCCTCGACGTACCCCGTCGGGTCGGGGTCCAGGTCGGGGCAGCCGCCGACCACCGAGGCGCCCATCTTCATGGCGTCCCGCAGCATCGCGAGCCCCTCGGCCCCGGCCCGCCCGGTCAGCACCCGCGGCACCGCCACCGTGGTCAGCTCCGCGAGCCCGCGCAGCGCCCGCCGCGCCTGCAGTACGGCGCCCAGCGCGCCGAGTCCCTGGACGTCGCCCACGCGCACGTGCGCGCGCAGCGCGGTCGCTCCGTGGCCCAGCTGGAGCAGGGCCGCCTCGGTGGCGCGCCGCTGGACGTCCTGGGGGTCGTCGGGGACCGGTCCGTCGCCGTCGGCCGACAGCGCGGTGTCGGCATGCGCGTGCGGCTCGGCCGGGGCCGGCAGCAGCAGGTAGCCGCGCAGGTCCACGCGCGCGCCGCGGCCCCGCGACTCCGCGGCGAGGCTCCCGGCGGTGCCGACCGCCTCGATACGGCCCCCGCCCAGCCGTACGTCGACCCGCCGGCCGTCGGTGAGCCGTGCCCCGCACAGCAGCAGGCCGGAGTCGGCCGGTCCCGGCGACGAGGGGGTCGGCTGCGGCGGCTGCGGCTGGCTGTCGGGCATCGCGCTCCAGGGGCTCGTCGAACCGCGCACGGCGGCGCAAGATCACACAGAGTGAGTCGAGCCTAGGGTGACCGCCCGCGCGCGTCAGGGAGGAGCGCAATAGTCGTACCGGTGTGGCCCGCGTGCGGACCCTGTCGCGGCCGACGGCCGGAACCGGTGAGTCCGCTGATCCGGAACGGCCAAGTCCGGGGAACGGGAGGGGCTCGTGAGGTCACTGAGCGGGTGCCGGGGCGGCCGGGCGGCCTCGGCGGGAATCGGATTTGGGCGAACGGCGGGCAACCGTGTAATGTCTTCCTCGCTCGCCCCAATAGCTCAGTCGGCAGAGCGTCTCCATGGTAAGGAGAAGGTCAACGGTTCGATTCCGTTTTGGGGCTCTGGTGAGAGAGGTTCCCGCCGTCAGGCGGGATCCGATCACACCGCAGCGGTGTAGCTCAGTCGGTAGAGCAAGCGGCTCATAATCGCTGTGTCACCGGTTCAAGTCCGGTCACCGCTACTTTAAGTAGCCGATTGCCGGGTCGGTCCGTCGATCGGCTACTCTTCATGTGCGTTATTTCTAGTCAACCGTTCGTCAAGGAGCACTCACGTGGCTGCCACCGACGTCCGCCCGAAGATCACGCTGGCCTGCGTGGAGTGCAAGGAGCGGAACTACATCACCAAGAAGAACCGGCGTAACAACCCGGACCGTCTTGAGATGAAGAAGCACTGCCCGCGTTGCAATGCGCACACCGCGCATCGCGAGACGCGATAAATCAGGCTCGTACACGAGGCCGCCCCCGAGAACCTGGGGGGCGGCCTCGCGTCGTTTCGCCCCTTCGGCGAACGTTCACTGTTGTCCCCGCTCGTTTTTCACACCAGGTTGTGATCACACCCAGGAGGTGCCGGGCCATGGCGCTCGACCAGTCCTTCGTGGGGCGGACCTACCCGCCCACCGAGCCCTACGAGGTGGGCCGGGAGAAGATCCGGGAGTTCGCGGAGGCGGTGGGGGACGCCAATCCGGCGTACACCGACCCGGAGGCCGCCAAGGCGCTCGGTCACCCGGATGTGATCGCCCCGCCGACCTTTGTGTTCGCCATCACCTTCAAGGCCGCGGGGCAGGTCGTCTCCGACCCGCAGCTCGGCCTGGACTACAGCCGGGTGGTGCACGGCGACCAGAAGTTCGCCTACCGGCGCCCGGTGCGCGCCGGTGACCGGCTGACGGTCACCTCGACCATCGAGGCGATCAAGTCGATGGCCGGCAACGACATCCTGGACGTCCGGGGCGAGGTCCACGACGAGGCCGGTGAGCACGTCGTGACCGCCTGGACCAAGCTCGTGGCCCGCGCGGCGGACGAGGAGGCGTGAGAAGACCATGACGGCGAAGATCGCTTACGACGACGTCGAGGTCGGCACCGAGCTGCCGGCCCAAAGCTTCCCCGTGACCCGCGCCACGCTGGTGCAGTACGCGGGCGCCTCCGGGGACTTCAACCCGATCCACTGGAACGAGAAGTTCGCCAAGGAGGTCGGGCTGCCGGACGTGATCGCCCACGGCATGTTCACCATGGCCGAGGCGATCCGGGTGGTCACCGACTGGACCGGCGACCCGGGCGCGGTCGTCGAGTACGGCGTCCGCTTCACCAAGCCGGTCGTCGTCCCCAACGACGACCAGGGCGCCACCATCGAGGTCAGCGCCAAGGTCGCCGCCAAGCTCGACGACAACACGGTCCGTGTGGACCTGACGGCGACCAGCGCCGGCCAGAAGGTCCTCGGCATGTCCCGCGCGGTCGTCCGCCTGGCCTGAGGCCCGCGAGAGCGGCCGTACGGCCGGAAGTCGCACAGCCGTAAGGGGCGCCCGTAATGGCGAGGCGCCCCTTACCGCAAGCACCCACTGATGTGACCCCTTGACGAAGTTAGTGATTGAGCACTAACTTCATTCCCATGGCCAGGATGAGCGCAGAAGAGCGACGGGAGAGCGTCATCCGTGCGGCGACTGCCGAGTTCGCGCGGGGTGGCTACCACGGCACCTCGACGGAGGCGATCGCCAAGCGGGTCGGTGTGTCACAGCCGTACCTCTTCAGGTTGTTCCCGGGCAAGCGGGCGATCTTCATCGCGGTGGTGGAGCGCTGCATCGAGGACACGATCCGGACCTTCGAGGAGGCCTCGGACGGGCTGCACGGCGAGGAGGCGCTGAGCGCCATGGCCCAGGCCTATCGGCGGGTCATCGCCGAGGAGCCCGAGCGGCTGATGATGCAGATGCAGATGTACCTCGCGGTGACGGCCGCCGAGGCCGACGGCGATCACGAGTTCGGTGAGGCCGTACGGCGGGGCTGGACCCGGTTGTGGGACACCGTGCACCTGCCGCTCGGTGCCGATGCCGGCGAGACGACGTCCTTCATGGCGTACGGCATGCTCATCAACTGCCTGGTGGCGATGGGGTTTCCCCCTGACCACCGGGTCTGGGCGGGGCTGGCGCCGGCCGTGCGGACGGCGGACCTGCGGACGGACTGACGGAAAGTGGCCGAACGGCCGGTTTCCCATGACAAAGAAACTTAGTAATCACTAACTAATGAACTCTCTGGGGGAGAGATGTCACAACCCACCACGCGGGGCACCGTCTGGGCCCTGGTCATCACCAGCGTCGCCGGATTCATGGCGGCCCTCGACAACCTCGTCGTCACCACCGCGCTCCCCTCGATCCGCAAGGACCTCGGCGGCGCCCTGGACGACCTCGAATGGACCGTGAGTGCCTACACGCTCACCTTCGCCGTGCTGCTGATGTTCGGCGCGGCCCTCGGCGACCGCTTCGGGCGCCGCCGGCTCTTCCAGGTGGGCATCGCCGTCTTCACCGTCGCCTCCGCCGCGGCGGCCATGGCACCCGGCATCGGCGAGCTGATCGCCGCCCGGGCCGTCCAGGGAGTCGGCGCGGCGATCATGATGCCGCTGACCCTCACCCTGCTCACGGCCGCCGTGCCCGCCGCCAAGCGCGGCATGGCCTACGGCATCTGGGGCGCCGTGAACGGGCTCGCGGTCGCCTCCGGGCCGCTGATCGGCGGCAGCCTGACCGAGCACATCTCCTGGCACTGGATCTTCTGGCTGAACGTGCCGCTCGGCATCGCCCTGCTGCCGCTCGCCCGTCTGCGCCTCGCCGAGTCCTACGGCACCGGTGCGCCGCTCGACCTCCCCGGCACCCTGCTCGCCAGTGGCGGCCTCTTCGGCGTGGTCTACGGCCTGGTCCGCGGGCCGGCGGACGGCTGGACCAGCACGCTGGTGCTGCTCGGGCTGTCGGTGGGCGGGGCGCTGCTCGTCGCGTTCGTCGTGCACGGCATGCGGGCGAAGAACCCCATGCTGCCGATGCGGCTGTTCCGTTCGCGGGCGTTTGCCGGGATCAACGCGGCGAGCATGCTGATGTTCCTCGGGATGTTCGGGTCGATCTTCCTGCTCAGCCAGTACATGCAGGGCGTGCTCGGCTACTCGCCCACGCAGGCGGGGCTGCGGATGCTGCCGTGGACCGGCATGCCGATGCTCGTCGCGCCCATCGCGGGGATCCTCGCCGACCGGGTGGGCGGACGTCCGGTGGTCGCGGCCGGGCTCTTCCTCCAGGCGGCCGGGCTGGCCTACCTCGCCTCCGCGTCGACGCCGGACGCGTCGTACGGGGCGCAGCTGCCGGGGCTGATCGTCAGCGGGATCGGGATGGCGCTGTTCTTCGCGCCCGCGTCGCATCTGGTGATGTCCAGCGTGCATGCCTCGGAGCAGGGGATCGCCTCCGGGGCGAACAACGCGCTGCGGGAGGTCGGCGGGGCGCTCGGCATCGCGATCATGTCGTCGATCTTCTCGGCGCGGGGTGGGTACGAGTCGGGGCAGGCGTTCGTCGACGGGTTGCGTCCCGCGGTGTTCACGGGGGCGGGGGTTGTTGCGCTCGCGGGTGTCGCGGCGCTGCTGATCCCCCGACGGCGGCCTTCCGTGGCGGCGACGACCCCCACGGAAGATCGCACCCTGCAGCCGGCATCCCACTGACCCCACCCCACGGTGGGCCCCCACCCCGGGGTGCCCACCGTGGTGCGCTTGTGCCCGGGGTGCGGCGCCCGCCGTGGGTCACGGTGCCCGGCGTTGCGTGGCACCCGGCGCCGGGGTGACCGCCGTGGGGTGCGCAACCCGGCGCTACGGGGCGCCGCTGCGCCCACCCGTGCCGCCCCAGCGGCACGACTGCCCGCAGCTACGTGGGATGGGACCCGCAGTCGCCGACGGCGGGAGGGGGCGTGGTGGGGGGTGTCCGCCCGCAGCGGACGGCATTGCCTTCCTTCAGCCTCTTGAACTGACGCAGGGCCGTACCGAGGACGGACACCCCCCACCGCGGCCCCTACTCACCCACCGGCAGAAGGCGCTACATCAGCCACAGCGGACCGCAACGGGCCGCCGCAGGCATTCAAGGGGCGCGGGGAACTGCGCGACCAGCCACGACGAGGCCCGCACCCGGCAAGACACCGCACCCACCCGCACCCCAACCCCCGCCCAAGCGCCGCAGGCTTAGGCTTGGGCCGTGCAGGAACGACACGACGCCCCCCTCGCCCCCCTCACCACCTTCCGTCTCGGCGGCCCCGCCACCCGCCTCCTCACGGCGACCACCGACGCCGAGGTGATCGACGCCGTCCGCGAGGCGGACGCCACCGGCACCCCGCTGCTGATCATCGGCGGCGGCTCCAACCTGCTCATCGGCGACAAGGGCTTCGACGGCACCGCCCTGCGCATCGCCACCCGCGGCTTCGAGCTGAGCGGCACCACCCTCGAGCTCGCCGCCGGCGAGATCTGGACCGACGCCGTCGCCCGCACCGTGGAGGCGGGACTCGCCGGCATCGAGTGCCTCGCCGGCATCCCCGGCTCCGCCGGCGCCACCCCCATCCAGAACGTGGGCGCCTACGGCCAGGACGTGTCCGCCACGATCACCGAGGTGATCGCCTACGACCGCCGCACCCACCGCACGGTCACCCTGACCAACGCCGAGTGCGCGTTCTCCTACCGTCACAGCCGCTTCAAGCAGGACCCCGACCGCTATGTCGTCCTGCGTGTCCGCTTCGAGCTGGAGGACGCCGGCGGCCTGTCCGCCCCGATCCGCTACGCCGAGACGGCCCGCTCCCTCGGTGTGGAGGCGGGCGACCGCGTTCCGCTCGCCCGGGCCCGTGAGACCGTCCTGGCGCTGCGCGCCGGCAAGGGCATGGTCCTGGACCCCGACGACCACGACACCTGGTCGGCGGGTTCCTTCTTCACCAACCCGATCCTCACGGACGCCGCCTTCGAGGCGTTCCGCGCCCGCGTCCACGACCGGCTGGGCCCGGGCGCCGAACCCCCCGCCTACCCGGCCGGGGACGGCCACACCAAGACCTCCGCGGCCTGGCTGATCGACAAGGCCGGCTTCACCAAGGGCTACGGCACCGGCCCGGCCCGTATCTCCACCAAGCACACCCTGGCCCTGACCAACCGCGGCGAGGCCACCACCGAGGATCTGCTCGCCCTCGCCCGCGAGGTCGTCACCGGCGTCCGCGAGGCGTTCGGCATCACCCTCGTCAACGAGCCGGTGACGGTGGGCGTCAGCCTGTAACAGAAGATCACGCAGCGCCCGAAAGATCACAGAGCAGCGCAAGATCACATAGGGTCGAACCCCGACCACCGGCCACCATGAGGGGATCGACCATGCAGGGCACCCACCGCATCCGCACCGCCGCCGCGCTGGCGGTCGCGGCCGTCGCTCTCGCAGCCGTGACCACGGCCTGCGGTGGGAAGTCCGGCGCGGACGGCGGCGACGCCAAGCCGGCCGGCGGGAAGCAGGCGCAGGCGGCCCCGGAGCGGACGTACGCCACCGACGCCGACCTCCCCGAGTCGCTTGCCCCCGACGGCACCACGGTCCGCGTGGGTTCCCCGAGCGCGAAGACGGTCGTGCACGTCTACGAGGACATGCGCTGCCCGGTCTGCGAGCAGTTCGAGACGCAGGGCGGCGGCGAGGCGCTGCGCGAGATGGTCCGCTCCGGCCAGGTCCGCGCCGAGTACACGCTCGCGTCCTTCCTGGACGGCAAGCTCGGCGGCCAGGGCTCGAAGAAGGCCGCCAACGCCCTGCGGGCCGCCCTCGACGCGGGCCGGTTCGTCGAGCTGCACGACGCGCTCTTCGCCCACCAGCCCGAGGAGAGCGTCGACGGCTACACGGACGCGTTCCTGCTGCAGACGGCGTCCCAGGTGCCGGGTCTGCGCGGCCCGGAGTTCGACGCGGCGGTGAAGGGGATGAAGTACGCCTCCTTCGTCACCGCTTCCGAGAAGGCCTTCGGCACCTCGGGCGCGACCGGCACTCCCACGCTGAAGGTCAACGGCAGGATCGTCCCGCAGAACCTCGCGGGCGGCCTCTTCGACAAGAGCACGCTGCCGATGGTGATCGGCGCGATGACCGCGCGGTGAGGTCGCACCTCACCGACCGCGCAGGCCTTACCGGCCTCACCCGTCCAGCCACTCGTCGACCTCGGCCAGCATCTCCCGCTTGACCCCCTCCGGCGCCGCCGTCGCCCGCAGCGACTGCCGGGCCAGTTCGGCCAGCTCCTCGTCCGTGAAGCCGTGGTGCCGGCGCGCGATCTCGTACTGCGCGGCGAGCCGGGAGCCGAACAGCAGCGGGTCGTCGGCGCCGAGCGCCATCGGCACGCCCGCCTCGTACAGCGTGCGCAGCGGCACGTCCTCCGGCTTCTCGTAGACGCCCAGGGCGACATTGGACGCGGGGCAGACCTCGCAGGTCACGCCCTGCTCGGCGAGCCGCCGCAGCAGCCAGGGGTCCTCGGCCGCGCGCACGCCGTGGCCGAGCCGGTGGGCGCCCAGGTCGTCCAGGCAGTCCCGTACCGAGGACGGGCCGGTCAGCTCGCCGCCGTGCGGTGCGGACAGCAGCCCGCCCTCGCGGGCGATGGCGAAGGCCCGGTCGAAGTCGCGGGCCATGCCCCGGCGCTCGTCGTTGGACAGCCCGAAGCCGACGACACCCCGGTCGGCGTACCGCACCGCGAGCCGGGCCAGGGTGCGGGCGTCCAGCGGATGCTTCATGCGGTTGGCGGCGACCAGTACCCGCATGCCGAGCCCGGTCTCCCGGCTGGTGGTCTCCACCGCGTCCAGGATGATCTCCAGCGCCGGGATCAGCCCGCCCAGCCGCGGCGCGTACGA
Organism: Streptomyces sp. NPDC014801; assembly: GCF_043082085.1. Taxonomy (NCBI): domain Bacteria; kingdom Bacillati; phylum Actinomycetota; class Actinomycetes; order Kitasatosporales; family Streptomycetaceae; genus Streptomyces; species Streptomyces sp. NPDC014801. The sequence continues at coordinate 259,909 of NZ_JBIBXG010000007.1, read as the reverse complement.
CGTCGGGTCGACCTGGATCTCCAGCCACCGCGAGCCGTCCTTCAGGTCCTCCTCGGCCGCCTCCCGCACCAGGCGCTGGATGTCCTCCGGCTGCTGCAGGCACGAGCGCGCGGCGTCGTAGAGCCGCTGGAAGCGGAACCAGCCGCGTTCGTCCGTCGCCCGCAGCCGCGGTGACTCCCCGCTGCCCAGCGCGTCGGTCAGCGCGTCCGGAAGCCGGACGCCGTGCTTGTCGGCGAGTTCCAGGAGGGTGGCCGGCCGCATCGAGCCGGTGAAGTGCAGGTGCAGATGGGCCTTGGGCAGTGCAGACAGATCACGTACGCGCTCCATTCCAGGATCCTGCCGCACGCCCCCGGCCTGCCGGTACCTCTTTCCCCGATCGAGGTCTTGCTCGCACGAAGAAACGGGCCGCCTCCCGAAGGAAGCGGCCCGTGTCCGGCTCGGCGGGGAGGTCAGTCCCGGGCCTCCGCCAGCAGCTTCTGGATCCGGCTCACGCCCTCGACGAGGTCCTCGTCGCCGAGCGCGTACGACAGCCGCAGGTAGCCCGGCGTGCCGAAGGCCTCGCCCGGGACGACCGCGACCTCGGCCTCCTCCAGGATCAGCGCGGCCAGCTCGACGGAGTCCTGCGGACGCTTGCCGCGGATCTCCTTGCCGAGCAGCGCCTTGACCGACGGGTAGGCGTAGAAGGCGCCCTCGGGCTCGGGGCAGAGCACGCCGTCGATCTCGTTGAGCATCCGCACGATGGTCTTGCGGCGCCGGTCGAAGGCCTCGCGCATCTTCGCGACGGCCTCCAGGTCGCCGGAGACGGCGGCCAGCGCGGCCACCTGGGCGACGTTGGAGACGTTGGAGGTGGCGTGCGACTGCAGGTTGGTCGCGGCCTTCACGACGTCCTTCGGGCCGATGATCCAGCCCACGCGCCAGCCGGTCATGGCGTACGTCTTGGCGACGCCGTTGACGACGATGCACTTGTCGCGCAGCTCGGGCAGGACCGCCGGCAGCGACACGGCGGAGGCGTCGCCGTAGACGAGGTGCTCGTAGATCTCGTCGGTGAGCACCCACAGGCCGTGCTCGTGGGCCCAGCGGCCGATGGCCTCGGTCTCGTGCTCGGTGTAGACCGCGCCGGTCGGGTTGGACGGGGAGACGAAGAGGACGACCTTCGTCTTCTCGGTGCGGGCGGCCTCCAGCTGCTCGACGGAGACCCGGTAGCCGGTGGTCTCGTCGGCGGTCACGAAGACGGGGACACCGCCGGCCAGCCGGATCGACTCGGGGTAGGTCGTCCAGTACGGCGCCGGGACGATGACCTCGTCGCCCGGGTCGAGGATCGCGGCGAACGCCTCGTAGATGGCCTGCTTGCCGCCGTTGGTCACCAGGACCTGGGAGGCGTCGACCTCGTAGCCGGAGTCGCGCAGCGTCTTCGCGGCGATCGCGGCCTTCAGCTCGGGCAGGCCGCCGGCCGGGGTGTAGCGGTGGTACTTCGGGTTCTTGCAGGCCTCGACGGCCGCCTCGACGATGTAGTCCGGGGTCGGGAAGTCGGGCTCACCGGCGCCGAAGCCGATCACCGGGCGCCCGGCGGCCTTCAGGGCCTTGGCCTTGGCGTCCACGGCGAGGGTGGCGGACTCGGAGATCGCGCCGATGCGGGCCGAGACCCGGCGCTCGGTGGGAGGGGTTGCAGCGCTCATACGGCCCATGCTTTCAGACCGGAAACCCGCCCGGCACGCCGGTTTCACGGAGTGGTCACCGACCGAACGCCTGACGGAACGCGGGGCGGCGGGGCGGGAAGATCGGGGGCGGCAGGGCCGGAAGATCGGGGCGGCAGGGGCACCGAGATCGAAGTCGGCGGCGCCCGCGGCCGGTTTCCGTTCGACTGCACGCCCCGGACCACGTACACTCTCACCTCGTTGGCCTTCAGCAGCCGCCGCCGCAACCGGTGCACACCAAGCATCCGGACGGATGCGGTACGTTGGGGGGCACACAAAGGGTCGTAGCTCAATTGGTAGAGCACCGGTCTCCAAAACCGGCGGTTGGGGGTTCAAGTCCCTCCGGCCCTGCTACACACACCTTCGCCAGGATGTGTGCGCATGTACGTACAGCAATGCACCGCCGTGCGGCTCAGACCGGGCGCGGCACGGCCACGACCCGGGATCAGGTGAGGACGAATGGCGGACGCCGTGGGCTCCATCGACACGCCTGACGCCCAGGATGAGGCGCCGGACCGGAAGAAGGCCCGCAAGGGCGGCAAGCGGGCCAAGAAGGGTCCGCTCAAGCGCCTGGCCACCTTCTACCGTCAGATCATCGCCGAGCTGCGCAAGGTCGTCTGGCCCACGCGCAACCAGCTGACGTCGTACACGACTGTGGTGATCTTCTTCGTCGCCATCATGATCGGCCTGGTGACTGTGATTGACTATGGGCTCTCCCACGCCGCCAAGTACGTCTTCGGCTGAGCCAGAAGCGAAGGGCGCCGAGGTATCCGGCGCCCCTTTCGCGTGTTCCACCCCTATGTATCCAGGAAGAAGCAGCCACCGTGTCTGACCAGAACCTGAACGACGCCATCGAGCCGGAAGAGGTCGACGACGAGCTCGACATCGTCGAGGGCGCGGACGAGGACCTGGACGAGGTTGAGGCTGCCGACGCCGAGGCGGGCGAGCCTGCCGAGGCGGCCGCCGTCCATGAAGAGGACGCGGCTCAGGACCAGGACGACGACGAGGCCGACGAGGCCGGCGACACCGAGGCCGCGGCCGAGGAGGCCGAGCCCGAGGAGGAGCTCGACCCGGTCACCAAGCTCCGCGAGGAACTGCGCACGCTGCCCGGCGAGTGGTACGTCATCCACACCTACGCGGGCTACGAGAAGCGCGTGAAGGCGAACCTGGAGCAGCGTGCCGTCTCGCTGAACGTCGAGGACTTCATCTACCAGGCCGAGGTGCCCGAGGAAGAGATCGTCCAGATCAAGAACGGCGAGCGCAAGACCGTCAAGCAGAACAAGCTGCCCGGTTACGTCCTCGTCCGGATGGACCTGACGAACGAGTCCTGGGGCGTCGTCCGCAACACGCCGGGCGTCACCGGCTTCGTCGGCAACGCCTACGACCCGTACCCGCTGTCGCTGGACGAGATCGTGAAGATGCTCGCGCCCGAGGCGGAGGAGAAGGCCGCCCGCGAGGCCGCCGAGGCCGAGGGCAAGCCGGCGCCGCAGCGCAAGGTCGAGGTCCAGGTGCTGGACTTCGAGGTCGGCGACTCGGTCACCGTCACCGACGGCCCGTTCGCCACGCTGCAGGCCACGATCAACGAGATCAACCCGGACTCCAAGAAGGTCAAGGGTCTGGTGGAGATCTTCGGCCGCGAGACCCCGGTCGAGCTGTCCTTCGACCAGATCCAGAAGAACTAGTTCTTTCTGGACTACCGCTTCCGCGCAGGTCAGGCGAACGCTCCGGCGACCGCCTGACCTGCACGGTTTTTGGCCGCGCATCTATACCCGTTATCGTTGTGCGGTATGCCTGCGTCCGGGTGGTATCCGGAAGCGGGCATGGACCCGAAGTGAAAGGACCCGGAGAGCCATGCCTCCCAAGAAGAAGAAGGTCACGGGGCTCATCAAGCTCCAGATCCAGGCCGGTGCCGCCAACCCGGCCCCGCCGGTCGGCCCCGCGCTGGGTCAGCACGGCGTGAACATCATGGAGTTCTGCAAGGCCTACAACGCCGCGACCGAGTCGCAGCGTGGCTGGGTCATCCCGGTGGAGATCACGGTCTACGAGGACCGCTCCTTCACCTTCATCACCAAGACGCCGCCGGCCGCGAAGATGATCCTCAAGGCCGCGGGCGTGGAGAAGGGCTCCGGCGAGCCGCACAAGACCAAGGTCGCCAAGATCACCCGCGACCAGGTCCGTGAGATCGCCCAGACCAAGATGCCCGACCTCAACGCCAACGACCTGGACGCCGCCGAGAAGATCATCGCCGGCACCGCCCGTTCCATGGGCGTCACGGTCGAGGGCTGACCCCACCTTCCAGCAGTAGTGGCAGGGCCTGCTCGGCCCGGACCACAACTCCTCAGCACACACAGGAGCATCACGTGAGCAAGCGCAGCAAGGCTCTCAAGGCTGCGGACGCCAAGGTCGACCGGGAGAAGCTGTACGCCCCGCTCGAGGCCGTCCGTCTCGCCAAGGAGACCTCCACGACCAAGTTCGACGCCACCGTCGAGGTCGCCTTCCGCCTGGGTGTCGACCCGCGCAAGGCCGACCAGATGGTGCGTGGCACCGTGAACCTGCCGCACGGCACCGGCAAGACCGCCCGGGTCCTGGTCTTCGCGACCGGTGACCGTGCTGCGGCCGCGGAGGCCGCGGGCGCCGACATCGTCGGCTCCGACGAACTGATCGACGAGGTCGCGAAGGGCCGTCTGGACTTCGACGCCGTCGTCGCCACCCCGGACCTCATGGGCAAGGTCGGCCGCCTCGGCCGCGTGCTCGGTCCGCGTGGTCTGATGCCGAACCCGAAGACCGGCACCGTCACCCCCGACGTGGCCAAGGCCGTCACGGACATCAAGGGCGGCAAGATCGAGTTCCGTGTCGACAAGCACGCGAACCTGCACTTCATCATCGGCAAGGCGTCCTTCGACGACACCAAGCTGGTGGAGAACTACGGCGCGGCCCTGGAGGAGATCCTCCGTCTGAAGCCGTCCGCCGCCAAGGGTCGCTACATCAAGAAGGCCGCGGTCAGCACCACCATGGGCCCCGGCATCCCGGTCGACCCGAACCGCACCCGCAACCTCCTCGTCGAGGAGGACCCGGCCGCGGTCTGAGCCTGACGCTCACCGAAGTCGGTCACGGGCCCCGCCCCCTGGTTCCAGGGGGCGGGGCCCGTTCCCGTGTCCGCCCCCCTCCGCGGACCGCTTCCCGTCTCGGTCCTCTCCCCGGACCGCTTCCCGTCTCCGTCCTCGCCCCGGACCGCTTCCCGTCTTCGTCCCCTCCGCGGACCGCTTCCCGTGCCGCCCCGCGCGGGTTAGCGTGAAGATCGCGGGGGAGCGGAGGGGGAGCCGGATGAGGAGCATCGGACGAGGGACGGTGCCGTTCGCGGTGCCGGTGCTGCTGACGGCCGTACTGACCGCCCTGTCGGGGTGCACCGGAGGGGACGGCGCACCGCGTCCCACCGCCTCGCCGCGCCACCTGGACGCCCGTACCGCCGCCGCGCTGCGCGCCGTCGAGCAGGCCACCGTCCGGGCCGGGTCCGCGCGGATCAGCTCGACCACCGTCATGGGCAGCCTGCTGTCCACCCGCAGCGAGGGCACCCTGGACTGGGCGGGCGACTCCACCGGCACCCTGACCATCACCTACACCGCCGGCACCCTCGCCGCGCCGCTGCGGGCGCTCGGCTCCACCACCATGGAGGCCCGCCTGCTGCCCGACGCCTACTACGCGCGCGTGGGCGCCGAGTTCGCCCGCCGCATCGGCGGCCGCCACTGGATCCGCTACGACTACGACGACCTCGCCGGGCTCCCTGGCAGCTCCGGCGGCTATCTGCGCGACCAGCTGCGCAACACCGCCCCCGTGCCGCCCGTACGGCTGCTGCTGGCCTCCGGTGACGCCCGCGCCGTCGGCGAGGAGACCGTCGCCGGCCGCCGCGCCCGGCACTACACGGGCACGGTCGACGTCGCGAGCCTGGCCGAGGGAGCGCTGAAGAAGCAGCTCACCGACGCGGGCGTGCGCAGCGAGCAGATCGACCTGTGGGTCGACGACCGGCACCTGATCGTCAAGAAGACCGAGAAGGCCGCGATGACGACCGGCCTGATGACCCAGACGGCCACCTACGGCACCTACGGCGTCTCCGTCGCCGTACAGCGTCCGCCGGCGGCCGACACGAAGGACTTCGCGGACCTCATGCGCACCGGTGAGCCCTGAAAACCAGAGGTCTTACCGTGCTCTTACCGATACCCTCGCCAGGCTGCCGTGGGGCAGCCGTGTCTTCCGTGGGGGGAAACCATGAAGAAGTCCTCTGTCATACCGGCCGCCTCGCTCACCGCGCTGCTGCTCGCCGGGGCCGTCGGGTGCGGCAAGGGCGAGGAGAAGTCGCCGGAGATGTCCCCGGCCGCGGCCGTCGCCGCGGCCGCGAAGAACGCCGACGCCGTCACCTCCTTCCGCTACCGCATGAGCGGCACCGTGCCGGAGCAGGGCACAGTGCGCGGCGAGGCCGCCATGAGCGTCGAGCCGCTCGCCATGAGCATGAAGATGACGGTCGAGGGCGGCGAGGACGCGGGCGAGGTGGAGATCCGGCTCGTCGACCAGGCGCTGTACATGGGCGGGGGCGCCGAGGCCGCCAAGGAGATGGACGGCAAGAGCTGGCTCAAGTTCGACATGTCCGCCGCCGACGGCGGCGCGGGCGCCGGCGGGATGGGGGCGGCCGGGGGACAGGCCCGCAAGAACCCGGCGGCCGACTCCACCTTCCTGGACGGCTCCAAGGACGTGAAGAAGGTCGGCTCCGAGACCGTCGAAGGGGTGCGGACGACCCACTACGCGGGCACGGTCACCCTCGCCGACCTCAAGGCCTCCCTGACCGGCAAGGACCAGGCCACCCGCGAGAAGCGGCAGAAGAGCGTCGACCAGTACGACAAGCTCGGCGTCGACGCCTTCACCATGGACCTCTGGATCGACGGCGAGCAGCACACCAAGCAGTTCCGCATGCGCGGCGACGCCGACAAGGGACCGCTCGACATGACGGTCACCTTCCTCGACCTGAACAAGCCGGTGACGGTCACCGCTCCGCCGGCCAAGGACGTCGCGGACTTCGAGCAGATGATGAAGGACGCCATGGAGGAGGCGGCGGCCGAGCAGAGCTGATCCCCCTTACGGGCGGATTTGCTCGACGGCGCCCCGTTCCCGTACTCTCCTACAGAAGCCAAAGACCGCTGGTCGTTGCCGTGCCCCAACAACGGGGTCGGTGGCCGAAGGATCCGCTGAAAATGCGGGCGACCCGCGCAGGTGACAGTGGAAGAACTCCCGGAGTGCGTGTGTGTCCGCACGCGTGTGCTGCCGGTCGAGTCCGCCCCGTGCGCCTGCGCCGGGGCGTTTCGTTTTCCCCAGTCCTCCTTCGGGTCCGCGCGGTCCGAATCACCCGGAAGGAGGCCGAGGCTCTATGGCGAGGCCCGACAAGGCTGCCGCGGTTGCCGAGCTGACGGACAAGTTCCGCAACTCGAACGCCGCCGTGCTGACCGAGTACCGCGGTCTCACCGTGGCGCAGCTGAAGACGCTGCGCCGCTCGCTCGGTGAGAACGCCCAGTACGCCGTGGTGAAGAACACGCTGACCAAGATTGCGGCCAACGAGGCCGGGATCACGACGCTGGACGACCAGTTCGCTGGTCCGACGGCCGTCGCCTTCATCACCGGTGACCCGGTGGAGTCGGCGAAGGGTCTCCGTGACTTCGCCAAGGACAACCCGAATCTCGTCATCAAGGGCGGTGTGCTCGAGGGCAAGGCCCTCACCGCCGACGAGATCAAGAAGCTTGCGGACCTCGAGTCCCGCGAGGTTCTGCTCAGCAAGCTGGCCGGTGCCATGAAGGGCAAGCAGTCTCAGGCTGCCGCGCTCTTCCAGGCGCTGCCGTCGAAGCTCGTCCGCACCGTGGACGCGCTGCGCGCCAAGCAGGCCGAGCAGGGCGGTGCCGAGTAATTCGGCTCGCTTTCCGATCCTCGCCTGACGTGAGGCGAGGGTCGTAGCGGGCCAACGTACGCCCGCCTTACCCAGTACATCCGGCACCTGCCGATTGAGTGGAAGGACCGCCATCATGGCGAAGCTCAGCCAGGAAGACCTGCTCGCCCAGTTCGAGGAGATGACCCTCATCGAGCTCTCCGAGTTCGTGAAGGCCTTCGAGGAGAAGTTCGACGTCACCGCTGCCGCCCCGGTCGCCGTGGCCGCCGCCGGCGCCGCCGGTGCCGGTGCGGGCGCCGAGGCCGTCGAGGAGAAGGACGAGTTCGACGTCATCCTCACCGGCGCCGGCGAGAAGAAGATCCAGGTCATCAAGGTCGTGCGCGAGCTGACCTCCCTGGGTCTGAAGGAGGCCAAGGACCTCGTCGACGGCACCCCGAAGCCGGTCCTCGAGAAGGTCAACAAGGAGGCCGCCGACAAGGCCAAGGAGGCCCTCGAGGGCGCCGGCGCCTCCGTCGAGGTCAAGTAAGACCTTTCGCGACCGCATGAGCGGCCTCGCGGGGGCCAGGACGTGAAGACGTCTCCCCTGGGGCTGTAACGCGAACGCACCGAAGGGCGATCATCCATCCGGGTGGTCGCCCTTCGGCGTTCCCCGGGGGACGGCCCGGGCTGCCTTGCACCTGTGTTCGTGAGGGGTAAGGTGATCTTCGTCGTGTCTCGGTCGCCCCGGTTCGGACAAGGGGGGCCTTGACGAACCGCACGCAGCGCGCAATTCTCAGGACGCGTCGTCACAAGGATCCGAATCCGAGGCATGGATCGACGACGAAGAGGGCAGTATCAACGTGCGTTGAAGGCAGGCATGCCGCAGGCGTTGAGAAGAGTGAGGTCTCCGAAATGCGGGACTGGACATCAGTGTGCCAAGTGGCTACACTGACCCTTTGCGCTGCCTGTTAGCTGTCCCCTGCCCGTCACCAGGGGTCTGCCCTCACTCGAGCACTGACCGACAGATCGTCTCCGACCTGGCCTTATCCGCCGGATCGGACGCCACCTGTCTCTGTGTACGGGGGAGGGGCCGGTACGCGCGTAGTGAGTCCGAGCCCTCGGAAGGACCCCCTCTTGGCCGCCTCGCGCAACGCCTCGACCGCGAATACGAACAACGCTGCCAGCACCGCCCCGCTGCGCATCTCCTTTGCAAAGATCAAGGAGCCCCTCGAGGTTCCGAACCTTCTCGCGCTGCAAACCGAGAGCTTCGACTGGCTGCTCGGCAACGACGCGTGGAAGGCTCGCGTCGAGGAGGCCCTCGAGAACGGTCAGGACGTCCCCACCAAGTCCGGTCTGGAGGAGATCTTCGAGGAGATCTCCCCGATCGAGGACTTCAGCGGGTCGATGTCGCTGACCTTCCGCGACCACCGCTTCGAGCCGCCGAAGAACTCGATCGACGAGTGCAAGGAGCGCGACTTCACGTACGCGGCCCCGCTCTTCGTCACCGCCGAGTTCACCAACAACGAGACCGGCGAGATCAAGTCCCAGACCGTCTTCATGGGCGACTTCCCGCTCATGACGAACAAGGGCACCTTCGTCATCAACGGCACCGAGCGTGTCGTGGTGTCGCAGCTCGTCCGTTCGCCCGGTGTCTACTTCGACTCCTCCATCGACAAGACGTCCGACAAGGACATCTTCTCCGCCAAGATCATCCCGTCCCGGGGTGCCTGGCTGGAGATGGAGATCGACAAGCGCGACATGGTCGGTGTGCGCATCGACCGCAAGCGCAAGCAGTCCGTGACCGTCCTGCTCAAGGCGCTCGGCTGGACCACCGAGCAGATCCTCGAGGAGTTCGGCGAGTACGAGTCCATGCGCGCCACCCTGGAGAAGGACCACACCCAGGGCCAGGACGACGCGCTGCTCGACATCTACCGCAAGCTGCGTCCGGGCGAGCCCCCCACGCGTGAGGCCGCGCAGACGCTGCTGGAGAACCTCTACTTCAACCCCAAGCGCTACGACCTGGCCAAGGTCGGCCGCTACAAGGTCAACAAGAAGCTGGGTACGGACACCCCGCTGGACGCCGGGATCCTGACCGTCGAGGACATCATCGCGACGATCAAGTACCTGGTGAAGCTGCACGCCGGCGAGACCGAGACGGTCGGCGACAACGGCCAGCCGGTCGTCGTCGAGACCGACGACATCGACCACTTCGGCAACCGTCGTCTGCGCAGCGTCGGCGAGCTCATCCAGAACCAGGTCCGTACGGGTCTGGCCCGTATGGAGCGCGTCGTCCGCGAGCGGATGACCACCCAGGACGTCGAGGCGATCACGCCGCAGACCCTGATCAACATCCGGCCGGTCGTCGCCTCCATCAAGGAGTTCTTCGGCACCAGCCAGCTGTCGCAGTTCATGGACCAGAACAACCCGCTGTCGGGTCTCACCCACAAGCGCCGTCTGTCGGCCCTTGGTCCGGGTGGTCTCTCCCGTGAGCGGGCCGGCTTCGAGGTCCGTGACGTGCACCCGTCGCACTACGGCCGCATGTGCCCGATCGAGACGCCCGAAGGCCCGAACATCGGTCTGATCGGCTCGCTCGCCTCCTACGGCCGGGTCAACGCGTTCGGTTTCGTCGAGACCCCGTACCGCAAGGTCATCGACGGCCAGGTCACCGACGAGGTCGACTACCTGACCGCCGACGAGGAGGACCGCTTCGTCATCGCGCAGGCCAACGCCACGCTCAACGACGACCTGCGCTTCGCCGAGGCCCGTGTGCTCGTCCGCCGCAAGGGCGGCGAGGTCGACTACGTCGGCCCCGAGGACGTGGACTACATGGACGTCTCGCCGCGCCAGATGGTGTCGGTCGCGACCGCCATGATCCCCTTCCTCGAGCACGACGACGCCAACCGTGCCCTCATGGGCGCGAACATGATGCGTCAGGCCGTGCCGCTGATTAAGTCCGAGGCGCCGCTCGTCGGCACCGGCATGGAGTACCGCTCCGCGGTCGACGCCGGCGACGTGGTCAAGGCCGAGAAGGACGGTGTGGTCCAGGAGGTCTCCGCGGACTACATCACCACCGCCAACGACGACGGCACGTACATCACGTACCGCCTGGCCAAGTTCTCCCGGTCCAACCAGGGCACCTCGGTCAACCAGAAGGTCATCGTCAACGAGGGCGACCGCGTCATCACCGGCCAGGTCCTGGCCGACGGCCCGGCCACCCAGAACGGCGAGATGGCGCTCGGCAAGAACCTGCTGGTCGCGTTCATGCCGTGGGAGGGTCACAACTACGAGGACGCGATCATCCTGTCGCAGCGCCTCGTGCAGGACGACGTCCTCTCCTCGATCCACATCGAGGAGCACGAGGTCGACGCCCGTGACACCAAGCTCGGCCCCGAGGAGATCACCCGGGACATCCCGAACGTCTCCGAGGAGGTCCTCGCCGACCTCGACGAGCGCGGCATCATCCGCATCGGTGCCGAGGTCATCGCCGGCGACATCCTCGTCGGCAAGGTGACCCCGAAGGGTGAGACCGAGCTGACGCCGGAGGAGCGCCTGCTGCGCGCGATCTTCGGTGAGAAGGCCCGTGAGGTCCGTGACACCTCGCTGAAGGTGCCGCACGGCGAGACCGGCAAGGTCATCGGCGTGCGCGTCTTCGACCGCGAGGAGGGCGACGAGCTGCCGCCGGGCGTGAACCAGCTGGTCCGCGTCTACGTCGCGCAGAAGCGCAAGATCACCGACGGTGACAAGCTCGCCGGCCGTCACGGCAACAAGGGCGTCATCTCCAAGATCCTGCCGATCGAGGACATGCCGTTCCTGGAGGACGGCACCCCGGTCGACATCATCCTCAACCCGCTGGGTGTCCCGTCCCGAATGAACCCGGGACAGGTCCTGGAGATCCACCTCGGCTGGCTCGCCAGCCGCGGCTGGGACGTCTCCGGCCTGGCGGACGAGTGGGCGCAGCGCCTGCAGGCGATCGGCGCCGACAAGGTCGAGCCCGGCACCAACGTGGCCACCCCGGTCTTCGACGGTGCCCGTGAGGACGAGCTCGCGGGTCTGCTGCAGCACACCATCCCGAACCGGGACGGCGAGCGCATGGTGCTCCCGACCGGCAAGGCGCGGCTGTTCGACGGCCGCAGCGGTGAGCCGTTCCCGGACCCGATCTCGGTCGGCTACATGTACATCCTCAAGCTGCACCACCTGGTCGACGACAAGCTGCACGCCCGCTCGACCGGTCCGTACTCGATGATCACCCAGCAGCCGCTGGGTGGTAAGGCCCAGTTCGGTGGCCAGCGGTTCGGTGAGATGGAGGTGTGGGCCCTCGAGGCCTACGGCGCCGCGTACGCCCTCCAGGAGCTGCTGACCATCAAGTCCGACGACGTCACCGGCCGCGTGAAGGTCTACGAGGCCATCGTCAAGGGCGAGAACATCCCTGAGCCCGGCATTCCCGAGTCCTTCAAGGTGCTCATCAAGGAAATGCAGTCCCTGTGCCTCAACGTGGAGGTGCTGTCCAGCGACGGCATGTCCATCGAGATGCGCGACACCGACGAGGACGTCTTCCGCGCTGCGGAGGAGCTCGGTATCGACCTGTCCCGGCGCGAGCCGAGCAGCGTCGAAGAGGTCTGACGGGAGTCCGGCGGGGCCCCGACCCACAGGGGCCCCGCCGACCCCCAGGCCCCCGTACAGACCACAGACTTACGACCCTGAGAGGGATTGACGCATAGTGCTCGACGTCAACTTCTTCGACGAGCTCCGGATCGGCCTGGCCACCGCTGACGACATCCGTCAGTGGAGCCACGGCGAGGTCAAGAAGCCCGAGACCATCAACTACCGCACCCTCAAGCCCGAAAAGGACGGACTCTTCTGCGAGAAGATCTTCGGTCCGACCCGGGACTGGGAGTGCTACTGCGGCAAGTACAAGCGTGTCCGCTTCAAGGGCATCATCTGTGAGCGCTGCGGCGTCGAGGTGACCCGCGCCAAGGTGCGCCGTGAGCGGATGGGCCACATCGAGCTGGCCGCCCCCGTCACGCACATCTGGTACTTCAAGGGTGTCCCGAGCCGGCTGGGCTACCTGCTCGACCTCGCCCCGAAGGACCTGGAGAAGGTCATCTACTTCGCGGCGTACATGATCACGTACGTCGACGAGGAGCGCCGTCAGCGCGACCTGCCCTCGCTGGAGGCCCACGTCTCCGTCGAGCGCCAGCAGATCGAGCAGCGCCGCGACGCCGACCTCGAGGCCCGCGCCAAGAAGCTCGAGACCGACCTGGCCGAGCTGGAGGCCGAGGGCGCCAAGGCCGACGTGCGCCGCAAGGTGCGCGAGGGTGCCGAGCGCGAGATGAAGCAGCTGCGCGACCGTGCGCAGCGCGAGATCGACCGCCTCGACGAGGTGTGGAACCGGTTCAAGAACCTCAAGGTCCAGGACCTCGAGGGCGACGAGCTGCTCTACCGCGAGCTGCGCGACCGCTTCGGCACGTACTTCGACGGCTCGATGGGTGCCGCGGCGCTGCAGAAGCGCCTGGAGTCCTTCGACCTCGAGGAGGAGGCCGAGAAGCTCCGCGAGATCATCCGTACCGGCAAGGGCCAGAAGAAGACCCGCGCCCTGAAGCGGCTGAAGGTCGTCTCCGCGTTCCTGCAGACGTCCAACAGCCCCAAGGGCATGGTCCTGGACTGCGTCCCGGTCATCCCGCCGGACCTGCGTCCGATGGTGCAGCTGGACGGTGGCCGCTTCGCGACCTCCGACCTGAACGACCTGTACCGCCGTGTCATCAACCGCAACAACCGTCTGAAGAGGCTCCTCGACCTCGGCGCGCCCGAGATCATCGTCAACAACGAGAAGCGCATGCTTCAGGAGGCTGTTGACGCCCTCTTCGACAACGGTCGTCGCGGCCGTCCGGTGACCGGTCCCGGTAACCGCCCGCTGAAGTCCCTCAGCGACATGCTGAAGGGCAAGCAGGGCCGCTTCCGTCAGAACCTGCTCGGCAAGCGCGTGGACTACTCCGCGCGTTCCGTGATCGTCGTCGGTCCGCAGCTGAAGCTGCACCAGTGCGGTCTGCCGAAGGCGATGGCGCTGGAGCTGTTCAAGCCGTTCGTGATGAAGCGCCTGGTCGACCTGAACCACGCGCAGAACATCAAGAGCGCCAAGCGCATGGTGGAGCGCGGCCGCACGGTCGTGTACGACGTCCTCGAAGAGGTCATCGCCGAGCACCCGGTGCTGCTGAACCGTGCTCCCACCCTGCACCGCCTCGGCATCCAGGCCTTCGAGCCGCAGCTGGTCGAGGGCAAGGCCATCCAGATCCACCCGCTCGTGTGCACCGCGTTCAACGCGGACTTCGACGGTGACCAGATGGCCGTGCACCTGCCGCTGTCCGCGGAGGCGCAGGCCGAGGCCCGCATCCTGATGCTGTCCTCGAACAACATCCTCAAGCCGGCCGACGGCCGTCCGGTGACGATGCCGACCCAGGACATGGTCCTCGGTCTGTTCTTCCTCACCACCGACGCCGAGGGCCGCAACCCCAAGGGCGAGGGCCGCGCGTTCGCTTCGGTCGCCGAGGCGATCATGGCGTTCGACGCCGGCGAGCTGTCCCTGCAGACCCCGGTCGACATCCGCTTCCCGGTGGGCACCATCCCGCCGCGTGGCTGGGAGCCGCCGGTGCGCGAGGAGGGCGAGCCGGAGTGGCAGCAGGGTGACAGCTTCACGCTGAAGACCACGCTGGGCCGTGCGCTCTTCAACGAGCTGCTGCCCGAGGACTACCCGTTCGTCGACTACGAGGTCGGCAAGAAGCAGCTCTCCCAGATCGTCAACGACCTGGCCGAGCGCTACCCGAAGGTCATCGTGGCGGCGACGCTCGACAACCTGAAGGCGGCGGGCTTCTACTGGGCGACCCGTTCCGGCGTCACCGTGGCCATCTCCGACGTCGTCGTCCCCGAGGCGAAGAAGGAGATCGTCGCCCGCTGGGAGGCCGCGGACGAGAAGGTCCAGCGCCAGTACGAGCGTGGTCTGATCACCAAGGACGAGCGCACCCAGGAACTGATCGGCATCTGGACCAACGCGACCAACGAGGTCGCCGAGGCGATGAACGAGAACTTCCCGAAGACGAACCCGATCTTCATGATGGTGAACTCGGGTGCGCGAGGAAACATGATGCAGATGCGCCAGATCGCGGGTATGCGCGGTCTGGTGTCGAACGCCAAGAACGAGACCATCCCGCGTCCGATCAAGGCGTCCTTCCGCGAGGGTCTGTCCGTGCTGGAGTACTTCATCTCCACGCACGGTGCCCGTAAGGGTCTGGCGGACACCGCTCTGCGTACCGCCGACTCGGGTTACCTCACCCGTCGTCTGGTCGACGTCTCCCAGGACGTCATCATCCGCGAGGAGGACTGCGGCACCGACCGTGGCCTGCGTCTGCGGATCGCCTCGCGCGAGGCCGACGGCTCGCTGCTCAAGGCGGAGGACGTCGAGACCAGCGTGTACGCGCGCTGCCTCGCCGAGGACATCGTGGTCGACGGCAAGGTGCTGGCCCCGGCCGGCACCGACCTGGGCGACGTGCTCATCGACGAGCTCATCGCGCAGGGCGTGGAGGAGGTCAAGACCCGCTCGGTCCTGACCTGTGAGTCCGCGGTCGGCACCTGCGCCATGTGCTACGGCCGTTCGCTCGCCACCGGCAAGCTGGTCGACATCGGTGAGGCGGTCGGCATCATCGCCGCCCAGTCCATCGGTGAGCCCGGTACCCAGCTGACGATGCGTACCTTCCACACCGGTGGTGTGGCCGGTGACGACATCACCCAGGGTCTGCCGCGTGTCGTCGAGCTCTTCGAGGCCCGTACCCCGAAGGGTGTCGCCCCGATCTCCGAGGCCTCCGGCCGCGTGCGGATCGAGGAGACCGAGAAGACCAAGAAGATCGTCATCACGCCGGACGACGGCAGCGACGAGACGGCCTACCCGATCTCGAAGCGTGCCCGTCTCCTGGTCAGCGAGGGCGAGCACGTCGAGGTGGGCCAGAAGCTCACCGTGGGTGCCACCAACCCGCACGACGTGCTGCGCATCCTGGGCCAGCGTGCCGTCCAGGTCCACCTGGTCGGCGAGGTCCAGAAGGTGTACAACTCGCAGGGTGTGTCGATCCACGACAAGCACATCGAGATCATCATCCGGCAGATGCTGCGCCGTGTGACGATCATCGAGTCCGGCGACGCCGAGCTGCTGCCCGGCGAGCTGGTCGAGCGCTCGAAGTTCGAGCAGGAGAACCGTCGTGTGGTCCAGGAGGGCGGTCACCCCGCCTCCGGCCGTCCGCAGCTGATGGGTATCACCAAGGCCTCGCTGGCCACGGAGTCCTGGCTGTCGGCCGCCTCCTTCCAGGAGACGACCCGAGTCCTGACGGACGCGGCGATCAACGCCAAGTCCGACAGCCTCATCGGCCTGAAGGAGAACGTCATCATCGGTAAGCTCATCCCGGCCGGTACGGGCCTGTCCCGCTACCGCAACATCCGGGTCGAGCCGACCGAGGAGGCCAAGGCCGCGATGTACTCGGCCGTCGGCTACGACGACATCGACTACTCGCCGTTCGGCACCGGCTCCGGCCAGGCCGTTCCGCTGGAGGACTACGACTACGGTCCGTACAACCAGTAAGGCGCACGTCCACTGAAGGGCGGTCACCCCGTACGGGTGGCCGCCCTTCGGCGTTGTGCCGGTGCCGGACGCGGCGGTTCGGCGCATCATGGAGGGACGCCGGCGCTTCGGGGAGGTGCTCGTGTCGCAGTCGCCGTATCCGTGGCAGCCCTGGCAGCCCTGGCAGCCCGGGCAGCAGCAGTGGCGGGGGATGCTGGCCTCGCACGCCGACCGGGAGCGCGCGGTGGACGTGCTCAGAGCCGGTTACGGCGAGGGGCGGATGGAGCGGGAGGAGTTCGAGGAGCGGGTCGCGCGGGCCTACGCGGCCCGGACGGTGGGGGAGCTGGCGGTGCTGGTGGCCGACCTGCCCCAGGGGCCCGTACCGCCGTCCCTGCCCGCGCCGTACGCGGCCGGGGCGTACCAGCCGCTGCCGCGGCCCAGGACGAACCAGAAGGCCGTGGGGGCCGCCGTGTGCGGGCTGCTGTGCGTGCCGACCCTCGGGCTCACCGGGATCCCGGCGGTCGTCCTGGGGCACGCGGCGCGCTCGGAGATCCGCAGGACGGGCGAGCTGGGGGAGGGGCTGGCGCTCACGGGGTGCGTTCTGGGGTGGTTGGCCACCGCCGGCTGGGCACTCGTAGTGGTCCTGCTGGCGGTCGTCTCGGTGGCCGTCGGCTGACCTCGGCTCTGGGGCGTGAGAGCAGTGTGCGAAGCGGACCGTGGCCGCCGAATCGAAGATCACGTGGGCTCGGCGGGCTTGACATGCACAGCGGGACGATGCGGGCGGGGCCCATTTGTTTTGACCGTAGCGTTTGAGGTAGGTACGCTCAGACCTTGTGCCTGGGGTGTGCCTTGGCTCTCCTGCGTGCCTTCAACCGCATCGGGAGCTGTGACCGGCCACCGTAATCTGCGCCTCTTTCTGCCGCTCGGCAGGAGCTCGCACGATTCGACACACCCGACCGCGTGGGTCGGCGACGTTCCAGGTTAGCTGTACCCATCGGCACACAGAAACCGGAGAAGTAGTGCCTACGATCCAGCAGCTGGTCCGTAAGGGCCGGCAGGACAAGGTCGAGAAGAACAAGACGCCCGCACTCGAGGGTTCCCCTCAGCGTCGTGGCGTCTGCACGCGTGTGTTCACGACCACCCCGAAGAAGCCGAACTCGGCCCTCCGTAAGGTCGCGCGTGTGCGTCTGACCAGCGGCATCGAGGTCACGGCCTACATTCCGGGTGAGGGACACAACCTGCAGGAGCACTCCATCGTGCTCGTGCGCGGCGGCCGTGTGAAGGACCTGCCGGGTGTTCGCTACAAGATCATCCGCGGCTCGCTCGACACCCAGGGTGTCAAGAACCGCAAGCAGGCTCGCAGCCGTTACGGCGCCAAGAAGGAGAAGTAAGAATGCCTCGTAAGGGCCCCGCCCCGAAGCGCCCGGTCATCATCGACCCGGTCTACGGTTCTCCTCTGGTGACCTCCCTGATCAACAAGGTGCTGCTGAACGGCAAGCGCTCCACCGCCGAGCGCATCGTCTACGGCGCCATGGAGGGCCTGCGCGAGAAGACCGGCAACGACCCGGTCATCACGCTCAAGCGCGCTCTGGAGAACATCAAGCCGACCCTCGAGGTCAAGTCCCGCCGTGTCGGTGGCGCCACCTACCAGGTCCCGGTCGAGGTCAAGCCGGGTCGCGCCAACACGCTGGCGCTGCGCTGGCTCGTCGGTTACTCCCGCGCCCGTCGCGAGAAGACCATGACCGAGCGTCTGCTCAACGAGCTGCTCGACGCCTCCAACGGCCTCGGTGCGGCCGTGAAGAAGCGCGAGGACACCCACAAGATGGCCGAGTCCAACAAGGCCTTCGCGCACTACCGCTGGTAGTCGCTACCCACATCGAGACCGAGAGAAGACTGAAGCCTTATGGCTACCACTTCACTTGACCTGGCCAAGGTGCGCAACATCGGCATCATGGCCCACATCGACGCGGGCAAGACGACCACCACCGAGCGGATCCTGTTCTACACCGGTGTGTCCTACAAGATCGGTGAGGTCCACGACGGCGCTGCCACCATGGACTGGATGGAGCAGGAGCAGGAGCGTGGCATCACGATCACCTCTGCTGCCACCACCTGTCACTGGTCGCTGGACGACGTCGACCACACCATCAACATCATCGACACCCCGGGCCACGTCGACTTCACCGTCGAGGTGGAGCGTTCCCTGCGTGTGCTCGACGGTGCCGTGACGGTGTTCGACGGTGTCGCCGGCGTTGAGCCGCAGTCCGAGACGGTGTGGCGTCAGGCGGACCGCTACGGCGTTCCGCGTATCTGCTTCGTCAACAAGCTCGACCGCACGGGCGCCGAGTTCCACCGCTGCGTGGACATGATCTCGGACCGCCTGGGCGCGCAGCCGATCGTCATGCAGCTCCCGATCGGTGCCGAGGCCGACTTCAAGGGCGTCGTGGACCTGGTCCGCATGAAGGCGCTCGTGTGGTCCGCCGAGGCCACCAAGGGCGAGATGTACGACGTCGTCGACATCCCGGACACGCACACCGAGGCTGCCGAGGAGTACCGCGGCAAGCTGCTCGAGGCCGTGGCCGAGAACGACGAAGAGATCATGGAGCTGTACCTGGAGGGCCAGGAGCCCACCGAGGACCAGCTGTACGCCGCGATCCGTCGTATCACCATCGCGTCCGGCAAGGGCACCGGCACCACCGTGACCCCGGTGTTCTGCGGTACCGCGTTCAAGAACAAGGGCGTCCAGCCCCTGCTCGACGCGGTCGTGCGCTACCTGCCCTCCCCCGTTGACATCGAGGCCATCGAGGGCCACGCCGTCAACGACCCGGAGGAGGTCGTGCGCCGCAAGCCGTCCGAGGACGAGCCGCTGTCGGCCCTCGCGTTCAAGATCATGAGCGACCCGCACCTGGGCAAGCTCACCTTCGTCCGGGTCTACTCGGGCCGCCTGGAGTCCGGCACCTCGGTGCTGAACTCCGTCAAGGGCAAGAAGGAGCGCATCGGCAAGATCTACCGCATGCACGCGAACAAGCGTGAGGAGATCGACTCGGTGGGCGCCGGCGACATCGTCGCCGTCATGGGCCTGAAGCAGACCACCACCGGTGAGACGCTCTGCGACGAGAAGAACCCGGTGATCCTGGAGTCCATGGACTTCCCGGCGCCGGTCATCGAGGTCGCGATCGAGCCCAAGTCCAAGGGTGACCAGGAGAAGCTGGGTGTCGCCATCCAGCGTCTCGCGGAGGAGGACCCCTCCTTCCAGGTGCACACCAACGAGGAGACCGGCCAGACCGTCATCGGCGGTATGGGCGAGCTTCACCTCGAGGTGCTCGTCGACCGCATGAAGCGTGAGTTCAAGGTCGAGGCCAACGTCGGCAAGCCGCAGGTGGCCTACCGCGAGACGATCCGCAAGGCCGTCGAGCGCGTCGACTACACGCACAAGAAGCAGACCGGTGGTACCGGTCAGTTCGCCAAGGTGCAGATCGGCATCGAGCCCCTCGAGGGCGGCGACGTCTCGTACGAGTTCGTGAACAAGGTCACCGGTGGCCGTATCCCGAAGGAGTACATCCCTTCGGTGGACGCCGGCTGCCAGGAGGCCATGCAGTTCGGCATCCTCGCGGGCTACGAGATGACCGGTGTCCGCGTGATCCTGCACGACGGTGCGTACCACGAGGTCGACTCCTCCGAACTCGCGTTCAAGATCGCCGGTTCGCAGGCCTTCAAGGAGGCCGCGCGCAAGGCCAGCCCCGTGCTGCTCGAGCCGATGATGGCCGTCGAGGTCACCACGCCCGAGGACTACATGGGTGAGGTCATCGGCGACATCAACTCCCGCCGTGGTCAGATCCAGGCCATGGAGGAGCGGGCCGGTGCCCGCGTCGTGAAGGGCCTCGTGCCCCTGTCGGAGATGTTCGGCTACGTCGGCGACCTCCGCAGCAAGACGTCGGGTCGCGCAAGCTACTCGATGCAGTTCGACTCCTACGCCGAGGTTCCGCGGAACGTCGCCGAGGAGATCATCGCGAAGGCCAAGGGCGAGTAACGCACCGCGTTTCCACGCCGTAGGCTTGACTCCGGAGCCTCAAGGGGCAAATTCCCGCAATCGCGGGGTTTGCCCCGGGTTCCGGGCCTTTACAGCAAAGATCACCTGGCGCCGATGAAGTAAGGCGTACCAGAACCACTCCACAGGAGGACCCCAGTGGCGAAGGCGAAGTTCGAGCGGACTAAGCCGCACGTCAACATCGGCACCATCGGTCACATCGACCACGGTAAGACGACCCTCACGGCCGCCATTACCAAGGTGCTGCACGACGCGTACCCGGAGCTGAACGAGGCGACCCCGTTCGACAACATCGACAAGGCGCCCGAGGAGCGTCAGCGCGGTATCACCATCTCCATCGCGCACGTCGAGTACCAGACCGAGGCGCGTCACTACGCCCACGTCGACTGCCCGGGTCACGCGGACTACATCAAGAACATGATCACGGGTGCGGCGCAGATGGACGGCGCCATCCTCGTGGTCGCCGCCACCGACGGCCCGATGCCGCAGACCAAGGAGCACGTGCTCCTGGCCCGCCAGGTCGGCGTTCCGTACATCGTGGTCGCCCTGAACAAGGCCGACATGGTGGACGACGAGGAGATCATGGAGCTCGTCGAGCTCGAGGTCCGTGAGCTCCTCTCCGAGTACGAGTTCCCGGGCGACGACCTGCCGGTCGTCCGCGTCTCCGCGCTGAAGGCGCTGGAGGGTGACTCGCAGTGGACGCAGTCCGTCCTCGACCTGATGAAGGCCGTCGACGAGTCCATCCCGGAGCCCGAGCGTGACGTCGACAAGCCGTTCCTCATGCCGATCGAGGACGTCTTCACGATCACCGGTCGCGGTACGGTCGTCACCGGCCGTATCGAGCGTGGTGTCCTGAAGGTCAACGAGACCGTCGACATCATCGGCATCAAGACCGAGAAGACCACCACCACGGTCACCGGCATCGAGATGTTCCGCAAGCTGCTCGACGAGGGCCAGGCCGGTGAGAACGTCGGTCTGCTGCTCCGCGGCATCAAGCGCGAGGACGTCGAGCGCGGCCAGGTCATCATCAAGCCGGGTTCGGTCACCCCGCACACCGAGTTCGAGGCCCAGGCCTACATCCTGTCGAAGGACGAGGGTGGTCGCCACACCCCGTTCTTCAACAACTACCGCCCGCAGTTCTACTTCCGTACCACGGACGTGACCGGCGTCGTGCACCTCCCCGAGGGCACCGAGATGGTCATGCCGGGCGACAACACCGAGATGCGCGTCGAGCTGATCCAGCCCGTCGCCATGGAGGAGGGCCTGAAGTTCGCCATCCGTGAGGGTGGCCGGACCGTCGGCGCCGGCCAGGTCACCAAGATCGTCAAGTAAGTTCCGCTTGCTTGAGGGTCCAGTGACCCGGTAGCTCCACCGCGAGCTCCCCAAGGGGCCCGCACGACTTCGGTCGTGCGGGCCCCTTGTCGTGTCTCGGGACGCCCTTGTCGCGTCCCCGGATGCGCTTGACGTGTTCCCGGACGCCCTCTCGCCGGCCGCGGTCCCCGTGCCCGTGCCCGCGCCCGGCCGCCGGGGCGTCCCTCCCGTCACCTGCGTCTCTGTGGTTTCTGTAGCCCCGCCGGAAAGCGCTCCCACCCCACCCGGTAGAGTTCCGCCACTCATTCGTGTCATGTCCATCTAGGGCTCCGCCAGGGGCCATTCAGGGGTGGGAACAACTTGAGATCGGGACGTCGAGCACGTCGCACCGTGGCCCGTCGCGCACGCCGGACGGCCGCCGGGACCGCTCTCGGCATCGCCGCGATCCTGGGCATCCAGTCGATCGCGAACGGCGCCGTCTTCGGCAGCGAGAACAACCAGGCCCGTCAGCCCAGCGTCTACAGCGCGCGAGGGGAGGAGCACGGGCCCGTCCGCACCGCGGTGCACAAGCTCGCCCTGACCGACAAGGGCCACGGCGAGGCCGTGCTGTCGCAGCGCACCACCGACCGCTTCGGTCTGCTGGGCGTGTCCTGGACGGACCCCAAGGCGAAGATCCAGGGCACCATCCAGGCCCGCGCCCGCAACGCCGAGACCGGCGAGTGGACCGCCTGGACGGACCTCACGCCGTACCCGGGGCTGATGGACGGCGCCCGGCCCGGCGCCCGCGGCTCCACCGAGCCGCTGTGGGTGGGCGCCTCCGACGGCGCCGAGGTCCGCATCACCGACGGCGCCCGCGACGGCAAGCTGCCGGCCGGCCTGCGCCTGGACTTGGTCGACCCGGGCACCGACAAGAACGCCGGGACCTCCGGGAAGGTGAGCGCCGAACCCGCGGCCTTCGTCCAGGAGACGCCTCCGACGACGCCCGGCCCGGCCTCCACGGCCCCGCAGCCGACGATCGTCTCGCGTGCCGGGTGGGGCGCGGACGAGAGCATCAGCCCGGAGGAGCCGGGCTACCTGCCGAACGGCAACACGATCCGCGCCGCGTTCGTGCACCACACCGCGGACGCCACGCCGTACGACTGCTCCGAGTCCGCGGCGATCATCCGGGGCATCTACACGTACCACGTGAAGACGAACGGCTGGAAGGACATCGGCTACAACTTCCTGGTCGACAAGTGCGGCACCCTGTTCGAGGGCCGCAAGGGCGGCATCGACCAGCCGGTGTACGGGGCTCACACCTACGGGTGGAACTCCCAGTCGACGTCCGTGGCCTTCCTCGGCGACTACAACAAGGTGAGCCCCTCGGACGCGTCGCTGGTCGCCGCGTCGCGGCTCATCGCGTACAAGCTGGGCCAGTACGGCGTCGACCCGGCCGGCAAGGCCACGCTGACCTCCGGCGCCACGCAGAAGAACTACTTCGGCACGTCGTACACCCTGGGCCAGGACTACACGTTCAACGCCGTGTCCGGGCACCGCGACGGTTACGCCACGGAGTGCCCCGGCGACCTGCTCTACGGCCAGCTGGGCACCATCCGCAGCTACGCGAGCGGCACGGTCCAGAACCTCGCCATCACCTCCCTCGGCGGTGAGGCCACCAAGGCGGGCAGCGGCTACCAGACGCCCGGCCCGGCGACCGTCAACTGGTCGACGAGCACGCAGAACAACCTCATCTACAAGTTCGAGGTGCTGGTCGACGGCCAGGTCGCCACGTGGGGCTGGGGTCACGTGCGCAGCGCGTCGATCACGCTGTCCGGTTACGGCGACCACACGGTGGCCGTCCGCGCCACGCACACCTCCGGCAAGGTGACGACGTCGGCGCCGGTCACCGTGACCGTGCCCGGCCCGAAGACCTTCAAGCCGGTCACCCCGACCCGTCTGATGGACACCCGTTCCGGGCTGGGCGTGGCGAAGGCCAAGGTCGGCGCCGGCGGTGAGGTCGTCCTGCAGGTCACCGGGAACAGCGTGGTGCCGTCCTCCGGCGTCGGCGCGGTGGTCCTGAACGTGACGGCGACCAACCCGACGGCGACGAGCTTCGTCTCGGTCTACCCGAACGGCACCGACCGCACGTCGGCGTCGAACCTCAACTTCACGGCCGGCAAGACGATCCCCAACCTGGTGACCGTGCCGGTGATCGACGGCAAGGTGCGGTTCTACAACCACGCCGGCACCGTCGACCTGATCGCCGACGTGACCGGCTACTACGCGACCGACGCCAGCGGCTCGACCCACGTCAGCCACGGCCCGCTGCGGCTGATGGACACGCGCAACGGCACGGGCGTGCGGCAGGGCCCGGTGGGCGCGCAGGACGTGGTGACCCTCCCGGTCGCCGGCGTCCAGGGCGTCCCCGCCTCCGGCGTGACGGCCGTGGTCCTGAACGTGACGGCGACGAACCCGACCTCGTCGAGCTTCGTCTCGGTCTACCCCGACGGCACGACCCGCACCTCGGCGTCGAACCTCAACTTCGTCGCCGGCCAGACGATCCCCAACCTGGTGATCGTCCCGGTCGTCAACGGCAAGGTGAGCTTCTACAACCACGCCGGCTCGGTGGACCTCATCGCCGACATCACCGGCTACTTCACCTCCGGCACGGACGGTGCCTCGCACATCAACCTCGGCCCGAAGCGCCTGATGGACACGCGCAACGGCACGGGCGTGCGGCAGGGTCCGGTGGGCGCGCAGGGCGTCGTGACCCTCCCGGTCGCGGGCGTCGCCGGCGTCCCCGCGTCCGGTGTGACCGCGGTGGTGCTGAACGTGACGGCGACGAACCCGACCTCGTCGAGCTTCGTCTCGGTCTACCCCGACGGCACGACCCGCACCTCGGCGTCGAACCTGAACTTCACGTCGGGCCTGACGATCCCCAACCTGGTGATCGTCCCGGTCGTGAACGGCAAGGTGAGCTTCTACAACCACGCCGGCTCGGTGGACCTGATCGCGGACATCACGGGCTACTTCACGAAGTGACGTACCGCTAGCGGCAGTTGGCCCGCCTCCACCGCAGGGTGGGGGCGGGCCTTTCGTGTGTACCCCGAGTTCCGGGCGTACGGCGCGTACTCCGGCCCGGACGACCAGGGCCGGCTCCCGACGGGCGGCCGGACGCCGACGCCTAGGAGCCGGACGTGTCGGCGCCGACGTCGTCGTAGGCGCCCTCGTGGCGCATGCAGCCGCCGTCGGCGCGGACCGTGGGCTTGCCGGAGTACCAGTCGGGGCGCAGGGACAGGTCGATGCCGTCCTCGTCCGTGGTGCTGATGCCGGGGAGTCCGGCCCCGGGCTCGCCCTGCCGCGGCGCGGGGAGGTACTTCACGCTCAGCCCCTGCCCCTGCCAGGTGCGGCGCAGGTGGTCGACGGCGGCGCGGTAGGCGGCGGGGTCGGCGAAGTCCAGGTCCCAGCTGTAGAGCGGCTGGTCGCGGGTGACGTCACCGTCGTCGACGCCGAAGTCGTCCACGCAGGAGGTGCTGCTCTCCTCCTGCGCGAGCTCGTCCGGCCAGTGGCCCCCGAGGTCGGGCGCCGGGCTGAGCGCGAGGACCGTCCGCACGCCGGCTTCCTTGGTGGCGTCGACCCGCGCCCGGTAATCGGCCGCCGAGTGCACCCGCCCGCCCTCCATCGACGTACACCCGTACGCGCCGAGGGCGAGGGCAGCGACGAAGAGGGCGCCGAGGGCGGTCACGGTGCGGTAGGCCATGCCACCGATCCAAGCCGGGGGCGGCGGGGCCGGGTAAGGGAGGGATCACCCGTCTCCAGCCGCCGTCGCCTGAGTACGAGCACCTAGGTGATGGCACGATGAGGACCCGAACGATCGAGCGAGCGGGGGAGTCCCACGTCATGGTCTGCGTTCCGGTTCCTGAGCTCATGAGGCGGCGCGGATGACGGACCGCATGCTCCCGCCCGCCCTGGCGGAGGTGGCCCGCGTCGGCTTCGACTACGACGACGGAGAGGGCGTCGACTTCGAGCCCTACGACCTCTTCGACGCGGCCGAGGACACGACCGCCTGGCTGCGCCTGTGGACGGGCAACCCGGAGGCCGACGGCTCCGCCTTCCGCGTCTTCGGCAAGGACGGCGCGGGCGGCCTCGCGGCGATCTGGACGGTCCGGCCCGGGCTCCCGCCGGACGACCAGCCGGTGGTGTTCCTCGGCTCGGAGGGCGAGTGCGGGCTGGTGGCGGGGAACCTCTCCGACCTGCTGTGGGTACTGGCCGACGGCTTCGGCCCCCGCGAGGCCGCCCGGTACGAGGACGAGGAGCGGACCGCCCGTCCCCACGCGGCGTTCACGGCGATCGCCGAACGCTTTGCGACGACCCCACGCCGGCCGGCCAGGGAGATCGTCCTCGGCGCCCGTGCGGAGTTCCCGTCGTTCGAGGAAGACCTGGACGCGCTGTGCCGGTAGGAGTCGGACGCGGCGGTGAAGCTGCCGCGCAGACATACCTCGCGGCCGCCCGCATGCCCGAGGCATGGTGACCGTGCCGGCCGACTGGGAGACCGGGGAGGGCCTGCTCGGCCTCGACGACCCCGCCGAGGTGGACGCCGCGTTCGCGCGCGGTGCGCGGCATCTGGGTACGGCGGTGATCGGGCTCGCCCTCAACTGCCCGCTGGAGGACGCGGCACCGCGCATCCTCCGTGCCCTGCGACTGCCGGACGCCGGCCAGCGGGCCTACGCCTTCACCGCGGCGGGCACGGCGGCGCGGCTGAACCGCAGGCTGACGCCGGAGCTGTACGACGCCCTGCGCGCGGAGGGCCTGACCGGCGGTACCGCCGAGGACGCCATCCGGGACACCCTCACGTTCGTACCGTTCCGGGAGCTGCCGGGGTGGTTCCGTTGGTGCCGGGTGCGGCTGGGCGTGCGGGACCGGGCGGAGGGCTGGTGGTTGCGAGCGGTGGACGCCGGGAGAGACGTCGGCCGTCATGCCGCTGCGGTGGCCCGGCGGGCTTCGACCCGCTTCCCGCCGTGACCTCCGCCCAGACGGTCTTGCGCGGGAACCGTTCCTCCCGCACACCCCACCGCTCAGCCAGCGCCTCCACGAGGAGCAGCCCGCGCCCGGACTCGGCGGCTTCGCCGGGGTGCCGGATCTCCGGGAACCGTTCACCGCGGGTGTCGGTCACCTCGATGCGGAGCGTGGCGCCGACCAGGTACAGCGTCAGGCGGAAGGTGCGGCCCGGCACGCGGCCGTGGGTGGCGGCGTTCGCGGCCAGCTCGGCCACGAGGAGGTCCGCGGGCTCGACCGGCAGCCCCCAGCGGCGCAACTGCGCCTCCGTGAGCAGCCGGGCGAGGCGGGCACCGCGCGGGGTGGACGACAGCAGAACGCTGAAGTGGGGGACGGGCGAAGCGAGTTCGGCGGCCCGCCCCTCGGCGATTTCCTGATTCACGTCACTCAGCGTGGCCGTATCCGCCTACCGTGGTGAGTGATCAGACGGTTGCGTACGGTCACTGTCCGGCGCTTGTCCGGTGCTGTCCTGGCTGTCCGCGCGGTTTGCAGGGGTAGGGCGCCGACGTACGGCGCGGGACGACGGACGGGTGCGACGGAGGGGCGCGGATGTCGGTGGACGGCGAGGCGGTACGGCTCAAGAGCGAGGCGGACGAGCCGGGTTGGGAGGTCGACCCGGACGACGAGTGGGGCGTGGCCGTCATCACCACGGTGGGGCGCCAGCTGAAACTGCGGCGCGAGGCGGCCGGACTGCGCGCCGGTGACTTCGGCAGGGCCGTCGGCTACAGCGAGGACATGGTCTACAAGATCGAGGGCGGCAAACGCATCCCCCGCCAGGACTACCTCAACGCGGCCGACGAGATCCTGAACGCCGGCGGCCTGCTCGCGGCGGCCTGGGAGGACGTGAAGAAGGTCCGCTACCCGAAGAAGGTCCGGGAGCTGGCCAAGCTGGAGGCCCAGGCGGTGGAGATCGGGGTGTACGAGTGCAACATCATCGCCGGGCTGCTGCAGACGCCGGATCACGCCCGGGCCGTGATCAGCGCGGCCCAGCCACCGTACTCACCGGACGACGTCGAACGCATGGTGGCGGCGCGGCTGGCACGGCAGTCGGTGTTCGAGCGGGACCCGGCGCCGGCTCTCAGCTTCGTCCTGGAAGAGGGAGCTCTTAGGCGTCCTATCGGCGGCACAATGGTCTGGCGCCGCCAGCTCGAACGACTGTTGGAGGTAGGCCGGTTGCACAACGTCGTACTGCAGGTGATGCCGATGAACTGCGATACGCACTCGGGCCTGGATGGTCGGATCGAGCTGCTGAAGTTCGCAGACGGCACGGCGGTGGGCCGGTCCGACGGGGCGTTCAACGGACGACCGACGCACGACCCGAAACACCTGCGCATCCTGGAGCTGCGGTATGGCACGATCCGGGCTCAGGCGCTCTCGCCCGGGGAGTCGCTGGCCTTCGTCGAAAAACTGCTGGGAGAGACATGATCCGCAAGACCACCGCTGGGGACGCCCCCGAGCTGGCGTGGTTCAAGAGCAGCTACAGCGGCGGTAACGACGGTAACTCCTGCGTCGAGATCGCCCACACTCCCGGCACGGTCCACGTCCGCGACTCCAAGCACACGCAGGGCCCCCGCCTCGCCCTCCCGGCAACGGCCTGGGCGGCCTTCGTCACGTACGCGTCCCGCCGCTGACCACGGACGACATCAGAGGGACGCCTCGCCCGCTCGCCTTCGTATATGTGGCGTGTCGCACATCTGGCCCGATGATGAGTGCTCGGTCCGGCGCCCCGGAGTGGGGAAGGGTCGCTCACAGGGCCTCTGACCTGCCCTGGGAGGCGCTGCTCCGGCCCCGGAGGCCCGTCCGGGTTTGACCTCTGTCACCCCCGGGGTAATCTCTTCGGCTCGATTGGCATCCGGCCTGCCCCATATGGCAGACTGTCGGAGTTGCTCGGTCGAGTGTTGATGCTGCGCGCCTCCCGCCGGGAGGACCGGAAGCGAGTCCCACAGTACTCGTCAACCCCATGTGGGTTGGAAGTACGGGAATCTTCCGGGAAGCGTGAGCGCGATACCGGCCAGGCACCCGGTGGGCCCGAGGTCCCCGGTCCGCGGTTCCGGAAGGGCCGTCGCATTCCCCCGCAGGGATGTTCGAACAAGGGACATCTGTGTCAGCGGGAGCGCGACACGCCCGACCGCGTGGGTCGGAGGAGCGAAGGTCGCACAAGAAGAACACCGGGTTCCAGAGCGTTAGAGAGACAGGACTACTGAGTAGCCATGGCGGGACAGAAGATCCGCATCCGGCTCAAGGCCTACGACCACGAGGTCATCGACTCTTCGGCGAAGAAGATCGTCGAGACGGTGACCCGTACCGGTGCGTCGGTCGCGGGCCCGGTGCCGCTGCCCACTGAGAAGAACGTGTACTGCGTCATCAAGTCGCCGCACAAGTACAAGGACTCGCGCGAGCACTTCGAGATGCGCACGCACAAGCGCCTGATCGACATCCTCGACCCGACCCCCAAGACCGTTGACTCTCTGATGCGACTCGACCTGCCGGCCGGTGTCGACATCGAGATCAAGCTCTGAGGCTGGTGGGCTGAGAATGGCTAAGCAGATCAAGGGCATCCTGGGCGAGAAGCTCGGCATGACGCAGGTGTGGGACGAGAACAACCGTGTTGTTCCGGTCACCGTCGTCAAGGCCGGCCCCAACGTCGTGACCCAGGTTCGTACCAACGACGTCGACGGCTACGAGTCGGTCCAGATCGCCTTCGGCGAGATCGACCCGCGCAAGGTGAACAAGCCCCTCAAGGGTCACTTCGCGAAGGCCGACGTCACCCCCCGTCGCCACCTCGTCGAGATCCGCACCGCGGACGCCTCCGAGTACACGCTGGGCCAGGAGATCACCGCTGAGGTGTTCGAGGCCGGCGTGAAGGTCGACGTCACCGGCAAGAGCAAGGGCAAGGGCTTCGCCGGTGTCATGAAGCGTCACAACTTCGGTGGCCTCGGCGCCGGTCACGGCACCCAGCGCAAGCACCGCTCGCCCGGTTCCATCGGTGGCTGCGCCACCCCGGGCCGTGTGTTCAAGGGCCTCCGCATGGCGGGTCGCATGGGCAACGAGCGGGTCACCACCCAGAACCTGACCGTCCACGCCGTTGACGCGGAGAAGGGTCTGCTGCTCATCAAGGGCGCGGTTCCCGGTCCGAACGGCGGCCTCGTCCTGGTCCGCACCGCGGCCAAGGGGGCCTGAGGTAACCGATGAGCACTGTTGACATCCTTTCGCCGGCGGGCGAGAAGGCCGGTTCCGTCGAGCTCCCCGCGGAGATCTTCGACGCCAAGGTCAGCGTCCCGCTGATCCACCAGGTCGTCGTCGCGCAGCTGGCCGCTGCCCGCCAGGGCACGCACAAGACCAAGACGCGTGGCGAGGTCCGTGGTGGTGGCAAGAAGCCGTACCGCCAGAAGGGCACCGGTCGCGCCCGCCAGGGTTCGACCCGCGCGCCGCAGTTCGCCGGTGGTGGCGTCGTGCACGGTCCCGTGCCGCGTGACTACTCGCAGCGGACCCCCAAGAAGATGAAGGCCGCCGCCCTGCGCGGTGCCCTCACCGACCGGGCGCGTCACAACCGCATCCACGTCGTCTCCGGCGTGGTCGAGGGTGCGATCTCCACCAAGGCCGCCAAGAGCCTGTTCGGCAAGATCTCGGAGCGCAAGAACCTGCTCCTGGTCGTCGAGCGCTCCGACGAGGCCGCGTGGCTGTCCGCCCGCAACCTGCCCCAGGTCCACATCCTGGAGCCGGGCCAGCTGAACACGTACGACGTTCTCGTCTCGGACGACGTGGTCTTCACCCAGGCCGCTTTCGAGTCCTTCGTCGCCGGCCCGAAGGCCAACGACACCGAAGGGAGCGAGGTCTGATGGCGATCCGTCACCCCTCCATCGCCTCGAAGGCCGCCAAGGCGGCCAAGGAAGCGCGCGTCAAGAAGGCGCGTCGCCACGCCGCCGAGGGCAAGAACACCGTCGAGACCCCGCTGAGCAAGTCGTTCACGGACCCCCGTGACGTCCTGCTCAAGCCGGTTGTCTCCGAGAAGAGCTACGCGCTCCTCGACGAGAACAAGTACACGTTCATCGTCGACCCGCGCTCGAACAAGACCCAGATCAAGCAGGCCGTCGAGACGGTCTTCGAGGTCAAGGTCACCGGGGTCAACACGATCAACCGCATCGGCAAGCGCAAGCGCACCCGCACCGGGTTCGGCCAGCGTGCCGCCACCAAGCGGGCCATCGTGACCCTCGCCGAGGGCGACCGTATCGACATCTTCGGCGGTCCGACCGCGTAAGCGGTCAGGATCGTCCGATATCGGACGAGGACTGAGAAATGGGTATCCGCAAGTACAAGCCGACGACTCCTGGCCGTCGTGGCGCCAGCGTCGCCGACTTCGTCGAGGTCACGCGGTCCACGCCGGAGAAGTCGCTGGTCCGCCCTCTGCACAGCAAGGGCGGCCGTAACAACGCCGGTCGTGTGACCGTCCGCCACCAGGGTGGTGGCCACAAGCGCGCCTACCGCGTGATCGACTTCCGTCGTCACGACAAGGACGGCGTGCCGGCGAAGGTCGCGCACATCGAGTACGACCCGAACCGCACCGCGCGCATCGCGCTCCTGCACTACGCGGACGGCGAGAAGCGCTACATCCTGGCCCCCCGTGGGCTGAACCAGGGCGACCGGATCGAGAACGGCCCCGGCGCCGACATCAAGCCCGGCAACAACCTGGCGCTGCGCAACATCCCGGTCGGTACGACGATCCACTCCGTGGAGCTTCGTCCCGGCGGCGGCGCCAAGTTCGCCCGCTCCGCCGGTGCCTCCGTGCAGCTGCTCGCGAAGGAGGGCTCGATGGCCCACCTCCGCATGCCCTCCGGTGAGATCCGCCTGGTCGACCAGCGCTGCCGCGCCACGGTCGGCGAGGTCGGCAACGCCGAGCAGAGCAACATCAACTGGGGCAAGGCCGGCCGCAAGCGCTGGCTGGGCGTCCGCCCGACCGTTCGCGGTGTGGCGATGAACCCGGTTGACCACCCCCACGGTGGTGGTGAGGGCAAGACCTCCGGTGGTCGCCACCCGGTCAGCCCCTGGGGTCAGAAGGAAGGTCGTACTCGTTCTCCCAAGAAGGCGAGCAACAAGTACATCGTCCGCCGCCGCAAGACGAACAAGAAGCGCTAAGGACGGGTTGAGATGCCTCGTAGCTTGAAGAAGGGGCCCTTCGTCGACGACCACCTGATCAAGAAGGTGGACGCCCAGAACGAAGCCGGAACCAAGAACGTCATCAAGACCTGGTCCCGCCGCTCGATGATCATCCCGGCCATGCTGGGTCACACCATCGCGGTGCACAACGGCAAGACCCACATCCCGGTGTTCGTCACCGAGTCGATGGTCGGCCACAAGCTCGGCGAGTTCTCGCCGACGCGCACCTTCCGGGGTCACGTCAAGGAAGACCGGAAGTCGAAGCGCCGCTAGTAGCGGATCGCATTCAGACACGTAAGTAACTGAAGGGACAACCATGGAAGCCAGGGCCCAGGCGCGGTACATCCGCGTCACGCCCATGAAGGCCCGCCGCGTGGTGGACCTCATCCGTGGCATGGACGCCACGGAGGCCCAGGCCGTCCTGCGATTCGCTCCGCAGGCCGCCTCGGTGCCGGTGGGCAAGGTGCTGGACAGCGCCATCGCCAACGCCGCGCACAACTACGACCACACCGACCCGTCGACGCTGTTCGTCTCCGAGGCGTTCGTCGACGAAGGCCCGACCCTGAAGCGGTTCCGTCCGCGTGCCCAGGGCCGTGCCTACCGGATCCGCAAGCGGACCAGCCACATCACCGTGGTCGTCAGCAGCAAGGAAGGAACCCGGTAATGGGCCAGAAGGTAAACCCGCACGGGTTCCGGCTCGGTGTCACGACCGACTTCAAGTCGCGTTGGTACGCCGACAAGCTGTACAAGGACTACGTCAAGGAAGACGTCGCCATCCGTCGGATGATGACGTCCGGCATGGAGCGCGCCGGCATCTCCAAGGTGGAGATCGAGCGCACCCGTGACCGTGTGCGTGTGGACATCCACACCGCTCGTCCGGGCATCGTCATCGGCCGCCGTGGCGCCGAGGCCGACCGCATCCGCGGTGACCTCGAGAAGCTCACGGGCAAGCAGGTCCAGCTGAACATCCTCGAGGTCAAGAACCCCGAGACCGACGCTCAGCTGGTTGCCCAGGCCGTTGCCGAGCAGCTCTCCTCCCGCGTCTCCTTCCGCCGCGCCATGCGTAAGAGCATGCAGTCGGCGATGAAGGCCGGCGCCAAGGGCATCAAGATCCAGTGCGGTGGCCGCCTCGGCGGCGCCGAGATGTCCCGCTCGGAGTTCTACCGCGAGGGCCGCGTGCCCCTGCACACGCTCCGCGCGAACGTGGACTACGGCTTCTTCGAGGCCAAGACGACCTTCGGCCGCATCGGCGTGAAGGTCTGGATCTACAAGGGCGATGTCAAGAACATCGCCGAGGTCCGCGCCGAGAACGCTGCGGCCCGTGCGGGTAACCGCCCGGCCCGTGGTGGTGCCGACCGCCCGGCCCGTGGTGGCCGTGGTGGCGAGCGGCGCGGTCGCAAGCCGCAGCAGGCTGCCGGCGCCGAGGCCCCCAAGGCCGAGGCTCCCGCCGCCGCTCCGGCTGAGAGCACCGGAACGGAGGCCTGACCGTCATGCTGATCCCCCGTAGGGTCAAGCACCGCAAGCAGCACCACCCGAAGCGCAACGGCATGTCCAAGGGTGGGACGCAGGTTGCGTTCGGCGAGTACGGCATCCAGGCGCTGACCCCGGCGTACGTCACGAACCGCCAGATCGAGGCGGCTCGTATCGCCATGACCCGCCACATCAAGCGTGGCGGCAAGGTCTGGATCAACATCTACCCGGACCGCCCGCTGACGAAGAAGCCGGCCGAGACCCGCATGGGTTCCGGTAAGGGTTCTCCCGAGTGGTGGGTGGCCAACGTCAAGCCCGGACGCGTCATGTTCGAGCTGTCGTACCCCAACGAGAAGATCGCCCGTGAGGCGCTGACCCGTGCGGCCCACAAGCTGCCGATGAAGTGCCGGATCGTCAAGCGCGAGGCAGGTGAAGCGTGATGTCGGCCGGTACCAAGGCGTCCGAGCTGCGCGAGCTGGGCAACGAGGAGCTTCTGGCGAAGCTCCGCGAGGCCAAGGAAGAGCTGTTCAACCTCCGCTTCCAGGCGGCGACCGGTCAGCTCGAGAACCACGGTCGGCTCAAGGCCGTCCGTAAGGACATCGCGCGGATCTACACCCTGATGCGCGAGCGCGAGCTGGGCATCGAAACGGTGGAGAACGCATGAGCGAGAACAACGTGACTGAGCAGAACACCGAGGCGCGCGGCTTCCGCAAGACCCGTGAGGGTTACGTCGTCAGCGACAAGATGGACAAGACCGTCGTCGTCGCCGTCGAGGACCGCGTCAAGCACGCGCTGTACGGCAAGGTCATCCGCCGTACGAACAAGCTCAAGGCGCACGACGAGCAGAACGCCGCGGGTGTCGGCGACCGCGTCCTCCTGATGGAGACCCGGCCGCTGTCCGCGACCAAGCGCTGGCGCGTCGTCGAGATCCTCGAGAAGGCCAAGTAATCCCTCGTAGGGGGACCCCCTACGCATCGTTCCGCCAGGCTCGGCAGGGGCCGACCTCAGTGAGGGAAGCCCCTGCCGGGAACCGGCAGACATCCAGGAGATAGACGTGATCCAGCAGGAGTCGCGACTGCGTGTCGCCGACAACACTGGTGCGAAGGAGATCCTTTGCATCCGTGTGCTCGGTGGCTCCGGTCGCCGCTACGCGGGCATCGGTGACGTCATCGTCGCCACCGTCAAGGACGCGATCCCCGGTGGCAACGTGAAGAAGGGTGACGTCGTCAAGGCGGTCATCGTTCGCACCGTCAAGGAGCGCCGCCGTCCGGACGGCTCGTACATCCGCTTCGACGAGAACGCCGCCGTCATTCTGAAGAACGACGGCGACCCTCGCGGCACCCGCATCTTCGGCCCGGTCGGGCGTGAGCTGCGCGAGAAGAAGTTCATGAAGATCATCTCGCTGGCTCCGGAGGTGCTGTAAGCATGAAGATCAAGAAGGGCGACCTGGTCCAGGTCATCACCGGCAAGGACAAGGGCAAGCAGGGCAAGGTCATTGCCGCTTACCCGCGCGAGGAGCGTGTCCTGGTCGAGGGTGTCAACCGGGTCAAGAAGCACACGAAGGCCGGCCCCACGGCCGGCGGTTCGCAGGCCGGCGGCATCGTGACCACCGAGGCCCCCATCCACGTCAGCAACGTCATGCTGGTCGTGGAGAAGGACGGCCAGAAGGTCCCGACCCGCGTCGGTTACCGCTTCGACGACGAGGGCAACAAGATCCGCGTTGCCAAGCGGACGGGTGAGGACATCTGATGACGACCACCGTGACTCCGCGTCTCAAGACGAAGTACCGCGAGGAGATCATCGGCAAGCTGCGTGACGAGTTCAAGTACGAGAACGTCATGCAGGTTCCGGGCCTCGTCAAGATCGTGGTCAACATGGGTGTGGGCGACGCCGCCCGCGACTCCAAGCTGATCGACGGCGCCGTGCGCGACCTCACCACGATCACCGGTCAGAAGCCGGCCGTCACCAAGGCCCGCAAGTCCATCGCGCAGTTCAAGCTGCGTGAGGGTCAGCCGATCGGTGCCCACGTCACGCTCCGTGGCGACCGCATGTGGGAGTTCCTGGACCGCACCCTGTCGCTCGCGCTGCCGCGCATCCGCGACTTCCGCGGCCTGTCCCCCAAGCAGTTCGACGGCCGTGGCAACTACACCTTCGGTCTCACGGAGCAGGTCATGTTCCACGAGATCGACCAGGACAAGATCGACCGTGTCCGGGGTATGGACATCACCGTGGTCACCACGGCGACCAACGACGAAGAGGGCCGCGCGCTCCTCCGTCACCTCGGCTTCCCGTTCAAGGAGGCGTGAGCGAGATGGCGAAGAAGGCTCTCATCGCGAAGGCTGCTCGCAAGCCCAAGTTCGGTGTGCGTGGCTACACCCGTTGCCAGCGCTGCGGCCGTCCGTACTCCGTGTACCGCAAGTTCGGCCTCTGCCGCGTGTGCCTTCGTGAGATGGCTCACCGTGGCGAGCTGCCGGGCGTGACCAAGAGCTCCTGGTAATCCCCTAGTTAGGGATACCTGGACCTCTCGGTAAGCAACCGGGACGGCAGGGGCCCTCCCCGCCATGCCTTAGGCTGGGAGGGTTGGGCCTCTGCCGCCCGCACGACTTACTACGCCGTAGGTCCCCGCACCGCACCCGTCCCGTCCATGTACGGGGAGAGGGATGGCGCATATAGGAAACCCCGGCGAGAAAGGCCACAGGCCAATTCATGACCATGACTGATCCGATCGCAGACATGCTGACGCGTCTGCGTAACGCGAACTCGGCATACCACGACTCGGTGTCGATGCCGCACTCCAAGATCAAGTCTCACATCGCGGAGATCCTCCAGCAGGAGGGCTTCATCACGGGCTGGCGCGTCGAGGACGCCGAGGTCGGCAAGAACCTCGTGCTCGACCTGAAGTTCGGCCCGAACCGTGAGCGCTCCATCGCGGGCATCAAGCGGATCTCGAAGCCTGGCCTCCGGGTTTACGCGAAGTCCACCAACCTGCCGAAGGTGCTCGGCGGCCTCGGCGTGGCGATCATCTCCACGTCCCACGGTCTGCTCACCGACAAGCAGGCGCAGAAGAAGGGCGTGGGTGGGGAAGTCCTCGCCTACGTCTGGTAACGGAAGGGAACGGAGGAAACAGCTATGTCGCGTATCGGCAAGCTCCCCATCCCGGTTCCCGCCGGCGTGGACGTCACCATCGACGGCCGTACGGTCAAGGTCAAGGGCCCCAAGGGCGAGCTGACCCACACCGTCGTCGCGCCGATCGAGATCGCTAAGGGCGAGGACGGCACCCTGCAGGTGACCCGCCCGAACGACGAGCGGCAGAGCAAGGCCCTGCACGGCCTGTCCCGCACGCTGGTGGCGAACATGATCACCGGTGTGACCCAGGGATACGTCAAGAAGCTCGAGATCAGCGGTGTCGGTTACCGAGTGACCGCCAAGGGCTCGAACCTCGAGTTCGCGCTCGGCTACAGCCACCCGATCACCGTCGAGGCCCCCGAGGGGATCACCTTCAAGGTGGAGACCCCGACCCGTTTCTCGGTCGAGGGCATCGACAAGCAGAAGGTCGGCGAGGTTGCGGCCAACATCCGCAAGCTGCGCAAGCCCGACCCGTACAAGGCCAAGGGCGTCAAGTACGAGGGCGAAGTCATCCGCCGCAAGGTCGGAAAGGCGGGTAAGTAAGCCATGGCATACGGGCAGAAGATCCTCAAGGGCGACGCTTACAAGCGTGCTGCTATCAAGCGCCGTCACCTTCGGATCCGCAAGAAGGTCTCCGGTACCGCGGAGCGTCCCCGCCTGGTCGTGACCCGCTCCAACCGCCACATCGTGGCGCAGGTGATCGACGACCTCAAGGGCCACACCCTGGCGTCGGCGTCCACCCTGGACAGCTCGATCCGCGGTGCTGAGGGCGACAAGTCCGCCCAGGCCAAGCAGGTCGGCGCCCTGGTCGCCGAGCGTGCCAAGGCCGCCGGTGTCGAGGCTGTCGTGTTCGACCGTGGTGGCAACCAGTACGCCGGGCGCATCGCCGCCCTGGCGGACGCCGCCCGCGAGGCCGGGCTCAAGTTCTGAGCCGCCGTAGCTAGCGGAAAAAGAGAGAGGTAATCCAATGGCTGGACCCCAGCGCCGCGGAAGCGGTGCCGGTGGCGGCGAGCGGCGGGACCGGAAGGGCCGTGACGGCGGCGCTGCTGCCGCCGAGAAGACCGCGTACGTCGAGCGCGTCGTCGCGATCAACCGTGTCGCCAAGGTTGTGAAGGGTGGTCGTCGCTTCAGCTTCACCGCGCTGGTCGTGGTGGGCGACGGTGACGGCACCGTGGGTGTCGGTTACGGCAAGGCCAAGGAGGTGCCGGCCGCCATCGCCAAGGGCGTTGAGGAGGCCAAGAAGCACTTCTTCAAGGTCCCGCGTATCCAGGGCACCATCCCGCACCCCATCCAGGGTGAGAAGGCTGCCGGCGTCGTGCTGCTCAAGCCCGCGTCCCCCGGTACCGGTGTTATCGCCGGTGGTCCGGTGCGCGCCGTGCTCGAGTGCGCCGGTATCCACGACGTGCTGTCGAAGTCGCTCGGCTCCGACAACGCGATCAACATCGTGCACGCGACCGTGGAGGCCCTGAAGGGTCTGCAGCGTCCCGAGGAGATCGCGGCCCGCCGTGGTCTGCCGCTCGAGGACGTCGCTCCCGCGGCTCTGCTGCGTGCGCGTGCCGGGGCGGGTGCGTAATCATGGCGCAGCTCAAGATCACGCAGGTCAAGTCCTACATCGGCAGCAAGCAGAACCACCGTGACACCCTGCGGTCGCTTGGTCTCAAGGGGATCAACACCGTGGTCGTCAAGGAGGACCGCCCCGAGTTCCGCGGCATGGTGCACACCGTCCGCCACCTCGTGACGGTCGAGGAGGTCGACTGATCATGGCGGAGAACAACCCGCTCAAGATCCACAACCTCCGTCCCGCCCCGGGCGCCAAGACCGCCAAGACCCGTGTCGGTCGTGGTGAGGCGTCGAAGGGTAAGACGGCCGGTCGTGGTACCAAGGGCACCAAGGCCCGCTACCAGGTTCCGGAGCGCTTCGAGGGTGGCCAGATGCCGCTCCACATGCGCCTCCCGAAGCTGAAGGGCTTCAAGAACCCGTTCAAGACCGAGTACCAGGTCGTGAACCTCGACAAGCTGGCCGCGCTGTACCCCGAGGGTGGCGAGGTCACCGTCGAGTCGCTGGTGGCCAAGGGTGCCGTTCGCAAGAACAGCCTCGTCAAGGTCCTCGGCCAGGGCGAGATCTCCGTGGCGCTGCAGGTGACGGTCGACGCCGTCTCCGGCTCCGCCAAGGAGAAGATCACCGCCGCCGGCGGTACGGTCACCGAGCTCGTCTGAGCCCGATGACGTAACACGTCAACCGGGGATACCCCACAATTGGGGTATCCCCGGTTGGTCGTTCCTAGGGGAGCAGTCAGGCCGGTAAGGTAGCCTGCACTGTTCTTTTTCGTATTCGTCGAACCTCAAGACCGCCCTTCGACGCAGTTGCGCGGGGGTCGCAGGAGGCACCGTGCTCACCGCGTTCGCCCGGGCGTTCAGGACGCCCGACCTGCGCAAGAAGCTGCTCTTCACGCTCGGCATCATCGTGGTCTACCGGGTCGGTACCCACATCCCCATCCCGGGCGTGGACTACAAGTCCGTCCAGCAGTGCGTGGACGAGGCGTCCGGCAACCAGGGCCTCTTCGGTCTGGTCAACATGTTCAGCGGCGGTGCGCTGCTGCAGATCACCGTCTTCGCGCTGGGCATCATGCCGTACATCACGGCGAGCATCATCCTGCAGCTGCTGACCGTGGTGATCCCGCGCCTGGAGGCCCTCAAGAAGGAGGGTCAGGCCGGCACGGCCAAGATCACGCAGTACACGCGCTATCTGACCATCGCCCTGGCGGTGCTGCAGGGCACCGGCCTGGTGGCCACCGCCCGCTCCGGCGCGCTGTTCAACGGCTGCACCGTGGCCTCGCAGATCGTGCCCGACCGGGCGATCTTCACCACCATCACCATGGTCATCTGCATGACCGCCGGTACGGCCGTCGTCATGTGGCTCGGTGAGCTCATCACCGACCGCGGCATCGGCAACGGCATGTCGATCCTGATGTTCATCTCGATCGCCGCGACCTTCCCGTCCGCCCTGTGGTCCATCAAGAAGTCCGGCAACCTGGCCGGCGGCTGGATCGAGTTCGGCACGGTCATCCTGGTCGGCCTGGTCATGGTCGGACTCGTGGTCTTCGTGGAGCAGGCCCAGCGCCGCATCCCCGTCCAGTACGCGAAGCGGATGATCGGCCGCCGCTCCTACGGCGGCACGTCCACGTACATCCCGCTCAAGGTGAACCAGGCGGGTGTGATCCCCGTCATCTTCGCCTCGTCGCTGCTCTACATTCCGGCGCTGATCGCTCAGTTCGCCGGGGGGAACTCGGGGTGGAAGACCTGGGTTCAGCAGAACCTGGTGAAGGGCGACCACCCGATTTACATCACTCTGTACTTCTTGCTCATCGTTTTCTTCGCGTTCTTCTACGTGGCGATCTCCTTCAACCCCGAGGAAGTCGCCGACAACATGAAGAAGTATGGTGGCTTCATCCCGGGCATCCGGGCTGGCCGACCGACCGCTGAGTACCTCTCCTACGTGCTCAACCGGATCACCTGGCCGGGTTCGCTGTACTTGGGACTGATCGCTCTCGTGCCGACGATGGCGTTGGTGGGCTTCGGGGCAAGCCAGAACTTCCCGTTCGGCGGGACCAGCATCCTGATCATCGTGGGTGTGGGTCTCGAGACGGTGAAGCAGATCGAGAGCCAGCTCCAGCAGCGCAATTACGAAGGGTTCCTCCGCTGATGCGAATCGTCCTCGTCGGGCCGCCGGGTGCCGGAAAGGGTACGCAGGCCACGCGCCTTGCCGAGCGCCTGCGCGTTCCGCACATCTCCACGGGCGACCTGTTCCGCGCCAACATCAGCCGGCAGACGGAGCTCGGGAAGCTCGCGAAGTCCTACATGGACGCCGGTAACCTCGTCCCCGACGAGGTCACCATCGCGATGGCGAAGGACCGCATGGAGCAGCCGGACGCCGAGAACGGCTTCCTGCTGGACGGTTTCCCGCGCAACGTCTCGCAGGCCGAGGCGCTGGACGAGCTGCTGAACACCGAGAACATCAAGCTGGACGCCGTGCTCGACCTCGAAGCCCCCGAGGACGAGGTCGTCAAGCGCATCGCCGGCCGTCGCATCTGCCGCAACGACTCGGCGCACGTCTTCCACGTGACGTACAAGAAGCCCGCCAAGGAAGGCGTCTGCGACGTCTGCGGCGGCGAGCTGTACCAGCGGGACGACGACACCGAGGAGACGGTGCGCACGCGGCTGGAGGTCTACCACACGCAGACCGAGCCGATCATCGACTACTACAAGTCCCAGGGCCTGGTCGTGACGATCTCGGCCATGGGCGAGGTGGACGAGGTCACGCAGCGGGCGCTCGGTGCGCTGAAGCGTGAGGACGACGGCCAGTAGCCGTCGGTCCGCAGCCGGCCGTGGCGCCCTGGGGGGCGTCACGGCCGTACTGTTGTGTTGGTAACCGGTTGACGTGAGTGACGGAGAGCGCAGGCCCCCCATGGTGCAGATCAAGACGCCCGAGCAGATCGCGAAGATGCGTGCGGCGGGTCTGGTCGTCGCCGCCATCCACCAGGCCACCCGCGAGGCGGCGGTGCCGGGCGCCACGACCAAGGACCTGGACGAGGTCGCGCGCAAGGTGCTCGCCGAGCACGGCGCCAAGCCGAACTTCCTCGGTTACGGCGGCTTCCCCGCGACCATCTGCACGTCCGTCAACGAGGTCGTCGTCCACGGCATCCCCTCGGACGACGTCGTCCTCAAGGACGGCGACATCATCTCCATCGACTGCGGCGCGATCGTCGACGGCTGGCACGGCGACGCCGCGTACACCGCGTTCGTGGGTTCCGGTCACGCCCCGGAGCTGATCGAGCTGTCCCGGGTGACCGAAGAGTCCATGTGGGCCGGCATCGCCGCGATGAAGGCGGGCAACCGTCTCGTCGACATCTCCCGCGCCATCGAGACGTACATCCGCCGCCAGCCCAAGCCCGGCGGCGGCCGCTACGGCATCATCGAGGACTACGGCGGCCACGGCATCGGCACCGAGATGCACATGGACCCGCACCTGCTGAACTACGTCGAGAAGCGCCGCGGCAAGGGCCCCAAGCTGGTGCCCGGCTTCTGCCTGGCGATCGAGCCGATGGTCTCCCTCGGCACGCCGAAGACCGAGGTGCTCTCCGACGACTGGACGGTCATCACGACCGACGGCACCTGGTCCTCCCACTGGGAGCACTCCGTCGCCCTGACGGAAGAGGGCCCCTTGGTCCTGACGGCCCCCGACGGCGGCAAGGCCAAGCTCGCCGAGTACGGCATCACGGCGGCCCCGGACCCGCTGGCCTGAGCTGCGGCGCAGGATCGGGCGGAACTGCCGGACGGAGTTCCGCCCCTCCTGCATGACGATCTCCCTCGTAGGGCAGACTTCCTCGTTTCGCCTTTTCGGGTGTGCTGACGTAGACTGACTCGTCGGCTCTTGTGCACCCGCATGTCCGCATGCTCACGAACGGTGCGCGCCGGAGTCGATCAAGGTAGTCGATTCGAAGGGCGAAGCGTGGCCAAGAAGCAAGGTGCCATCGAGATCGAGGGCACTGTCGTCGAGTCTCTGCCGAACGCCATGTTCAAGGTCGAGCTCCAGAACGGCCACCAGGTCCTGGCACACATCAGCGGCAAGATGCGTATGCACTACATCCGCATCCTCCCTGACGACCGGGTCGTGGTGGAGCTTTCTCCGTACGACCTGACGCGTGGCCGGATCGTCTACCGGTACAAGTAGATCTTGCCCGCGCCCCGGGCCCGCCCGGAGCGATGGCACTGACCCGGAGAACCTCACCCCATGAAGGTCAAGCCGAGCGTCAAGAAGATCTGCGACAAGTGCAGGGTGATCCGCCGTCACGGCCGGGTCATGATCATTTGCGAGAACCCGCGCCACAAGCAGCGCCAGGGCTGATCGCACCCGATCGAACCCTCTGCACCTCTATCGCAGAGTTTTCGCGCGACGCGAGCTGAACTATGTACATACGCAGGACCCAGGCCCCCGCGCGAGCGTTCGCCTGACACCCCCGGTTCGGAGGCCGGGGACCCAGTTCGTACCTGATACGGCGGCTGGGAACCGGTCCTGCGGAAGACCTCCGAAGATCACCAGGAGCCATTGAATGGCACGCGTTTCCGGTGTCGACATCCCGCGCGACAAGCGCGTGGAGGTCGCCCTCACCTACGTGTTCGGCATCGGCCGGACCCTCTCGAAGGAGACGCTGGCTGCGACCGGCGTCGACCCGAACACCCGCGTCCGCGACCTCTCCGAGGAGCAGCTCGTCGCGATCCGCGAGTACGTCGACAACAACATCAAGACCGAGGGTGACCTCCGTCGCGAGATCCAGGCCGACATCCGCCGCAAGGTCGAGATCGGCTGCTACCAGGGTCTGCGTCACCGTCGCGGTCTGCCCGTCCGCGGTCAGCGCACCAGCACCAACGCTCGTACCCGCAAGGGCCCGCGTCGCGCCATCGCCGGCAAGAAGAAGCCGGGCAAGAAGTAGTCCGCAGCGGACATCTGTCCACGGTCTTCGCTGTAGGACCGACCACCTCCCGTAGGAGTTAGTAGATGCCCCCCAAGGGTCGTCAGGGCGCTGCCAAGAAGGTGCGCCGCAAGGAAAAGAAGAACGTCGCTCACGGCCACGCGCACATCAAGAGCACGTTCAACAACACGATCGTCTCCATCACGGACCCGTCCGGCAACGTGATCTCCTGGGCCTCCGCCGGCCACGTCGGCTTCAAGGGCTCCCGGAAGTCCACGCCGTTCGCCGCGCAGATGGCCGCCGAGTCGGCTGCCCGCCGCGCCCAGGAGCACGGCATGCGCAAGGTCGACGTGTTCGTGAAGGGCCCGGGTTCCGGTCGTGAGACCGCGATCCGCTCCCTGCAGGCCACGGGCCTCGAGGTCGGCTCCATCCAGGACGTCACCCCGACCCCGCACAACGGCTGCCGTCCGCCGAAGCGTCGTCGCGTCTGACCTCGCTTCCCCGGGCTGTTCGGGCGGTACGGCGCTGAAAAGGGCCGTGCCGCCCGTACCCTTGCAGTACCCGCGCTTGTCACCGGGTGCGGTTTCCGTCGGACGTCAAATAGCGGGCGTCCACGAAAGAAGGATCTGATCCACACATGCTGATCGCTCAGCGTCCCTCGTTGACCGAAGAGGTCGTCGACGAGTTCCGCTCCCGGTTCGTGATCGAGCCGCTGGAGCCGGGCTTCGGCTACACCCTCGGCAACTCCCTCCGCCGTACCCTCCTGTCGTCGATCCCCGGCGCTGCTGTCACCAGCATCCGCATCGACGGCGTCCTGCACGAGTTCACCACCGTGCCGGGCGTCAAGGAGGACGTCACCGACCTGATCCTCAACATCAAGCAGCTGGTCGTCTCCTCGGAGCACGACGAGCCGGTCGTGATGTACCTGCGCAAGCAGGGCCCGGGTCTGGTCACCGCCGCCGACATCGCGCCCCCGGCCGGTGTCGAGGTGCACAACCCCGACCTCGTCCTCGCCACGCTCAACGGCAAGGGCAAGCTGGAGATGGAGCTGACCGTCGAGCGCGGTCGCGGCTACGTCTCCGCCGTGCAGAACAAGCAGGCGGGCCAGGAGATCGGCCGTATCCCGGTCGACTCCATCTACTCGCCGGTGCTCAAGGTCACGTACAAGGTCGAGGCCACGCGTGTCGAGCAGCGCACCGACTTCGACAAGCTGATCGTCGACGTCGAGACCAAGCAGGCGATGCGTCCGCGTGACGCCATGGCGTCCGCCGGCAAGACGCTGGTCGAGCTGTTCGGTCTCGCCCGCGAGCTGAACATCGACGCCGAGGGCATCGACATGGGTCCGTCCCCGACGGACGCGGCGCTGGCGGCCGACCTCGCGCTCCCGATCGAGGAGCTCGAGCTGACCGTCCGCTCGTACAACTGCCTCAAGCGCGAGGGCATCCACTCCGTGGGTGAGCTCGTGGCGCGTTCCGAGGCCGACCTGCTGGACATCC
The DNA here is from genome assembly GCF_043082085.1 of Streptomyces sp. NPDC014801. Taxonomy (NCBI): domain Bacteria; kingdom Bacillati; phylum Actinomycetota; class Actinomycetes; order Kitasatosporales; family Streptomycetaceae; genus Streptomyces; species Streptomyces sp. NPDC014801. The sequence continues at coordinate 215,609 of NZ_JBIBXG010000007.1, read as the reverse complement.
GCAACTTCGGTGCGAAGTCCATCGACGAGGTCAAGGCGAAGCTGGCCGGCATGGGCCTGGCCCTCAAGGACAGCCCGCCCGGATTCGACCCGACCGCCGCCGCCGACGCCTTCGGCGCGGACGACGACGCGGACGCGGGCTTCGTCGAGACCGAGCAGTACTAAGAGCTCGGGCCTCACGGTCCGTACTCGGGTGCGGGTGCGCTGTGGCTGGTCGCGCAGTTCCCCGCGCCCCTTCCGGAACGGGCCCCTTCGGGGCCCTGTCCGGATCTCCGACGGGCAACCGCCCGCTCGGATACTGACCCCGGTACCTGATACGGCCGGGGCAGAGAAACAGGAGATAGATCATGCCGAAGCCCACCAAGGGTGCCCGTCTGGGCGGCAGCGCCGCGCACGAGAAGCTGCTCCTCGCGAACCTCGCGAAGTCGCTCTTCGAGCACGGCCGTATCACCACCACCGAGGCGAAGGCCCGCCGCCTGCGCCCGTACGCGGAGCGTCTGATCACCAAGGCGAAGAAGGGCGACCTTCACAACCGCCGCCAGGTGCTCCAGGTCATCACGGACAAGGGCGTCGTCCACACGCTCTTCACCGAGATCGGCCCGCGGTACGAGAACCGTCCGGGTGGCTACACCCGCATCACCAAGATCGGCAACCGTCGTGGCGACAACGCGCCCATGGCGGTCATCGAGCTGGTCGAGGCGCTGACGGTGCAGCAGACGGCCGTGGGTGAGGCCGAGGCCGCCACCAAGCGTTCCGCCAAGGACGCCGAGGAGGCCAAGGCCCAGGAGACCAAGGTCGAGGAGACCGAGGCTGCCGAGGCTCCCGCCGAGGAGTCCAAGGACGCCTGAGGCTCTGCCTGACGTCTGAGAGCGGGTCCGTCCCTTCCGGGGCGGGCCCGCTTTCGCGTACTTGAGAGGATGTCCGCGTGAGCGAAGAAGTACAGCCCGGGTTCGTCCGTGTCCGCCTCGATCTGTCCTACGACGGGACCGACTTCTCCGGGTGGGCCAAGCAGGCCGGCGGCCGGCGCACCGTCCAGGGGGAGATCGAGGACGCGCTGCGGACCGTCACCCGCTCCCGCGAGACGTACGAGCTGACCGTCGCCGGCCGCACCGACGCCGGGGTGCACGCGCGCGGGCAGGTGGCCCATGTGGACCTCCCCGAGGACGTCTGGCGCGAGCACCACGAGAAGCTGCTGAAGCGGCTCGCCGGGCGGCTGCCGAAGGACGTGCGGGTGTGGGCGCTGCGTCCGGCGCCCAGCGGCTTCAACGCCCGGTTCTCCGCGATCTGGCGGCGCTACGCGTACCGGGTGACGGACAACCCCGGCGGCGTCGACCCGCTGCTGCGGGGGCACGTGCTGTGGCACGACTGGCCGCTCGACGTCGACGCCATGAACGAGGCGGCGCGGGGGCTGCTCGGCGAGCACGACTTCGCCGCCTACTGCAAGAAGCGGGAGGGGGCGACCACCATCCGCACCTTGCAGGAACTGAGCCTGACGCGGGGCGACGACGGGATCATCACCGCGACGGTGCGGGCCGACGCCTTCTGCCACAACATGGTGCGCTCGCTGATCGGGGCGCTGCTGTTCGTGGGGGACGGGCACCGGCCCCCCGAGTGGCCGGCGAAGGTGCTGGCCGCGGGCGTGCGGGACTCGGCCGTCCATGTCGTCCGGCCGCACGGGCTGACGCTGGAGGAGGTCGGGTATCCGGCGGATGCGCTGCTCGCGGAGCGGAGCCGGGTGGCGCGCAACAAGCGCAGCCTGCCCCTGGGGGGCGGCTGCTGTTAGGCGGTGCCGGGTTGCTGTGGTCGGCCGGCTGCGACTGCGTCGTGGCTGGTCGCGCAGTTCCCCGCGCCCCTTTGGTTGGTTGCCGCGCCGTGCGTGACGCTTCCCCGTCGAAGGTCGACTGCCGTGCCCTAGGCGACGTGTTCCCGTGTGTTGTGCTCCTGGCCGCATGGGGTGGGGGGCGCTGACAGGCGGACGCTGTACGGGGGGATCCGTGCGCCGCAGGCGATGCGTACGCCCGGGGGGAGTTCGTTGCCCTCGGCGAGGGCCGCGCCGTCGCCGATGACCGCCGCGTCGAGGGACGTGCCGGTGCCGATGCGGGCGTGGCGGCCGACGGCCGAGGCGTGGACGGTGGCGCCGGGGCCGATGCGGGCGCCCGTCATGACGACGCTGCCCTCGACGACCGCGCCCTCGTCGATCACCGCGCCGGCGGCGACGACCGTGCCGCCGCTGAGCAGCGCGCCGGGGTGGACGCGGGCGCCGGGCAGGACCAGGGCGTCGCCGGCCGGGCCGGGCAGCGCGGGGGAGGTGACGCGGCCGCGGACCAGGTCGGCGGAGCCCTGGACGAAGGCGGCCGGGGTGCCGAGGTCGAGCCAGTAGCTTTCGTCGACGACGCCTCTGACGTGGGCGTTCGTCGCGAGGAGCGAGGGGAAGGTCTCGCGTTCCACGGAGACCACCCGGTCCGGCGGGATGCGGTCGATGACGGACCGCGTGAAGACGTAGCAGCCGGCGTTGATCTGGTCGGTGATGATCTCTTCCGGGGTCTGCGGCTTCTCCAGGAACGCGGTGACGCGGCCGTCGGCGTCGGTCGGGACCAGGCCGAAGGCGCGGGGGTCCGCGACGCGCTTGAGGTGCAGGGTGACGTCGGCGCCGGTGGCCCGGTGGTGGGCGCGCAGGGCGGCGATGTCGACGCCGGAGAGGATGTCGCCGTTGAAGACGAGCACCGGGTCGCCGGGTGCGCTGCGCAGGCGCCGGGCGGCGTTGCGGATGGCTCCGCCGGTGCCGAGGGCGGTCTCCTCGGTGACGTACTCCAGCTCCAGGCCGAGCCGTTCCCCGTTGCCGTACTCCGCCTCGAAGAGTTCCGCGAGGTAGGAGGTGGCGAGGACGATCCGCGTGACGCCCGCGGCGGCGGCCCGCGCCAGCTGGTGGGTGAGGAAGGGCACGCCGGCGACGGGCAGCAGCGGCTTGGGGGTGTGGCTGGTCAGGGGCCGCAGCCGGGTGCCCTGACCACCCACGAGAAGGATCGCTTCGGACATGTGGCTGCGGGACTCCCCCTGAGATCGCCTCTCGCGTGAGATCGGTCTCCCGCGCCGGCCCGGCCGGGCGCCGGCGCCGGACCGACCGAGCACCGATGCTGGCACGGGTGGCGGGCCCGCGAAACGGCTGTGGAGGAGCCGTCGGGAAGTGTTCACCCGCCCGACGACTGCGGCGGGCCGGCCGTTCGCCGTTGCCGCCGGGTTCCGGGCGGGCCGGACCTTCGCCGCTGCCGATGCGTTCGGGGCGGCCCGGACCTTCGCCGCCGCCGAGGCCTTCGGGGCGGGCCGGCCGTTCGTCGCCGCGTTCCGGGCAGGTCAGCCGTTCGCCGCTGCCGACGCCTGGGCCTCGCCGCGGCGGGCGATCTGCCGGAAGGCGAACTCGGCGAGGTCGTCACCGGTGGCGAAGATCTTGGTGTCCTTCATGGTGACGTTCTTGCCGTCGGTGAAGCCGGTGAGGGTGAAGTAGGCGTAGCGGCCGTAGGAGTTCACCGTGGAGCGGCAGACCGCGCCGTTGCAGAACGGCTTGACGCCCTTGCCCGACACCGGCTGGACCGTGCCCTTCTTGGGGTCGGCGGCCTTCTTCGCCGTGACGGCCTGGGCCTCGGTGTCGAAGACGGCGACACCGACGGTGACCGCGATGCCGCCCTGGGTGTAGGTGACGCGCATCAGACGGGTGCAGCGGCCCGCGGCGAGCGCCTGGGGCAGGGTGCCCTTGGCGGCCGAGGCGCAGTTCGTGGTGTCGGCCGTGGGGCCCTTCTTGTACACGGTCGAGCCCATGGTGAGCTGCGAGCCGGGGAACAGGATGTCCGGGCCGAGCGGCGCGGTGTCCTTGTTCTTGCTGGAGATGAAGTCCTTGGGGTCCAGCGGCGGCGGGGCGCTCGTCGGTGCGAACGACGGGGCCGTGGCCGTCTCGCCGGGGATGGACGCCGTCGGCGGCAGCGAGCTGGGGTCGCCGCCGGCCTGGTTGCTGCCGTCGGCCGAGGTCACGGCCAGGGCGACGGCGGCACCGACGGCGAGTGTGGCCAGCGCGCCGCCGCCGATGAACAGCATCCGGCGCCGCTTGTTGCGCGCCTCGGACGCCTCGGCCAGCGCCGCCCAGTCCGGGGTCTCGCCGTCACCACCGCCGTTCCACGGCTGCTGGGAGTGCGGTTTCCAGGGATCCCACTGGGGCTGCTGGGGTCCCCCCTGCCCATAGCTCATGGGGAGGCATCTTAGACGGGGTACCCGTGTGTCATGCCCGGCGCAGGGGGAGGGGCGGTGTTCGGCCTGGCCGGGCGGGTGCGGGGGCGTCGCGGCCGGTGCCGGGCCGGGGCCGTTTTGACCCACCCCCTGCGCCCCGGTATTCTGCTTGTTCGTTGTGTATTGGCTTGCTCATTCTCACGGGACGGGCCCTTACACCGGTCCACCGGGCCGATGACCAGCGACCCCACGCACGCGGTTTGCGTCGCCGCCGTGGGTCAAGGCTGTCGTGATCGTTTCGGTGACCTTGTCTAGGACCATTCACTCGAAGCGAAGGCTACGAACCGTGCGTACGTACAGCCCCAAGCCCGGCGATGTGACGCGCCAGTGGCACGTCATCGACGCTCAGGACGTTGTCCTGGGCCGTCTCGCCACCACCGCCGCCACCCTTCTCCGGGGCAAGCACAAGCCGATCTACGCGCCGCACGTCGACGCTGGTGACTTCGTCATCATCATCAACGCCGACAAGGTGCACCTGTCCGGCAACAAGCGGACCCAGAAGATGGCGTACCGCCACTCCGGCTACCCGGGTGGTCTGCGCTCCGTCCGCTACGACGAGCTGCTCGACAAGAACCCCGAGAAGGCCATCGAGAAGGCCGTCAAGGGCATGCTCCCCAAGAACTCCCTGGGCCGTCAGATGCTCTCGAAGCTGAAGGTCTACAAGGGTGACCAGCACCCGCACGGCGCGCAGCAGCCGCAGCCGTACGAGATCACCCAGGTCGCGCAGTAAGTCCGGCCACCCCCTAAGACTGAAGAGAATCTGAGGAGAATCGTGGCCGAGACCACTGCCGAGCAGCCGCTCGAAGAGCTTGACATCGACAGCTACACCACCGAGTCCGAGGTCCCCGTCGAGGGCGAGTACACCTCGGAGTCCCTGGCCTCCCGCTTCGGCGAGCCCCAGCCGGCCGCCGGCCTGGGCCGTCGCAAGAACGCCATCGCCCGCGTCCGGATCGTCCCGGGCACCGGCAAGTGGAAGATCAACGGTCGCACCCTCGAGGACTACTTCCCGAACAAGGTGCACCAGCAGGAAGTCAACGAGCCCTTCAAGGTGCTCGAGCTCGAGGGCCGTTACGACGTCATCGCCCGCATCGCGGGTGGCGGTGTCTCCGGTCAGGCCGGTGCGCTCCGTCTCGGTGTCGCCCGTGCGCTGAACGAGGCGGACGTCGACAACAACCGTGGCCCGCTGAAGAAGGCCGGCTTCCTGCGCCGCGACGACCGTGCGGTCGAGCGCAAGAAGGCCGGTCTGAAGAAGGCCCGCAAGGCCCCGCAGTACAGCAAGCGCTAAGCTTCGCTGCCTGCTCGTACGTATCGGCTCCGGATTCGGTTGCCCTCCGCGTACTCCGAACGCCCCGGCGGCACGCCCGTGTGCCGCCGGGGCGTTCGTTTATCACAGCCTTCGGGCGTATAACGGCACAAGACGCTCATCGTCTTGTGCGATTGGTGCCCGGGCGGCGCAGTCCCGGGTCACGAACGGCACGCGCGCGTGGGCCGCACCGGCGCGCCGCTCTTCGTAACTGACGCTTCCTCAGGAGGACACGTGGGACGACTCTTCGGCACGGACGGTGTGCGCGGTGTCGCCAACGCGGATCTGACCGCCGAGATGGCACTCGGCCTGTCCGTCGCGGCAGCACACGTACTCGCCGAGGCGGGCACCTTCGAGGGGCACCGGCCGACCGCGGTGGTCGGCCGTGATCCGCGCGCGTCCGGGGAGTTCCTCGAGGCCGCCGTCGTCGCGGGCCTCGCCAGCGCCGGCGTCGACGTCCTGCGCGTCGGAGTCCTGCCGACCCCGGCCGTCGCCCACCTCACCGGCGCCCTCGGCGCCGACCTCGGCGTCATGCTCTCCGCGAGCCACAACGCCATGCCCGACAACGGCATCAAGTTCTTCGCCCGCGGCGGCCACAAACTCGCCGACGAGCTCGAGGACCGGATCGAGGCGGTCTACGACGCCCACCGCCACGGCGAGCCCTGGGACCGCCCGACCGGCGCCGGCGTCGGCCGCGTCCGCGACTACGAGGAGGGCTTCGACCGCTACGTCGAGCACCTCGTCGGCGTGCTGCCGAACCGGCTCGACGGGCTGAAGATCGTCCTCGACGAGGCGCACGGCGCCGCCGCCCGCGTCTCCCCGGAGGCGTTCACCCGGGCCGGCGCCGAGGTGATCACGATCGGTGCCGAGCCGGACGGCCTCAACATCAACGACGGCTGCGGCTCCACCCACCTCGACCTGCTCAAGGCCGCGGTCGTCGAGCACGGCGCGCACTTCGGCATCGCCCACGACGGCGACGCCGACCGCTGCCTCGCCGTCGACCACACCGGCGAGGAGGTCGACGGCGACCAGATCCTCGCGGTGCTCGCCCTCGCCATGCGGGAGCGCTCCGCGCTGCGCGCCGAGACCGTCGTCGCCACCGTGATGTCCAACCTCGGCTTCAAGCTCGCGCTGGAGCGGGAGGGGCTCAAGCTCGTCCAGACGGCGGTCGGCGACCGGTACGTGCTGGAGGAGATGAAGGAGCACGGCTACGCGCTCGGCGGCGAGCAGTCCGGCCACGTGATCATCCTCGACCACGCGACGACCGGTGACGGCACGCTGACCGGGCTGCTGCTCGCGGCGCGCGTCGCCGAGACCGGGCGGTCGCTGCGGGAGCTGGCGTCCGTGATGGAGCGGCTGCCGCAGGTGCTGATCAACGTGCGGGACGTGGACAGGTCCCGCGTGAAGACGTCGGGTGAGCTGGCGGCGGCCGTCGCCGACGCGGAGCGGGAGCTCGGGGAGACCGGGCGCGTGCTGCTGCGGCCCTCCGGGACCGAGCCGGTCGTGCGCGTGATGGTCGAGGCCGCCGACATCGAGCAGGCCCGCTCGGTCGGCGGGCGGCTGGCCGATGTGGTGAAGTCGGCGCTGGGCTAGCCGGTCGCGGGCAGTCGGCGGGCGGCCTGCCGGTGTGGTGAAGTCGGCGCTCGGCCGGCCGCCGCAGACGGTGGTGTCCGCGCGGGGAGCCGTTGTAGACGGTCGGGCCCGCGCTGGGAGCGGCCGTTGACGGTGGTGCCCGCGTGGGGAGCCGCACGGCGAGCAGGGCCCCGCGCCCCTAAGGCCGGCTGCCCTGCCGTTCCTTCGCGAGTTCCCGTTGCCTGGCCCAGAAGTACTTCTGGGCCAGCAGCGTCAGCGTGCCCGCCAGGACGATTCCCGCGAGGTTCAGCAGGAGTTGCTCCGTCGAGCGGAGCGTCTGGTGGGTGTCGCCGTAGATCAGGGCGACGGCCGCGTTCGCGGCGGCCGGGACCGTGGTGACCGAGATGGCGACACCGACCAGGGCGCCGGACTTCGCCGACGTCAGGGACAGCGTGCCCGCGCAGCCCGCGAGCACCGCGACGACGAACGAGAACCAGTCCGGGGCGTAGATGAAGCCGGTGTTGGGGCGCGCGGCCTCCAGCCGGCTCTCGCTGAACAGGCCGACGGCGTCCATGAACAGGCTGAAACCGACGGTGACCGCCATCGCCGCGGCGAAGCCGGCGAGCAGCGCGATCAGGGACCGCGCGGCGAGGCGCGGCGCGCGCTGCACGATCGCCGTGCAGATGCCGGCCAGCGGCCCGAACTCCGGCCCGACGGCCATCGCGCCCACGATCAGGATCGCGTTGTCCAGCACCACACCGCAGGCCGCGATCATCGTGGCCAGCGTGATGAAGGCGACATAGGTGACCGAGAGGGTCGACTCCTCGTGCGTGGCCTCGGCGAGGTGCTCCCACAGCACGGCGTCCGCGGCCTCGCCGGGTGCGTCGGCCTCCGCGCGGTCGGCCCGCCGTGACAGCGACAGCTCGACGTTCTCGACGGCGATGGAGCCGGTGCGCTCCAGGCCCAGCTCCCGCAGCCCGTTCAGCAACTCGTCCGCGGCCTCGCGGGCCACGTCGCACAGGACGACGTCCCCGGCCGGATCGCGGGCGGCGCCCGGCAGGACGACGAGGTGCGCGGTGCCGACGGTCTTCTCGATCAGGAGCACCACGTCGTCGGTGGTGTCGGCCGGCGTGATCAGGCGCAGGTGCAGCATGGCCCCCATCTAACCGGGGCGCACGTGCGGCATGCGCACCACCCGACCGGGGTGCACGGGCAGCATGCGCCCCATCCGCCGACCGCCGTCGGCTACAGCTTGCGCAGGCTCAGCCGCTGCACCTTGTGGTCCGGGCCCTTGCGGAGGATCAGGGTGGCGCGGCCGCGGGTGGGGGCGATGTTCTCGATCAAGTTGGGCTTGTTGATCGTGCGCCACAGGGTGCGGGCGTAGTCGAGGGCCTCCTCCTCGGAGACCTGGGTGTACTTGCGGAAGTACGAGTCCGGGTTCTGGAAGGCGGTCTGGCGCAGCTTCTTGAAGCGGCTCAGATACCAGCGCTCGATGTCGTCGGCGCCGGCGTCGACGTACACGCTGAAGTCGAAGTAGTCGGCGAGGCCGACGCGGGTGCGGCCGTCCTTGCCGGGCAGGGCGGGCTGCAGGACGTTGAGTCCCTCGACGATCAGGATGTCGGGGCGGCGCACGACGAGCTTCTCGCCGGGGACGATGTCGTAGATCAGGTGGGAGTAGACGGGCGCGGTGACCTCGTCCTTGCCGGCCTTGATGTCGGCGACGAACCGGGTGAGGGCGCGGCGGTCGTAGGACTCGGGGAAGCCCTTGCGGGACATCAGGCCGCGGGCCTGGAGCTCCTTGGTGGGCAGCAGGAAACCGTCCGTGGTGACCAGCTCGACGCGCGGGTGCTCCGGCCAGCGGGACAGCAGCGCCTGCAGCAGACGGGCCACGGTCGACTTGCCGACGGCGACGGAGCCGGCGACGCCTATGACGAACGGCGTGCCGGACTGGGAGCCCTTCTCTCCGAGGAAGGTGTTCAGCGCGCCTCTGAGGCCGTCGGTGGCGCCGACGTACAGGTTGAGCAGCCGGGACAGCGGGAGGTAGATGTCCCGCACCTCGTCGAGGTCGATGACGTCACCGAGGCCGCGCAGCCGCTCGACCTCCTCCGCGGTGAGCGGCAGCGGCGTCTTGTCGCGCAGCGCGCTCCACTCGGCACGGGTGAGATCGACGTAAGGAGTCGCCTCCGGACGGGGCCGGTGGGCGCTCCGGGGCATCGAAGAGACCGGAGAGATCACAGTCCATTGTTAACGGAGTTTGAACGGGACGGGAGGTGGGGTGCGTCACGCCGGACAGACCGGGCCGACGCGACGCACCGGCCCGGCTACTCCTCGTCGACGAGATACCTGACGTTGTCCACCACGAATTCCCCGTAGCGCAGGGCGGAGCCGATGGCCTCCAGCCGGGCGTACCGGGCCGGGGACAGTCTGGCCCCTGGGGACTGGATCATCGCCTTCATCAGCACCCGAAGGGCCAGATCAGGGGTGCAGCTGCGGGCGCAGTCGGTGAGCGCCGCCCGAACCTCCTCGGCCAGGAACCGCGCCTCCTCGATCTCGCGGAGGACCGCGTCCAACTGGTCCGCACCGTCCTCCACGTCCGCCCCCGTGAGGGGTCGCACCTTCGGCTTGGCCGCCAGCCGGGCGTCACACAGGTCGACGACCGTCCGGGTCCACTGCGCGCCTCCTCCGACGAGGTGGAAGGCCGGCATGCACTCGGTGGCGGCGTCCCACAGCAGCTCCAGCGCCGTGTCGGGCAGGCCGTCGAGCAGCGTCTCGGCGTCGCGCCGGACGGCCAGGACATGTTTGCCGGCGACATCTGCCAGGTGCTTCGCGACGACTTCGGCAGCCGTGGGCCCGTCGCAGCTCCAGTCCTGGTGGAAGAACTCCATCACCCAGGACACACCGAAGTCGAACTCTGTGAACCGTTGCACCGCCTGTCATCTCCCTCGGGCCGTCCGAGAAGGCACGCTGCCACGGCCGAGGGCGGGACGGCCGTCAAGTCGCTGACGTGTCAGCGAGTTTCCGGGTCCCCGGGTGGAAACGGCCGGAAATCGTTCATGGCCCTGGTCCGGGGGCTTCGGGGCTGGTCACGTGGGTGTCACGGTCGGGTCGCGGATGGGTTTTCGGTGGATCAGGTGTGGGTGTGCTGTGTGTAATGTCCACGTAAAATGCCGCTTTGAAGAGAGAGCAGTCTTCCGTGAGTCTCACCACCGTTCGCCGTGCCGGTCTCGCCGCCGCGGTCGCCGCGCTCGCGCTCGTCGTCTCCGCCTGTGGTTCCGAGAGCGGGGACAAGGCCGGTGACGGGGCGGCGACCGCGCAGGCCGACAAGACGGCCTCCGCCTCGCCCGCCGCGGCCCCGGCCAAGGCGCTCAGCGCCGCCGAGCTGGAGAAGGCCGCGCTCGCGCAGGCGGACGTCAAGAGCGGCAAGGTCTTCACGAAGGTGCCGCTGCAGGACGACATCGCGCAGGCGAAGGTGAAGACCGACAAGGCGGAGTGCGCCGCGCTGGGCCGGCTGCAGGCCGGGACGTACGAGGCGCAGCCCGCGGCGAGCGTCAAGCGCAGCTGGCTCGGCGACCTGAAGAAGCCGGCCGCCGGGGCGAGCCCCGAGGAGGCCCTGGTCGCCGGTATCGACCGGACCAAGGTCATCGTGACGCTGGCCACGTACGCCGACGGCGGCGCCGAGAAGGCGTTCGCGGCGCTGAAGGCCGCCTCGACCGCCTGCGCGGGCGGGTTCGCGTACACCGTGGGCAGCGACACCACCAAGTTCTCGAAGGTCACGGTGACGGACGCGCCCCAGGGGGCGGACGAGGCGCTCGCGCTGACGCTGATGATGGACGCTGACGGCACCCAGGCCCCGTGGAAGAGCGTCGTCGTCCGCAAGGGCGCCACGATCGCGTCCTTCCCCTCCGTCAACATGGCGACCGCGGCGACCGGCAAGGAGTACGCCTTCCCGGCCGAGCTCGTCCAGGCCCAGCTCGCCAAGCTCGGCTGAGCGGCGAGTCGTCGTCTTCACCCACCGGGCGTCCGTCGCCCGGTGGGTTTTCCATGACCGGCGCGTGACCGTTCCGTGCCGGTGCTGTGTGAGGGTCCCGGACGCGGGCGGCTGTGCGGCCACCCGTACCGTGCGGGATGGAACGCTGCCCAGGGGGGAGGCACACGACACGCGAGTGACGACGGAACGGTGAACGGATGAGCCAGGCGGACAGCACGCGACTCCTCGACGCGCCCACGGGCCCGAGAGGGGCGAACGGGCCGACCGCACCCGCCGTACCCACGCCCCCCGGGGCGCCCGCGGCCGAGAGGCGCGGCGGACAGCGCCTCGCCGCGCTCGACGGACTGCGCTTCCTCGCGGCGCTCGCCGTGGTGCTGTTCCACTTCGTGGGCCAGAAGCCGGCGACGATGGAGCACATCTGGGGCCGCCCGTACCAGAGCGTGTTCCCCGAGGCGCACGCCTACTTCGCCTACGGCCGGCTCGGCGTCGACCTGTTCTTCCTGATCAGCGGCTTCGTCATCTGCATGAGCGCCTGGGGACGCAGCCCCCGGGACTTCTTCATCTCGCGGGTGACGCGGCTGTACCCCATGTACTGGATCGCCGTCGCCGTGTCGGCGTGCGTGATCTTCCTGGCCGACACGCCGTTCGGGCACCCCAACCCGCGGGTGATCCTCGCCAACCTGACGATGCTCCAGCACCCCCTCGGCGTGAAGGACCTGGACTCGGTCTACTGGACCCTGTGGCCCGAGCTGTGCTTCTACCTGACCTTCGCGGTCGTCGTGTGGAAGGGCCTCACCCACCAGCGGGTCGTCGTCTACTGCGGGCTGTGGACCGTCGCCGCCGTGCTCGCGCCGTCCGCCGGCATCCCCGCGCTCACCCTGCTGGTCAACCCGCCGTCCGCGCCGTACTTCATCGCCGGCATGGCCTTCTACCTCATGCACCGCTTCCGGCCGACGCCGCTGCTGTGGGGCATCGTCGTGATGTCGTGGCTGCTCGCCCTGCACTTCCTGCTGGCCCCCGACGGCGGCCGCAACAACTGGGACGCCTGGTCGCCGTGGCGCGGCTGGCTGGTCCTCGCGATCACGGTGTTCTTCGCGCTGATCGCCGCGATCGCGCTCGGCCGGACCCGCCGCATCCGCTGGCGGTGGCTGACCGTCGCCGGGACGATGACCTTCCCGCTGTACCTGCTGCACGACGTCATCGGCATGACCGTCGTCCACCACTACGGCGACCGCGTCGCCCCCTGGACGCTCGTCGCGGTCACCGTCGGCGCCCTGGTGCTGCTGTCCTACCTGGCCCACCGGTTCGTCGAACGCCCCCTCGCCACGCGCATGCGGCGCTGGCTGAAGTCCGCGAGCTTCGGCCTCCAAGAGCCGTCCCCGCGCCGCTGATCGGCCCGCGCGGCGTTCGTATCCCCGTGGGAATTTCCGATTTCGGGCACGCGGAGGGGGATTTACGGCCCCGGCGGATCGTAGGCTGCGGATCCATGTGCGGAATCGTGGGATACGTGGGGGCGCAGTCGGCGCTCGATGTCGTGGTGGCCGGACTCAAGCGGCTGGAGTACCGCGGGTACGACTCGGCGGGCGTCGCCGTGCTCGCCGACGGCGGGCTGGCCGCCGCGAAGAAGGCCGGCAAGCTCGTCAACCTGGAGAAGGAGCTGGTCGACCGTCCGCTGCCGACCGGCACGACCGGCATCGGGCACACCCGCTGGGCCACCCACGGCGGCCCGACCGACGCCAACGCCCACCCGCACCTGGACAACGCGGGCCGGGTCGCCGTCGTCCACAACGGCATCATCGAGAACTTCGCCCTGCTGCGCGCGGAGCTTCAGGAGCGCGGCCACGACCTCGCCTCCGAGACGGACACCGAGGTCGTCGCGCACCTGCTCGCCGAGGAGTTCTCCGCCACCGACGACCTCGCCGAGGCCATGCGGCTGGTGTGCCGGCGGCTGGAGGGCGCGTTCACGCTGGTCGCCGTGCACGCCGACGAGCCGGACGTGGTCGTCGGCGCGCGCCGCAACTCCCCGCTCGTGGTGGGCGTCGGCGAGGGCGAGGCCTTCCTCGCCTCCGACGTCGCCGCGTTCATCGCGCACACCCGCTCCGCGATCGAACTCGGCCAGGACCAGGTCGTCGAGCTGCGCCGCGACGGCGTGACCGTCACCGGATTCGACGGCAGCCCGGCCGAGGTGCGCTCCTACCACGTCGACTGGGACGCCTCCGCCGCCGAGAAGGGCGGCTACGACTACTTCATGCTCAAGGAGATCGCCGAGCAGCCGAAGGCGGTCGCCGACACCCTGCTGGGCCGCATCGACGCGGCCGGCTCCCTCACCCTCGACGAGGTCCGCATCACCCCGTCGGAGCTGCGCGAGGTCGACAAGGTCGTCATCGTCGCCTGCGGTACGGCCTTCCACGCCGGCCTGATCGCCAAGTACGCCATCGAGCACTGGACGCGGATCCCCTGCGAGGTGGAGCTCGCCAGCGAGTTCCGCTACCGGGACCCCATCCTCGACGCGCAGTCGCTGGTCATCGCGATCTCCCAGTCCGGCGAGACGATGGACACGCTGATGGCGCTGCGGCACGCCCGCGAACAGGGTTCCAAGGTCCTCGCCATCTGCAACACCAACGGCTCGACCATCCCGCGCGAGTCCGACGCCGTGCTCTACACCCACGCGGGCCCGGAGGTCGCCGTCGCCTCCACCAAGGCGTTCCTGACGCAGCTCGTCGCCTGCTACCTGGTCGCCCTCTACCTGGGCCAGGTACGCGGCACCAAGTGGGGCGACGAGGTCCGCGCGGTCGTCCGCGACCTCGCGCAGATCTCCGGCGCGGTCGAGGAGGTCCTTGAGACCATGGAGCCGGTACGGGAACTGGCGCGCTCCCTGGCCTCCAAGAACACCGTGCTCTTCCTCGGCCGGCACGTCGGTTACCCGGTGGCGCTCGAAGGCGCGCTCAAGCTGAAGGAACTGGCGTACATGCACGCCGAGGGCTTCGCGGCGGGCGAGCTGAAGCACGGGCCGATCGCGCTGATCGAGGAGGACGTCCCGGTCGTCGTGGTCGTGCCGTCCCCGCGCGGCCGGTCCCTCCTCCACGACAAGATCGTCTCCAACATCCAGGAGATCCGCGCGCGCGGCGCCCGCACCATCGTGATCGCCGAGGAGGGCGACGAGACGGTCGTCCCCTACGCCGACCACCTCATCCGCATCCCGGCCACCCCGACGCTGCTCCAGCCCCTGGTCGCGACCGTGCCGCTGCAGGTCTTCGCCTGCGAGCTGGCGACGGCCCGCGGCAACGAGGTGGACCAGCCGCGCAACCTGGCGAAGTCCGTCACGGTGGAGTGAGCGGGACACCCCGCTGGGGGTGGGCGGGCGGACCCGGCGCTACCCCCGCGCCTCCTTGCGGCGGCGCAGCGCCGTCCGCCCCCAGCGGATGAACGAGTACTCCAGCACGCCCATGCCGACCAGCCCCGGGATCGGCGGGACGCGGCCCTCGTCGATACGGTCGACGATCAGGTAGCCGCACAGCACCGGCCACACCACGGCCAGGGTCGCGAGGAGTGCCACCAGCGCCGTCCAGCCCCAGGCCGCCGCGCTCGCCTTGCGCGCCGGCCCCGCAGGGCGTTCCCGCGTGCGGGGCTGCGGGATCTGCGCGGGGTCGCGGGCCGGCATCGGGACGACCACCGCCGGCGGCACCGCCGCGTCGATCACCGCGATGCGGTCGGCGGTGACGCCCTCGTACAGCGTCGGCTCCACCGCCACCGCGAAGCCGTCCAGGCCCGTCAGCGAGCGCGCGCCGTCCGGGCGGGTGGTCATCGCGGCCGTGGCGTCGTAGCGGACCGTGACCGGGCCGCCGGGCGTGAGCAGGGTGACGCCCTCCGCGCCGATGACCAGCGTGACCCGGTCGTCGGACAGGGAGGGGTGGCGGGTGCCTTCGACGGCCGCCGCCGAGAACTGGGGCGCGAGCGTGAAGCCCGCCCAGTCCGCGCCCCGGCCGGGGACCTGGAGCAGGCCGTCCGCCCAGGCCTGGCGGGCCACCTCGCGCAGGTCGGCCACCGTCACCGCCTCCAGCTCGGCCCGGTGCCGGTCGGGGGAGAGGATCGGGTGCCCGAGGAGCAGGCTCAGCGCGTAGGACGGCAGCGTGGCGGCGCCGAGGTCCGGCGTGTCGTACATCTTGAGGTACTTGGCCCGCGCCGACGCCAGTTCCGCCTCCTCGATCCGGCCCGCGCGCAGCCGCGCCAGGACGTCGACGAAGCCGCCGACCACCGCGTCCTGCTTCTGCGGCAGCGCGTCCGCGTACGCGGTGAGCGTGGCGAAGCCGGCGTCGCGCGGGGTGTAGTCGGCCTCCGCCGTGTAGGAGTAGCCGCCCTCCTGGCGCAGGTCGTGGAAGAGGGCGCGGCCGAGTATCTCCGCGAAGAGCGCGGCAGGCGTCGTGCGCGGGACGACGGCGGTGAAGACCACGTGCCCGTCGTCGCCGTGGATGTAGGCCGGGGTGACCGGCAGGGCGCTGGTCGCCGGGGGCGCCGGGATACGGGTGCCGGAGGGGAGCGTGAGGTCCAGGCCCTCGGGCACGTGGTCGCTGGTGATCCACAGGACCGCGTTGTCGCGGGTGAAGCGGGTCTCGGCCCAGGCGCGGACCTGGTCGGCGGTGAGGGACCAGGTGCCCAGCTCGTTGTAGCTGGACAGGCCGTAGCCCTGGGCGCCGTACCGCCACAGCGGCAGCTGGGAATGGGGGCCGCCGCCCCGTCCCGCGGCCTCCGTGCGCAGGATCTCCTTCTCCGTCTCCAGCCGCTCCAGCGGCAGGTCGCGCAGGGCCGCGCACACCGTGTTGAGGTAGGTGACGACCTCCTCCTCGCTGCCGGTGACGTGGAAGAGGGTGTAGGTGTTGGCGGTGGCGCCGTTGTAGTGCAGGTCGGACAGGCCCAGGCGGTGCAGCGCGAGGTGCTCGACGAGGTGGGTGATCCCGGCGGTGGCGAGCGTCTCGTCGGCGCGGCCCACGCGGAAGAACAGGCCCGCGGTGATCTCGCCGGTGCGCGGCGCGTACAGCGTCGGGACGCCCTGCGTGGTGGTGTGGGAGACCAGGCCGTCGAGGGCGGCCAGGGCGGGCGCGTGCGTGGCGGGCAGTTCGGTGGTCATCTCGTCCCCCCTCTAGAGCGTGGCCAGGGCCGTGTCACGGAACTTCGCGTACCGGCTCTTCCAGTTCGGCAGGTAGGCCCACGGGAACTCGGTGACCCGGTCACCGAGCGCGGCGAAGTGCCGGGCGGCGTCCGCGAAGTGGCCGCCGAGGCAGAAGGCCAGCGCGAACGTGCTGTGCGCGGCCGTCTCGTGCCAGTCGGGCCGGTGGTCGGGGTGCAGCACCGACACCTGCGCCGCGTGTCGCAGGTCGTCGCGGACCGGGATGCCGCGCAGGTAGGCCGCGTCCTCGCCGGAGTCCAGGTCCAGCCAGTGCTCGATGTGCGCGTCGGCGACCAGGACACCGGCGTAGGAGCCGTTCGGGGCGCGGGTGGCGCACTCCTGGGCGAAGCCGTGGGCGGCGTCCCAGGAACCGCCCCACTTCGGGCACAGCTGCTGCAGCAGCAGCGTCTGCGCGCGGTACGCGTGCGGCTGGACGGCGGACAGGCGGTCGTAGCGCCGGCGGGCCTCGGACTGGCCGAGCTCCAGACCGCGCGCGGTGAGCAGGCGGATCGTCCACGCGGGGGCGTAGCCCGGCTGTTCGGCGCACACCTCGATCAGCAGCCGCTCGGCCTTGCGCAGCCAGTCGTGGAACCGGTCGAACTGCTCCCGCGAGACGTCCTTGGCGCGGGCGGCGCTGCGGATGTCCCAGCCGATGCGGACATAGCGGTCGGCGAGCAGGGTGCGCGGCAGCGGGTCGGCGGGCAGCGCGGCGGCGGCCTCCTCCAGATAGGTCTCGACGCCGTGCCGGCGCGCGAGCAGGCCGGAGGCGAAGGTCACCTTCTCGGGGGAGTCGAGGCCGGTGAAGAAGGCGCGCGTGGCGGCCCAGTCCCCCTCCAGCGCGGCCGTGCGCAGCGGCACGAGGGCGGGATCGTGTACGAAGGGGTCGGTGATCGGTCCCGTCCCCGTGGCGGTCGTGGTGCCGCTGCTCCTGCCCATCCGTCGCCCCCCCTGGCCGCGCATGTGTTTGTTGTGCGCGTTGTGCCGTCCGTGTGAAGTCGACGCAGGTTAACAGCCTGCTCCGACACTCGGCCCGGCAATTCCCCGGCGGCCGTAGGGTGCACGGCATGAGCATCATCGGGGTCGGTATCGACGTGGCCGAGATCGAGCGGTTCGCGGCGTCGCTGGAGCGCACGCCGGGGCTGGCGCAACGGCTGTTCGTGGAAGAGGAGTTGCTGCTGCCGAGCGGTGAGCGGCGCGGCGTCGCCTCGCTGGCGGCGCGCTTCGCCGCGAAGGAGGCGCTGGCCAAGGCGCTCGGGGCGCCGCCCGGACTGCACTGGACCGACGCGGAGGTCTACGTCGAGGACAGCGGCCGGCCCCGGCTGCGGGTGCGGGGCACGGTGGCGCGGAAGGCGGCCGAACTGGGCGTACGGTCCTGGCACGTGTCGCTCAGCCACGACGCCGGGGTGGCGTCGGCGGTGGTGATCGCGGAGGGCTGAACGCGGGGAGAGCGGATACGGCCGGCACGCGGGGCGCGGGGGAGCGGATGCGGTCCGCACGCGGATGCGATCCGCGCACGGATGCGGCCCGCACGCGGATGCGCACGGGCCGCCGCTGCAGGGACCCCGCGGCGGCCATCGGATGAGCCTCCGTCAGTCCCTGCCGTCTCAGTGGTCGTTGACGAAGCTGACGAAGTAGGAGCCGTTGCCGCCCGCGCCCTCGTAGTTGAGGCCGAAGCGGTCGTACTCGTCCATGTCGTACTTGATGCCCTCGCTCGCCGAGTGCGAGGCGCAGGTGCCCTTGCCGCCGCTCGCGACGAGCTTGTAGCCGGAGCGGTTGGCGGTGAGGTCGTCGACCGTCACCCAGGCCGAGTGGCCGTTGGCGGCCGTGTCGCACACGGAGACGATGTCGCCGTGCTCCTTGACGTAGACCTTCACGCCGTTGCCGGACCACACGTGGTCCCAGGAGCTCCCGCCGGGCGGGGCGACGGCGGCGGACGCGGACGGCGCGGTGAGGGTGGTCAGCGCGGCCAGGGCGGCGGCGCCGAGGAGCGCGGCGACCGTGCGCCGGCCGTGGGGGGAGCGCTGTGCCGTGGTGGTGTGCGTCATGTGTCCTCTCGGAGTTCGTGACATGAAGCGATCACTTCCCTCGTGACCGGAAGTGATCGCTCATCGATCAGAGGGACGCGATCACGCTCCGACAAGTTCCGTCCGGCCGGAACGCGTTGGCCGCGCGCGGTGTCCGGGTTCTCGGGGCAGACTCGGGCGTATGCGTACCGCGTACAGCGTTGAGACGGTCAGGGCAGCCGAGCGGGAGCTCATGGCGCGGCTGCCGGAAGGTGCCCTCATGCAGCGGGCGGCCGCCGGGCTCGCCGCCGCCTGTGCCGAACTCCTCGGCCGGGTGTACGGCAGCCGGGTGGTGCTGCTCGTCGGCAGCGGGGACAACGGGGGTGACGCCCTGTACGCCGGGGCACGGCTGGCCCGGCGGGGCGCCGGCGTCACCGCCGTCCTGCTCAGTCCCGAGCGGGTGCACGCCGCGGGGCTGGCGGCGCTGCGGCGGGCCGGCGGGCGCGTCACCGGCACGGACGGCGCCGAGGAGCTGATCGGGCGGGCCGACCTCGTGGTGGACGGGATCGTCGGGATCGGCGGGAAGGGCGGGCTGCGGCCCGAGGCGGTGCCGCTCGCCGAGGCCGCCGCGCGGGCCCGGGCCGCCGTGGTCGCCGTCGACCTGCCGAGCGGTGTCGACGCCGACACCGGGGAGGTGCGGGGGGCCGCCGTACGGGCCGACCTGACCGTCACCTTCGGCACGCACAAGCCGGGGCTGCTCGTCGACCCGGCGCGGGAGCACGCGGGCAGCGTACGGCTCGTGGACATCGGGCTGACGCTGCCGGAACCGGCCGCGCTGGAGGCGCTGCAGCACGCCGACGTCGCCCGGCTGCTGCCGTCGCCGTCGGCGGAGAGCGACAAGTACCGGCGCGGCGTCGTCGGGATCGCCGCCGGGTCGGCCCGGTACCCGGGGGCTGCGGTGCTCGCCGTGTCGGGGGCGCTGCGGGGCGGGGCGGGAGCCGTGCGGTACGTGGGGCCGGCCGGCGGGGCCGTCCTCGCCCGCTTCCCGGAGACCCTGGTGTCCGACCGGGGGCCCCGGAAGGCGGGGCGGGTGCAGGCGTGGGTCGTCGGGCCGGGCGCCGGGGACGACGCGGAGACGGTGGCGGAGGTGGTGGGCACCGACGTGCCGGTGCTGATCGACGCGGACGGGCTGCGGCTCGCCGACCGCGAGGCGGTACGCGCGCGTACGGCGCCGACGCTGATGACGCCGCACGCCGGGGAGGCCGCGGCGCTGCTCGGCGTCGCGCGTGAGGAGGTCGAGGGGGCGCGGCTGGCGGCGGTACGGGAGCTGGCGGGGCGGTACCGGGCGACGGTGCTGCTCAAGGGGTCCACGACGCTGGTCGCCGATCCGGCGGGGGGTACGGCGGTGCGGGTGAACGCGACGGGGACGCCGTGGCTGGCTACGGCGGGCAGCGGGGACGTGCTGTCCGGGCTGACGGGGTCCTTGCTGGCGGCGGGGCTGTCGGCGCGGGACGCGGGGAGCGTGGGGGCGTACCTGCACGGTCTGGCCGGCCGCCTGGCGTCCCGCGGGACGCCTGCGGCGGCGACGGACGTGGCGAGGTCGCTACCGGACGCGTGGCGAGACGTGACAGCCACGGCGTGACTCGCCGCGGGGGTGCGGTGTACGCCGTGGGGCACGGTGCCCTGGGGCGCGCATGTGCCCGGCGTTTCGGTGACCGCCGTGGGGTGCGCGGCCCGGCGCTGCCGGGGTGCCGCTGCGCCCACCCGTGCCGCCCCAGCGGCACGACTGCCCGCAGCTACGCGACACGGCGGCCCGCGGCTACGCCAGCCACGATGGCGCTGTAGTCGCCGACGGCGAGAAGGGGACGTGGTGGGGGGTGTCCGCCCGCAGCGGACGGCATTGCCTGCGGGTGCCCTCTTGAACTGACGTAGGGCCGTACCGAGGACGGACACCCCCCACCGCGGCCCCGACCCACCCACCGACAGAAGGCGCTACCGCAACCGGCCACCGGACCCGCGCGGGCCGCCGCAGGCATTCAGGGGCGCGGGGAACTGCGCGACCAGCCACGGCGGACCCGCACCCGGCAACACACCGCACCCACCCGCCTAGCTGCCGCAGGGGCACCGCGGGGAACTGCGCGACCAGCCACGACGGACCCGCACCCGGCGACGAAACCGAACCCACCCGCACAGCCGCCGCAGGCACACCGCGAGCAACCACGACGAGACCCGCACCCGGCAACACACCGCACCCACCCGCGCAGCCGCCCGGATGGGCTTCCGTTGCCCTCTGAGACACTGGGGGCGCGATGAACGAGACAGCGACCGCGCGGACCGCGCCCCTGCGGGCCCGCGCCGAGATCGACCTGGCCGCCCTGCGGGCCAACGTGCGCACCCTGCGCGAGAAGGCCCCCGGCGCCGCCTTCATGGCCGTGGTCAAGGCCGACGGATACGGCCACGGCGCGATCCCGTGCGCCCGCGCCGCCGTCGCCGCGGGTGCGACCTGGATCGGCACCGCCACCCCGGAGGAGGCCCTCGCCATACGGGCGCCGAAGTCCGGCATCCCCGCGGACGTCCGCGTGATGTGCTGGCTGTGGACGCCCGGAGGGCCCTGGCGGGAGGCCGTCGAGGCCGGCGTCGACATCTCGGTGAGCGGCATGTGGGCGCTGCGCGAACTCACCGACGCGGCACGCGGCGCGAGCCGCCCCGCGCGCGTGCAGCTCAAGGCCGACACCGGCCTGGGCCGCAACGGCTGCCAGCCCGCCGACTGGCCCGAACTCGTCGCCGCGGCCCTCGACGCGGAGCGCGCCGGCGTCCTCACCGTCACCGGCCTGTGGTCGCACTTCGCCTGCGCCGACGAGCCCGGCCATCCCTCCATCGCCGCGCAGCTCACCCGCTTCCGGGAGATGACGGCGTACGCCGAGGCGCAGGGCGTACGCCCCGAGGTCCGGCACATCGCCAACTCGCCCGCGATGCTCACGCTCCCCGAGACGCACTTCGACCTGGTCCGCCCCGGCATCGCCATGTACGGCGTCTCGCCCAGCCCCGAGCTCGGCACCTCCGCCGACTTCGGGCTGCGCCCGGTGATGACCCTGTCCGCGTCGCTGGCCCTGGTGAAGCAGGTGCCGGGCGGACACGGCGTCAGTTACGGCCACCACTACGTCACCCCGGGCGAGACCACCCTCGGTCTCGTCCCGCTCGGCTACGGCGACGGCGTCCCGCGGCACGCGTCCGGCGCCGGCCCGGTGCTGGTGGACGGCAAGTGGCGCACGGCCGCCGGACGGATCGCGATGGACCAGTTCGTCGTGGACCTCGGCGGTGACGAACCCGCGCCCGGCACCGAGGCGGTCCTGTTCGGCCCGGGCGACCGCGGCGAGCCGACCGCCGAGGACTGGGCGCAGGCGGCGGGCACCATCGCGTACGAGATCGTCACGCGCATCGGATCGCGTGTTCCCCGCGTCTATCTGAACGAGGAACCGCTCGTCCAGGTGAGTGAGGGGCCGGTCGGGCAACCCGGCGACGAGTGACCAGCAGCAGCCCGGCGAAGAGGAGCCGTACGTGAGCGAGAGCCCTGTGGAGTCCGCCGTGTCCGCCGCGGCCGCCGCGGGCTCGCCCGCCTGGCGCCGGGCGACCGGCATCGCGGGCGCCGCGATAGGCGTGCTCGCCGCGGGCGCGGCGGCCGGCGTCGCCATAGAGCGGATGACGGTCGGCCGGGGGATGCGCGCGAAGGCCCGGCTCGCGCTGGACGCCGCGGGCCCGTACGGCGCGCTGCGCGGCACGCCCGGCAAGGCGTACGCCGACGACGGCACCGAGCTGTACTACGAGGTCGACGACGTCGAACCGGAGGGCGGGTCCGCGCCCCGGCGCCGCCGGCTGTTCGGCCGCAAGGCGCCGGCGCCGGTCACCGTCGTCTTCAGTCACGGCTACTGCCTCAGCCAGGACTCCTGGCACTTCCAGCGGGCCGCGCTGCGCGGGGTCGTGCGGACGGTGCACTGGGACCAGCGCAGCCACGGACGGTCGGGGCGCGGGGTCGCGCAGACCGAGCGGGACGTGCCGGTGGACATCGACCAGCTCGGCCGGGACCTCAAGGCCGTCCTGGACGCGGCGGTGCCGGAGGGGCCGATCGTGCTGGTCGGGCACTCGATGGGCGGCATGACGGTGATGGCGCTGGCCGCGCAGTTCCCCGAGCTGATCCGTGACCGGGTCGTCGCGACCGCTTTCGTCGGCACGTCGTCGGGCCGGCTCGGCGAGGTCAACTTCGGGCTGCCGGTGGCCGGTGTCGCCGCGGTGCGGCGGGTGCTGCCGGGGGTGCTGAAGGCGCTGGGGCAGCGGGCCGAGCTGGTGGAGAAGGGGCGGCGGGCGACCGCCGACCTGTTCGCGGGGATCATCAAGCGGTATTCGTTCTCGTCCCGGGACGTCGACCCGGCCATCGCCCGGTTCGCCGAACGGATGATCGAGGGCACGCCCATCGACGTGGTCGCCGAGTTCTACCCGGCGTTCACCGACCACGACAAGACGGAGGCGCTGGCCTTCTTCCGCGACCAGCCGGTGCTGGTGCTGGCCGGCGTGGACGACCTCGTCACCCCCAGCGAGCACAGCGAGGCGATCGCCGACCTGCTGCCGGAGGCCGAACTGGTGCTGGTGCCGGACGCCGGGCACCTGGTGATGCTGGAACACCCGGAAGTGGTCACCGACCGCCTCGCCGACCTGCTCACTCGTGCGGGTGCCGTGCCGGCAGGCGCTACCGTGGGTGGCTATGGAAGCACCAGCGGCACCGCACAACCCGGCTGAGACCGAGCTGACCATCACCTCGCCCGAGCAGATGCGCGAGCTGGGCCGCCGGCTCGCCAAGCTGCTGCGCGCCGGTGACCTGGTGATGCTCTCCGGGGAGCTGGGCGCGGGCAAGACCACCCTGACGCGGGGCCTCGGCGAGGGGCTCGGCGTGCGCGGGGCGGTCACCTCGCCGACGTTCGTGATCGCGCGCGTGCACCCCTCGCTGGGTGACGGGCCGCCGCTGGTCCACGTCGACGCCTACCGGCTGTCGGGCGGGCTGGACGAGATGGAGGACCTGGACCTGGACGTCTCGCTGCCCGACTCGGTGATCGTCGTGGAGTGGGGCGAGGGCAAGGTCGAGGAGCTGACCGAGGACCGGCTGCAGATCGCCATCCACCGCGCGGTCGGCGACACCACGGACGAGGTACGGCACGTCACCCTGACGGGGCTCGGCGAGCGCTGGTCGGGCGCGGACCTGAGCGCCCTGGCCGCCTGACCGCCCCGAGCCGGCCACCCGCCCGGCCGACGGAACCGAACCGCGCGCCGGCCCCGCCCGAGCCGACCGTCCCCGCGGCCACCCGCTCCGAGCCGGCCGTCCCCGCGGCCACCCGCGCGGCCACCCGCTCCGAGCCGGCCGTCCGCGCGGCCACCCGGTCCAAGCCGGCCGTCCGAGCCGGCCGTCCGCGCTGCTCACGGGTGCGGCCCACTGCACGGCCACCCGCCGCGAGCCCGCCGTCCGCGCGGCTGACCGGCGCGGCCCACCGGTCCGAGCCGTCCGTCTGTGTGGCGGACCGGTCCAAGCCGTCCGTCTGTGTGGCGGACCGGTCCGCACCGGCCGTCTGCTGACCGTCCGTCCGGCGGGTCCCTCCGAGTCGGCCGCCCGTGCGGCTGACCCGCGCTGCCGCCCGATCCGGGCCGGCCACCCGTCCCGGGCCGGCCACCCGTCCCGGGCCCGCCGGCCCGCGGCCCAAGCCAGCAGGGCCCGGACTCGACCAGCCCCGTGCCACGGAGTCGCGCTGAGAGGTTCGTACGAACGTTCCGACACGGTGTCGGGAACATATTGCGCCGGGGGTCGCGGCGTGGTCACATGGTACCGAGATCGTGGTTAGGTCTACCTAACCTCGCCGCCCCCGACCTCCTGGAGGCGTCCGTGCCCGCTGCCGAGACCCCGAAGCCGCAGCCCCGCCCGACCGCGCCCGCCGGGCCGTCCATGCGCGACCTGCTGGCCTCCTGTGCGGCGGCGGACGCCGTCTCCCGCCCACCCCGGGACCCGAACCCCCAGCGCGACCACACTCCGCGCGAGACCCCGCGCGAAGAAGACCGCCGGGCCGCGTAGCGCCCCGCGGCACGGTCAGCGGATCACGACCACCCGCTGGCCGATCGTCGCGAAGCGCCACATGGCGTCGCCGTCCTCGCGGGTCTCGCGGATGCCGCCCGTCTTGACGCCGTCGTCCGCGGGTTGGGTCGCCGCTCCCGCCTCCGCGCTGAAGCCGATCACCACGCCGTTGACGCTCGCGAAGCGGACGACGTGCTCCACCGGGACGCCGTCCGTGCCGGTGATCGCGTTGGAGCGGGAGGAGACGAGGTACACGCCGGGGACCGGGTCCACGGTGCCGGGCTCCACGCGGAACGTGCGCACGACCTTCTCGCCCTGGTCGACCAGCCACACCCGGTCGTCGTCCAGCGCGTACACGACCCGCGGCCCGGTGCCCGTGCCGCCGGGCAGCTTCGTCGGGTCGTTGCCGTCCCGCGCCGCCTGGGAGGCGCTCACCGCGGGCGGCACCGTCGGCTTCGCGCTGCCGAGTGCGGCCGGGGCGGTCGCGGACGCCTGCCAGCCGAGGAACCCGACCGTCGCGACGGCCGCCGCGGTGAGCCCGGCCACGAACCCCGCGCTACTGCTTGCCACCGTCGTCCACCTCATCGCGCACAGAAAGTAACCGTCCCGGCGACGGTAGCAGCCGCCCCCCGCCCCACCGGGGCGTCCGACACGGGCGCCGCGGCGCCGTAGGCTGTTTGCGTGCTCTTGCTCGCTCTGGATACCGCCACACCCGCCGTCACCGTCGCGCTGCACGACGGCACGGACGTCATCGCCTCTACGAGCCAGGTGGACGCGCGCCGGCACGGCGAGCTGCTGCTGCCGGCCGTGGACCGCGTGCTCGCCGAGGCCGGACGGAAGCTGGACGCCGTCACCGGCATCGTCGTCGGCATCGGCCCGGGCCCCTACACCGGGCTGCGCGTCGGCCTGATGACCGCCGACACCTTCGGGCTCGCGCTCGGCGTGCCCGTGCACGGCGTGTGCACCCTGGACGGCCTGGCGTACGCCGCCGACCTGGACTCCGGCCCCTTCGTCGTGGCGACCGACGCCCGGCGCAAGGAGGTCTACTGGGCCACCTACGCCGACTCCCGCACCCGCCTCACCGGCCCCGCGGTCGACCGTCCCGCGGACATCGCCGACCGTGTGCGGGGCCTGCCGGCCGTCGGCGCGGGCGCGCTGCTGTACCCGGACACCTTCCCTCAGGTCCACGAACCCGAGCACGTCTCCGCCGCCGCCCTCGCCCGGCTCGCCGCCGCGAAGCTGGCCGCCGGCGAGGAGCTGGAGCAGCCGCGCCCGCTGTACCTGCGCCGGCCCGACGCCCAGGTCCCCAAGAACTACAAGGTGGTCACCCCGAAGTGACCGGAGCCGACACCGTGGTCCTGCGCGAGATGCGCTGGTGGGACATCGACCCCGTGCTGGAGCTGGAGCGCGACCTGTTCCCGGAGGACGCCTGGTCGCGCGGCATGTTCTGGTCCGAGCTGGCGCACTCCCGGGGCGCCGACGCGAGCAGGCGGTACGTGGTCGCCGAGCGGGACGGCCGTCTCCTCGGCTACGCCGGGCTCGCCGCCTCCGGTGAGCAGGCCGACGTGCAGACCATCGCCGTCGCCCGCGACCAGCAGGGCACCGGGCTCGGCAGCCGGCTGCTGACCGAGCTGCTGCGGGCCGCGACCGCCTTCGAGTGCGCCGAGGTGATGCTGGAGTGCCGGGTGGACAACACCCGCGCGCAGAAGCTCTACGAGCGCTTCGGCTTCGAGCCCATCGGCTTCCGGCGCGGCTACTACCAGCCCGGCAACGTGGACGCCCTGGTGATGCGCCTGACCGACCCTTCTTCCTCCGTACAAGGAACCGAGATCAATGGCTGACGAACCCCTGGTCCTGGGGATCGAGACCTCCTGCGACGAGACCGGCGTCGGCATCGTGCGCGGCACCACCCTGCTCGCCGACGCCGTCGCCTCCAGCGTCGACGAGCACGCCCGTTTCGGCGGCGTCGTCCCGGAGGTCGCCTCCCGCGCCCACCTGGAGGCGATGGTGCCGACCATCGACCGCGCGCTGAAGGAGGCGGGCGTCAGCGCCAAGGACCTCGACGGCATCGCCGTCACCGCCGGTCCCGGGCTCGCCGGCGCGCTGCTGGTCGGCGTCTCCGCGGCGAAGGCGTACGCCTACGCCCTCGGCAAGCCGCTGTACGGCGTCAACCACCTCGCCTCGCACATCTGCGTCGACCAGCTGGAGCACGGCCCGCTGCCCGAGCCGACGATGGCGCTGCTGGTCTCCGGCGGGCACTCCTCGCTGCTGCTGTCCTCCGACATCACCTCCGACGTCCGCCCCATGGGCGCGACCATCGACGACGCGGCCGGCGAGGCCTTCGACAAGATCGCCCGCGTGCTGAACCTGGGCTTCCCGGGCGGCCCGGTCATCGACCGGTACGCGCGCGAGGGCGACCCGGAGGCGATCGCCTTCCCACGCGGCCTGACCGGCCCGCGCGACCCGGCGTACGACTTCTCCTTCTCCGGCCTGAAGACGGCCGTGGCCCGCTGGATCGAGGCCAAGCGCGCCGCGGGCGAGGAGGTCCCGGTGCGCGATGTCGCCGCGTCCTTCCAGGAGGCCGTCGTCGACGTGCTCACCCGCAAGGCGGTGCGCGCCTGCAAGGACGAGGGCGTCGACCACCTGATGATCGGCGGCGGTGTGGCCGCGAACTCCCGGCTGCGCGCGCTGGCCCAGGAGCGCTGCGAGAAGGCCGGCATCCGGCTGCGCGTCCCGCGCCCCAAGCTGTGCACGGACAACGGCGCGATGGTCGCCGCGCTCGGCGCCGAGATGGTCGCCCGGGGCCGGTCCGCGTCCGGCTGGGACCTGTCGGCCGACTCCTCGCTGCCGGTCACGGACCCGCACGTCCCCGGCCACGACCACGACCACGTGCACGAGGTCAGCAAGGACAACCTGTACTCATGACCGTCGCGCTGATGTGGGAGGCGCGGGCGGCCGAGGGCCGCGGCGCGGAACTGCTCGCCTGGGCGCGGGCGCAGACCCTGCCGGGCACGCCGCTGCGCCGCGAGACCTTCCGCGCCCCGCAGGACCGCGTCCTGGTCGTCACCTGGTGGGACGCCCCCTACGACGCCGACCTGCCCGAACTGCCCGAGCCGGACGCCGGCCTGGTCACCCGCGCGGTGCACCGCTGGCGGTTCGAGTCGGTGGCGGAGGACTGACGGGAGCCGGCCGGCAGACCGGAAGGGGCGGCCCGGCGAGCCGTCGCGGGGCGAGGGCGGGCCACCGGACGCCGACGGCACTCGAATGTTTCGGTCCCGCGGGGATACGATCGCCGCCATGACAGCCCCGGAGTCCGCCGAGACCCAGACGGCAGGCCGGTCCCCCCGGACCGCGACGCTCGCCGAGATCGCCCGTGAGGCCGGCGTGTCGGCCCCGACCGTGTCGAAGGTGCTCAACGGCCGCGCCGACGTCGCCCCGGCCACCCGCAGCCGGGTCGAGGACCTGCTGCGCGCCCACGGCTACCGGCGCCGCCGGGCCGAGTCCGGCCGTTCCCCGCTGATCGACCTGGTCTTCCACGAGCTGGAGAGCGCCTGGGCGATGGAGGTCATCCGGGGCGTGGAGAACGTCGCCCGGGACGCGGGGCTGAGCGTGGTGCTCAGCGAGAGCGCCGGGCGGCTCACCCCGGGGCGGACCTGGGCGGACCAGGTCGCGGCGCGCCGCCCGCACGGCGTGGTCCTGGTGCTGTCCGGGCTGGACGAGTCCCAGCGGGCGCTGCTGACCAGCCGTTCCATCCCGTTCGTGGTCATGGACCCGGCGGGCGATCCCGGCGCCGACGTGCCCTCGATCGGCGCGACGAACTGGCAGGGCGGCCTCGCCGCCACCCGCCACCTGATCGATCTCGGCCACACCCGGATCGGCGCGATCAGCGGTCCGGAGCGGATGATGTGCAGCCGCGCCCGCGTCGACGGCTACCGGGCGGCGCTGGAGACCGCCGGGCTGCCGGTCGACCCGGCGCTGATCCGCACCGGCGACTTCCACCACGAGACCGGCTACCGGCTGGGCCGTGAGCTGCTGCGCCTGCCCGAGCGGCCGACGGCGGTCTTCGCCGGCAACGACCTGCAGGCGCTCGGCCTGTACGAGGCCGCGCGCGAGCTGGGCCTGCGCATCCCCGAGGACCTGAGCGTGGTCGGCTTCGACGACCTGCCGGTGGCCCGCTGGGTGGGGCCGCCGCTGACGACCGTGCGGCAGCCGCTGACGGAGATGGCGGAGGCGGCGGCCCGGCTGGTGCTGGAGCTGGGGCGCGGCGACGAGGCGCCGGTGGCCACCCGGGTGGAGCTGGCGACCAGCCTGGTGGTGCGGGCGAGTACCGGGGCGCCGGTGGCCGGAAGGTGACGTACTGACGGGCGGGGCGCCGCCCTCCCCGCTCCTCCGAAGTCAATCGGTTACCTGATCGAAACTTTCGGACTGGGCCCCCGTCCCGGCGGTCACCGTGAGTCGAACGGGGTCCGGGCACGATTGGCGGAAAAAAATCCGGCGGGTGTGTCGATCCCGTCGTCCACCGATCGACGCAGGGGTGAGAGGCCGGGAAGGACCCGGCCCCCGACCCCGAGGAGGCGTCATGCCCCGCTACCTGTCGCTCGTGCGGATCGACGAGAACAACGCGCCCGCCGGAGGCCCCAGCGCCGAGCTGATGCAGCGCATGGGCGAGCTGATCGAGGAGATGACCAAGGCCGGCGTCCTGCTCGACACGGCCGGGCTCACCCCGACCGCGCAGGGCACGCGCGTGCACTACGAGGGCGGCCGGCTGTCCGTCACCGACGGGCCGTTCACCGAGACCAAGGAGGTCATCGGCGGGTACGCGCTCATGCAGTGCAAGGACCAGGCCGAGGCCGTCGAGTGGACCAAGCGGTTCCTGAAGGTCCACGAGGAGGAGTGGACGGTCACCTGCGAGCTGCGGGAGATCGCGGAGGGCTGAGCGTCCCGCTTGGCCCGGGGCCCCGCGCGGTGTTCGATGGTGGGTTGTGACCGCACAGCCCACCGCCGACCCGCACCAGGCGATCGAGACCGTCTTCCGGCTGGAGTCGCCCCGCGTCATCGCCGCCGTCGCGCGGATCGTCAACGACGTCGGCGTCGCCGAGGAACTCGCCCAGGACGCCCTGGTCGCCGCCCTCGAACAGTGGCCGCGCGACGGGGTGCCCGACAACCCGGGCGCCTGGCTCACCACCACCGCCCGCCGCCGCGCCGTCGACCTGGTCCGGCGCCGGGAGAACTACGCCCGCAAGCTCGCCGAGATCGGCCGGAGCATCGACCCGGCCACCCCGCCGCCGGACGAGCCGGCCGGCCCCGACGACATCGACGACGACCTGCTCCGCCTGGTCTTCACCGCCTGCCACCCGGTGCTGTCCGCCGAGGCCCGCATCGCCCTCACCCTGCGCCTGCTCGGCGGCCTGACCACCGCCGAGATCGCCCGCGCCTTCCTGGTCCCCGAGCCGACGGTCGCCCAGCGGATCGTGCGTGCCAAACGCACCCTCGCCACGAAGAACGTCGCCTTCGAGGTGCCCTACGGCCCCGACCGCGCCGCCCGCCTCGGCTCGGTCCTCGACGTCATCTACCTGATCTTCAACGAGGGTTACGCGGCCACCGCCGGCGACGACTGGCTGCGCCCGGGGCTGTGCGAGGACGCCCTGCGGCTGGCCCGGCAGCTCGCCCAGCTGATGCCCAAGGAGCCCGAGGTGCACGGGCTGACGGCGCTGCTGGAGTTCCAGGCCGCCCGCAGCGCGGCGCGCACCGGGCCCGACGGCGCGCCCGTCCTGCTCGCGGACCAGAACCGCAGCCGCTGGAACCGGCTGCTCATCGCCCGTGGCACGGCCGCCCTGGAACGCGCCGAGGCCACCGCCTCCGGCGCCCCCGGGCCGTACGCCCTCCAGGCCGCCATCGCCGCCTGCCACGCCCGCGCGCTCAGTTACGAGGAGACCGACTGGGCGGCCATCGCCACCCTGTACGGGCTGCTCGCCGCCCGCGCCCCCTCGCCGGTCGTGGAGCTGAACCGCGCGGTGGCGGTGTCCATGGCCGACGGTCCCGGCCCCGCGCTGGAGATCGTCGACGCGCTCGCCGACCGCCTGCGCGACTACCACCTCCTGCCGAGCGTGCGCGGCGACCTCCTGCGGCGCCTGGGCCGCCACGCGGAGGCCCGCGCGGAGTTCGAACGGGCCGCGTCCCTGACCGCCAACGAGCGCGAACGGCACCTCCTGCGCCGCCGCGCCGAGGAGTGCGGCTAGGCCCCCTCGTCGAGGACCGGGCGGCCGATCAGCATCGTGGGGGCGCCCGCCACGCGGGTGAGGAAGACCGTGGCGGCCTCCCGGCCGTGCGGCTTGGGCAGCACCTTGCGGCGCAGCTCCTCCGGCTCCACCGCCGAGCCCCGCTTCTTCACCGTCAGCACGCCCACCGCGCGCTCCCGCAGCAGCGCCTTCAGCTTCTTGACGTTGAACGGCAGCTGGTCGGTGATCTCGTACGCCGACGCGTACGGCGTCGGGCGCAGCTCGTCGGACGTCACGTACGCGATCGTCGGGTCCAGCAGCCCACCGCCGACCTCCTCGGCCACCTCGGCGACCAGATGGGCGCGGATGACGGCCCCGTCGGGCTCGTAGACGTACCGCCCGAGGGGGCGCGGGGCCGGGTCGGGCAGCCCGCGGCCGCGCAGGGTGTACGGCCCCGGCAGCAGCGTCGCGCGCACCGCGCCCGGCGCGCCGGTGCCGAACCACAGCACCGCCTCCTTCACGTCGCCGCCGTCGGAGATCCACTCCGCCTCGGCCTCGGCGGGGATCGCCTCGTGCGGGACGCCGGGGGCGATCTTCAGCGCGGCGTGCGGTGCCTCCAGTGCCGCACCGACGGCCCAGGACAGGGGCGGTGAGTAGGCCTCGGGATCGAAGATGCGGCCGCGTCCGCCGCGCCGGGCCGGGTCGACGAAGACCGCGTCGTAGCCGGCGGTGTCCACCTCGGTGACGTCGGCCTCCCGCACCTCGACCAGGTCCGCGAGGCCGAGTGCGTCGGCGTTGGCGCGGGCCGCGGCGGCGGTCAGCGGGTCGCGGTCCACGGCCAGGACCCGGATGCCGGCGCGGGCCAGCGCGATCGCGTCGCCGCCGATGCCGCAGCACAGATCGGCGACGGAGGTGACGCCGAGGTCCCTCATCCGGGCCGCCCGGTACGCCGCGACGCTCGCCCGCGTCGACTGCTCGACGCCGTGGGGCGTGAAGTACATCCGCCCGGCGTCCTCGGCCCCGAACTTCGCCACCGCCCGCTGCCGCAGCCGGGCCTGGCCGAGTGCCGCCGACACCAGTTCGGCCGGATGCTCGCGGCGCAGCCGGGTGGCGACGGCGAGCTCGTCGGCCGGGTCGGTGTCACGCACCTGGTCGAGCAGGGCGCGGCCTTCGGGGGTGAGAAGCGGGGCGAGGTCGTTCACCGGGTCATTGTCGGGCAGCGGGGCGCGGCGCGGGCCGGCCGGGCACGGGTGGGGGCGATGAGCGGGCGCCGGGGGAGACGGGCCGGGTGCCGGCGGTGGGGCAGAGGGTGTGGGCCAGTCGGTGGATGGTGGCCGGGCCGTGGTGGTGTCGGGCCGGGTTCCGGGGGGCGGACTGCGAGGATCCGGCACCATGCGAGCAGTCGTACAAAATGACAAAAAGCGGGCGCGGCGGCGCGGTGCCCTCCGCGGTGGACTCGCCGCCCTCGCGGCCGCCGCCCTCGCCTCCGGCTGTGCCCCGGGCACCGGCTCCGCGGGCTCCGGCGCCGACTCGGCCGCCGACGGGCAGCAGGCCCTTCAGGCGCCCCCGGCGCGCGCCCTCGACTCCTACGCCGCGAAGCTGCGCGCCGAGCAGGCCGCACGCGCGGCCGCCGCCCGGCGCTGGGGCCTGGACTCCGTGCCGCTGGCCGCCCCGCCCCCGCCCCGGCAGAAGCCGAGGATCCACACCCGCCAGGGCTTCGAGGTCGACGACCAGGAGGAGCTGGGCCTGCCGCCGGTCTTCACCCGCATCCCGACCGACCAGAAGGTCGTCTTCCTCACGATCGACGACGGCGCGGAGAAGGACCCGGCGTTCCTGCGCATGATGAGCGACCTGCGCATCCCGTACACGGCCTTCCTCAGCAACTACCTGATCAAGAACGACTACGGCTACTTCAAGAAGATGCAGCAGCGGGGGGTGACCCTGAACAACCACACCCTGCACCACCCCTACCTGCCGGGCCTGTCCTACGCCGAGCAGAAGCACGAGATCTGCGACATGCAGGACATCATCGAGAAGCACTACGGCAAGCGCCCGACCGTCTTCCGCCCGCCGTACGGCAACTACAACCAGGACACCCTGCGCGCCGCGAAGTCCTGCGGGATCAAGTACGCCCCCCTGTGGGACGAGGAGGTCTTCGTCGACCACTGGGAGTACCGCGAGGACGACCAGGACCTCCACCCCGGCGACATCGTCCTGACCCACTTCCGCGGCCGGGACGACTGGAAGGGCACGATGCCCGACATGGTCCGCCGCTTCCTGAAGAAGGTGACGGACAAGGGGTACGCGGTGGCACGCCTGGAGGACTACCTGTGAGGACGCGGGGGCTGGTGGCCGCCCTCCTGGCGGCGACCGTCTGTCTGGCCGGGTGCGCCCAGTCGGTGGACCCGATCGAACGGCTCGGGAAGAAGGCGGCGGAACGCGTCGGCACGCACCGCCCCGCCGCCGAACCCGCCTACCGGCGCTGGGGCCTCGACCAGCCGCTCGCCCCCGCGCCCAGCCCGGCCTCGCGGCGCGTCCCGCGGGGCGCGGGGCCGGGCCTGCCGCCGGTCGTGGACCGGGTGCCCACCCGCGACCGGGTCGTCTTCCTCACCTACGACGACGGCGCGGAACGCGACCCCCGGTTCGTCGACCTGGTGCGCGAACTGCGCCTGCCGGTGACCATGTTCCTCACCGACAGCGTGGTGGGCCCCGGCTACGGCCACTTCGCGCGGCTGAGGTCGGTCGGCGCCGGCCTGGAGAACCACACCCTCGACCACCCCGCCCTGCGCGGCCTGCCGTATGCCGGCCAGCGC
Organism: Streptomyces sp. NPDC014801; assembly: GCF_043082085.1. Taxonomy (NCBI): domain Bacteria; kingdom Bacillati; phylum Actinomycetota; class Actinomycetes; order Kitasatosporales; family Streptomycetaceae; genus Streptomyces; species Streptomyces sp. NPDC014801. Next base: position 182,165 of record NZ_JBIBXG010000007.1, on the reverse strand, counting down.
GCGGAGATCTGCGGCCAGCAGCGCAAGCTCCACGCCCGCTTCGGCGTCCACCCCCACGTCTTCCGCCCGCCCTACGGCACCTACGACCGGACGACCCTGCGCGCGGCGGCCGACTGCGGCATCACGGCGGTGGCCCTGTGGCGGGTGTCCCTCTCCGGCGACGGCACCCTGGCCTACACCCACGGCGCCCACCACCTCCGTCCCGGCGACATCATCGCCGTGGACCCGGACGAGACCTCGGGCCCGACCCTGCGCGCCCGCACCCTGCGTCTGCTCGGCCGGATCCAGAGCACGGGGCTGACGGTGGCGAGCCTGGACGACTATCTGTGACCGGCCCCGCGGGGTCGCCGCACCGCCGCGGGAAAGGACGCGCCGCACGGCAATTGGCACTCCGCTTGACCGAGTGCTAATCGCAGTCATAGTCTCGGCTCTGGCACTCGGCAGATGAGAGTGCCAAACACGCGACGGGCAGGTCCGGCACCCGCGACGACGGATCGACCTGGTCGCCACCTCAGACAGTTAACCCCGTGAGATCTCCGAAGGGGGAGGTCGGATCGTGACGACCGCCAGCTCCAAGGTTGCCATCAAGCCGCTCGAGGACCGCATCGTGGTCCAGCCGCTCGACGCCGAGCAGACCACGGCCTCTGGCCTGGTCATCCCGGACACCGCCAAGGAGAAGCCCCAGGAGGGCGTCGTCCTGGCCGTGGGCCCGGGCCGCTTCGAGGACGGCAACCGCCTGCCGCTCGACGTCAAGGTCGGCGACGTGGTGCTCTACAGCAAGTACGGCGGCACCGAGGTGAAGTACAACAACGAGGAGTACCTCGTTCTCTCGGCCCGCGACGTGCTCGCGATCATCGAGAAGTAAGCACCTTCACCCAAGCCTTGCCTGAACTGCGCCCCTGGCCCCAGCGACCGACAACGAAGCCGGGCGCCGGGGCGCAGTCGCTTTACTCCCCAGATTTCCGAGAGGGCTCCCGCTGCCATGGCGAAGATCCTGAAGTTCGACGAGGACGCCCGTCGCGCCCTCGAGCGCGGCGTCAACAAGCTGGCCGACACCGTCAAGGTGACCATCGGCCCCAAGGGCCGCAACGTCGTCATCGACAAGAAGTTCGGCGCCCCGACCATCACCAACGACGGCGTGACCATCGCCCGTGAGGTGGAGATCGAGGACCCCTACGAGAACCTCGGCGCCCAGCTGGTCAAGGAGGTGGCGACCAAGACCAACGACATCGCGGGTGACGGTACGACCACCGCGACCGTGCTCGCCCAGGCGCTCGTGCGCGAGGGTCTGAAGAACGTCGCCGCCGGCGCCTCCCCGGCCGCCCTGAAGAAGGGCATCGACGCCGCGGTCAAGGCCGTCTCCGACGACCTGCTCGCCACCGCGCGCCCGATCGACGAGAAGTCCGACATCGCCGCCGTCGCCGCGCTGTCCGCCCAGGACCAGCAGGTCGGCGAGCTCATCGCCGAGGCGATGGACAAGGTCGGCAAGGACGGTGTCATCACCGTCGAGGAGTCCAACACCTTCGGTCTGGAGCTGGACTTCACCGAGGGCATGGCCTTCGACAAGGGCTACCTGTCGCCGTACTTCGTGACGGACCAGGAGCGCATGGAGGCCGTCCTGGAGGACCCGTACATCCTCATCCACCAGGGCAAGATCGCCGCCATCGCGGACCTCCTGCCGCTGCTGGAGAAGATCATCCAGGCGAACTCCTCCAAGCCGCTGCTGATCATCGCCGAGGACGTCGAGGGCGAGGCCCTCTCCACCCTGGTGGTCAACAAGATCCGCGGCACCTTCAACGCCGTCGCGGTGAAGGCCCCCGGCTTCGGCGACCGCCGCAAGGCGATGCTGCAGGACATGGCCGTCCTCACCGGCGCCACCGTCATCTCCGAGGAGGTCGGCCTCAAGCTCGACCAGGTCGGCATCGACGTGCTCGGCTCCGCCCGCCGCGTCACCGTCACCAAGGACGACACCACGATCGTCGACGGCGCCGGCAAGAAGGACGAGGTCGAGGGCCGCGTCGCGCAGATCAAGGCCGAGATCGAGAACACCGACTCCGACTGGGACCGCGAGAAGCTCCAGGAGCGCCTCGCGAAGCTGGCCGGCGGCGTGTGCGTGATCAAGGTCGGCGCCGCCACCGAGGTGGAGCTGAAGGAGAAGAAGCACCGTCTGGAGGACGCCATCTCCGCGACCCGCGCCGCGGTCGAGGAGGGCATCGTCTCCGGTGGTGGCTCCGCGCTGGTCCACGCCTCCAAGGTCCTCGAGGGCAACCTCGACAAGACCGGCGACGAGGCCACCGGCGTCTCCGTCGTCCGCAACGCCGTGGTCGAGCCGCTGCGCTGGATCGCCGAGAACGCGGGCCTCGAGGGCTACGTCATCGTCTCCAAGGTCAAGGACCTGGAGAAGGGGCAGGGCTACAACGCCGCCACCGGCGAGTACGGCGACCTGATCAAGGCCGGCGTCATCGACCCGGTCAAGGTCACCCGCTCCGCCCTGGAGAACGCCGCCTCCATCGCCTCCCTGCTGCTCACGACCGAGACCCTGGTCGTCGAGAAGAAGGAAGAGGAAGAGGCCGCCGCGGGCCACGGCCACGGTCACGGCCACGCCCACTGACGCACGCCGGCACTGAGGCCCGGCACCTCCTGGGGTGCCGGGCCTTTCGCGTGGCTAGCGCTCCAGCGCCTCCAGGGCGCCCAGCTGCTGCATCAGGCCCAGCTGGTCGTGCTGCCACCACAACTCGGCGATCTTGCCGTCGCCATTCATACGGAACCAGGTTGTTCCGGTCATGGTGACCTGCTTGCTCGTGGGCGCGATGCCCAGGAAGTCGCCCGAGTGCGTGGCGTTCCAGGTCCACCGTGCGCAGACCCGGTTCTCGTGGGCGAGCACGTCCTCGACCGTGAAGGAGAAGTCGAACGCGGCGCGCCACATCCGGAACTCGCTGCGCATGGCGTCCAGTCCGAGGGTGTCCTGCGGATTGATCGGGTCGTGGCTGTGGATGTCCTCGTCCAGCAGGTCGTTGAGCGGCGGCAGATCGCCGGCCGTCCCCAGCGTGGCGAAGAAGCGCCGCACGGTGTCCTCGGACAACTGGTCGTCCCGCACCACGTCCAGGTCGGTGAAGGACGGCATCTCGTCGCACAGGGCGACCATGTCCCGGAAGATCCGGTCCGTCTCGGGCATGTTGGAGTTCCGCATCGCCTCCTCGTACGACGGGAACTCGACGATCTCGATGAAGTGCGACGCGTCGGAGCGGTCCTTGCCGACCACCGCGTGCGTCGCCGTCCGCTTCCCCTTGGTCTTCTCGACCCAGGTGTCCATCAGCCGGTCCATCTCGTCGAACCGGCTGGTCTTGCAGTCGATGAGCTGTACGAAGGTCATGGCGCCGCCTCCGGTCCCCCGTGGGTCCGGTGTGTCCGTCGGTCCATTTTCCCACCGGACGGCCGCCCTCACCTGTCGCTACTGCGGCCCGTATTTCCGCCCCGTCCGTGACGTGAGCCCGCCCAGCAGCCCCCTCGGGACCAGCTTCGCCGCGCCCAGCAGCGCCTTGTAGCGGGGGTCCGGGATGGACAGGGTGCGGCCGCGGGCCAGGTCCGTCAAAGCCGCCGCGACCACCTTGTCGGCGTCCAGCCACATCCAGTTCGGGATGTTGTCCGTGCCCATGCCGGCCCGCTGGTGGAACTCCGTGCGGACGAAGCCCGGGCACAGCGCCATCAGCCGTACGCCGCTGCCCGCCAGGTCGCGCGCCGCGCCCTGGGTGAACTGCACGACCCACGCCTTGGACGCCCCGTACGTGCCGCGCGGCACGAACGCCGCGACCGACGCGACGTTGACGACCCCGCCGCGCCCGCGCTCGCGCATCGCCTCCGTCGCCGCCGAGGTCAGCCGCAGCACCGCCTCGCAGTGCACCTTCAGCATCCTCAGCTCGTCGGCCATCGGGACCTCGAGGAAGCGGCCCTTGTTGCCGAACCCGGCGTTGTTGATCAGCAGGTCGACCGGGTTGCGGCGGTCGCCGAGGCGGGCGGCCACCGCCTCGATGCCGCCGTCGTCGGCGAGGTCGGCGGTCAGCACCTCCGCCTCGATGCCGTGCCGGTCGTGCAGCTCGGTCGCCTGCTCGCGCAGCCGCTTGGTGTCCCGGGCCACCAGCACCAGGTCGTGCCCGTCAGCCGCCAGCCGCCGCGCGAACGCGGCACCGATCCCCGCGGTCGATCCCGTAATCAGAGCCGTTGTCATGCGCCAAGACTAGTTACCCGCACCGACAGCCCCCCGCCCGCGCACCCGCCCTGACGTCCGGTCAGCCGCCCATCCGCTCGACGTACTTGCGCGCCGCCGCCAGCGCGTCGGGGTTCAGCGCCTCACCCGCCGCGAGCAGCCGCGGCAGCAGCTCCCGCTCGGTGGTCACGGCCCGGAACTGCACTGCCACGGTCACACCGTGCCCCGGGCGGTGCACCACCTCGATCGGGTCGCCCGCCCGGATCTCGCCGGGCTCGATCACCCGCAGATACGCCCCCGGCGCTCCCCGGTGCGTGAACCGGCGCACCCAGCCCTGCTCGCCCAGGTGCCCCTGGAAGGTACGGCAGGGGATGCGCCCGCTGGTCACCTCCAGCACCACGTCGGGGCCGATCCGCCAGCGCTCGCCGATCAGCGCGCCCGCCACGTCGACGCCCCGCGTGGTGAGGTTCTCGCCGAACGTGCCGTTCGCCAGCTCCCGCCCCAGCTCGCGCTCCCACGCGTCCAGGTCCTCGCGCGCGAAGGCGTACACCGCCTGGTGGTCGCCGCCGTGGTGCCGCGTGTCGCACACCGCGTCCCCGGCCAGCCCGCTCGCGCCGACCCCCTTCGGCCCCGGCGCGGTCACCTTGACCGGCCCCTCCACGGGACGCTTGTCGATGCCGGTCAGCCCCTCGGGCTGGTCGGTGTAGGGGACGGGCCGGGCCTGGCCCACATTGAGAGACAGAAGCTTCATGGCGGCACGCTAGCGAGCCGTCCTCAAAGTGTCGACGCAATATTCTGCGCCCCATCCAAGACTCGCTTATGCTTGAAGGGTGATCGAGGCTCGTCATCTCCGCGTCCTGCGCGCCGTGGCCACCACCGGCTCCTTCTCCGCGGCGGCCCGCGAGCTGGGCTGCACCCAGCCCGCCGTCAGCCAGCAGATGAAGGCCCTGGAGGGCTCCGTCGGCACCCCGCTGCTGGTGCGCGCCGGACGCGAGATGCGCCTGACCCAGGCGGGCGAGGCCCTGGTGCGGCACGCCACCGGCATCCTCGCCGGTCTGACCGCCGCCGAGGAGGAGGTCGCCGCGATCGCCGGCCTGCGCGCCGGCCGGGTCCGGCTGGTGTCCTTCCCCAGCGGCAGCTCCACCCTCGTCCCCACCGCCCTGGCCGCCCTGCGCGCCGCCCACCCCGGCACCCGGGTCTCCCTGGAGGAGGCCGAGCCGCCGCGGTCCGTGGAGCTGCTGCGCGAGGGCGACTGCGACATCGCGCTCGCCTTCCGCTACGAGGGCGCGGCCGGCGCCGAGGAGTGGGCCGACCTCGTCGTCCGTCCCCTGCTGACGGACCGCCTCGTCGCACTGCTGCCGGAGCGGCATCCGCTCGCGCGTACCGCGCCGGCCTCGGGGTCCCTCGCGATCGGCGCGCTGGCCGACGAGCCGTGGATCGCGGGCTGCCCGCGCTGCCGGGGCCAGCTGGTCGAGGTGTGCGAGAGCGCGGGCTTCACGCCCCGTATCGACTTCGCCACCGACGACTACCCCGCGGTGGTCGGCCTGGTCGGCGCCGGCCTCGGCGTCGCGGTCCTGCCCCAGCTCGCCGTGGAGTCCGTACGTCCGAGGGGCGTACGCATGTTGACGCTTGAACCGTCGGTGCGGCGGGAGATCGTCGCCCTCACCCTGCCGGACCTGGCCCAGGTCCCGGCGGTCGCGGCGACGCTGGAGCAGCTGGCGCGGACGGCGCGGCGGTAGGGCCGTACGAACTGAGGGCACGCGTGCGCGTGCCCTGGGTGGTTTGAAGAAACGTTCCTTCAGTTGTTCGAACCGGCATTGCCGCCGGCCGACGCCGTCACCAGGCGGTTGCGCGCCCGCCCCATGAGCTCTTCGCGCTCGTCCTCGGTCAACCCGCCCCACACGCCGTACGGTTCGCGCACCGCCAGAGCATGGGCCGCGCACTGCGCGCGGACCGGGCACCTCATGCAGACCTCCTTGGCCGAGTTCTCGCGAGCACTTCGAGCCGCACCGCGCTCACCCTCCGGATGGAAGAAGAGGGAGCTGTCCACACCGCGGCAGGCAGCGAGCAGCTGCCAGTCCCACAGGTCCGCGTTCGGTCCGGGAAGGCGGGAGAAATCTGCCATTACGTGACCCCTTGCAGCCGTTCTGAGTGGATACGGTGCCCACGACCGTACAACTACGATCTAAGGAGATGAAAATATGACTCATTGCGAATCTAGCCTCAGACACCAGCGCATGGGAAGAAATGGGGCCAAATGGGGCATGGTTGTGATGAAAGCTTGAGGGTTGGCCCTGTGTGTCTCCACCGTGTCCGCCCCCTCACGTAGAGTGCCGAAGATGGCAGACGGCCCCGTAACTCTTTCGAGTGACCGTCGTTGAGAGTGCGGAGGCGGTTGAAAACACAAGGGCTCGGGCAGGCGTCCGAGACGGTCGACCGCACAGGTGACGATTTCGTACCAGCCTGGAGGCACAAGGTGACGCGCATCAGCTGCGGAGGGCGGCCATGACTTCCGTCCTCGTCTGCGACGACTCCCCGCTTGCCCGAGAGGCGCTCCGCCGCGCGGTTGCGACCGTGCCCGGCGTCGAGCGTGTGACGACGGCGGCCAACGGCGAGGAAGTCCTCCGCCGCTGGGGCGCCGACCGCTCCGACCTGATCCTGATGGACGTCCGCATGCCGGGCCTGGGCGGGGTCGAGACCGTGCGCCGGCTGCTGTCCGCCGACCCGGGTGCGCGCATCATCATGCTGACCGTCGCCGAGGACCTCGACGGCGTGGCCCTCGCGGTCGCCGCCGGCGCCCGCGGCTATCTCCACAAGGACGCCTCGCGCGCCGAGCTGCGCGCCACGGTGACGCAGGCGCTGGCCGACCCGACGTGGCGCCTGGCCCCGCGCCGGCTGCGCTCGGCCGAGATGGGCGCCGCGCCCACGCTCACCGCGCGGGAGATCCAGGTCCTGGAGGGCATGAGCCACGGCCGCTCCAACGCCGAGATCGGCCGCGAGCTGTTCCTCTCCGAGGACACCGTGAAGACCCACGCCCGGCGCCTGTTCAAGAAGCTCGGCGCCTCCGACCGCGCCCACGCGGTGGCGCTCGGCTTCCGCTGGGGCCTGGTCCGCTAGGGTCCGCCCGGCGGATCGGGTCGGCGAAGGACGACGGTGCCGTGTCGACGTGGTCGAGCGGGACGCGACGCCCGCGGCCGCGCGGCGCACCGCACCGCGCCCCTGACGGGAACCGCCCCACGGGGGCGGGCCCGGTGGCGGGCGGGCCGGTGCCCCGGAGCCCCGCGGTACCGGTGGGAGGCACACGGTGCGCACCCCACCGGTGACGGCGACGCGCCCGCGGCGGCCACCTGACGAGACCTGGGCGTCCCGGTGCCGGGGCGGTGCCGCCGACCGGGTGACGTGGGGGCGCGAGAGTGCGCGTCCGCCGGGGGTGCGCGCCGGAGCGTGCCGACCGCCCGGTCGGCGCGTGTCGGCACAGCGACCGACGGTGGCGCTACCGCAAGCCCGGTGGCATCTCTCGTATGACCGGTGGGCGTGCTCGGGATGGATGGTTGTCCGAGATCAGGTCCTTCCCGAAGGTGTCCTGCGGGATGGCCGGGGTCACGCCCTTGGGGTCGATGTCGCTTACGGTCGTGGGTCGTCTGCGTGTCGTAGGCGGGCCGCCGGTCCCCTTCCGTCCGCTGCCGGGTGCCCCGCACGCCACGTGAGATTCCTCCCTGTACGCCCCCTTCGTGGCGCCGCCACGCTGTCCGCGGCGCCCTCGCGGGCCGGTGCCGGCCGGCGGCGAAAGCCTGGTCGGGCCGGGTCGCCGGACTGGTGGGAGCCCGGTGTCCGGGGAGGCCGGGGCACGCGTGCGTGCCGGTGCCATGGGCGGTGTGGGGGAGTCCTCGCGGACGCGCGCTGCTCGTTTCGCCGCCGATGCCGCATCCTTGAGGTGTGGAGTTCCTCGGGGACGAGTCGGTCGAGCGGAAGGGGAGGGCGCAGGGGATGAGTTCCGGCGCACCTGCTCATAACGCTTCGGTGCACAACGCCGAGCGCGGTGCCACGGGCGTCGAAGCCGCAGGGCACGATGGACCGATGCGTGACGACGAGGCGGCCACCCCTGCCCAGGGGACGATCGGCGGGCTCGTCCACCGTGCCGTGGACGGCGACGAACAGGCCACGCACGACCTGCTCGCCCACGTCCACCCGCTGGCGCTGCGCTACTGCCGCACCCGGCTGTCCCGGCTGCCCGGCGACGCGCGGCACTTCGTCGAGGACCTCGCCCAGGAGGTCTGCGTCGCCGTGCTGCTCGCGCTGCCGCGCTACAAGGACACCGGCCGGCCCTTCGAGGCGTTCGTCTTCGCCATCGCCGCCCACAAGGTCGCCGACCTGCAGCGGGCCGCGATGCGTCACCCGGGCTCGACGGCGGTGCCGTCCGACGAGATGCCCGAGCGGCCCGACGACTCCCTCGGCCCCGAGGAGCGTGCCCTGCTCAGCAGCGATGCCGAGTGGGCGAAGAAACTGCTGGCCAACCTCCCGGAGAACCAGCGCGAGCTGCTGCTGCTGCGGATCGCGGTGGGCCTCACGGCCGAGGAGACCGGCCAGATGTTGGGAATGTCACCCGGCGCGGTCCGGGTGGCGCAGCACCGCGCGCTGAGCCGGTTGCGGGCGCTCGCCGAGCAGTAACTGCGCCTGGCCCGGGACGGATCGGCGCCTTGCGTGAACAGGCGATCCCCTGTTTCCGTACGAACATACGAAGACGGAAGCCGTCCACAACCGTGGAATGAGACGGGTCCATCTCCCGTTAGCATGGACATCCGCACCGATCAAGGCCATTTGGGGAAGGTGTCATGACTGCCAACGTCGACGGAGTGCCCGGTAAATTCGCGACACTCGGGCTGACCTACGACGACGTGCTGCTGCTGCCGGGCGCATCCGAGGTGCTCCCCAACGCGGTCGACACCTCGTCCCGCATCTCCCGCAACGTCCGGGTCAACATCCCGCTGCTCTCGGCGGCGATGGACAAGGTGACCGAGTCCCGCATGGCGATCGCGATGGCCCGGCTGGGCGGCGTCGGCGTGCTGCACCGCAACCTCTCCATCGAGGACCAGGTCAACCAGGTCGACCTGGTCAAGCGTTCCGAGTCGGGCATGGTGGCCAACCCCATCACCATCCACCCGGACGCCACGCTCGCCGAGGCCGACGCGCTGTGCGCCAAGTTCCGGATCAGCGGTGTCCCGGTCACGGACGGCAACCGCAAGCTGCTCGGCATCGTCACCAACCGCGACATGGCCTTCGAGACCGACCGCAGCCGTGAGGTCCGCGAGGTCATGACGCCGATGCCGCTGGTCACCGGCAAGGTCGGCATCTCCGGCGTCGAGGCCATGGAGCTGCTGCGCAAGCACAAGATCGAGAAGCTGCCGCTGGTCGACGACGAGGGCGTCCTCAAGGGCCTGATCACCGTCAAGGACTTCGTCAAGGCCGAGAAGTACCCGAACGCCGCCAAGGACGCCGAGGGCCGCCTGCTCGTCGGCGCCGCCGTCGGCGCGAGCCCCGAGGCCCTGGAGCGCGCCCAGGCGCTCGCCGCGGCCGGCGTGGACTTCCTGGTCGTCGACACCTCCCACGGTCACAACAGCAACGCGCTGAGCTGGATGGCGAAGATCAAGTCCAGCGTGAACGTCGACGTGATCGGCGGCAACGTCGCCACCCGTGACGGCGCCCAGGCGCTGATCGACGCCGGTGTCGACGGCATCAAGGTCGGCGTGGGCCCGGGCTCCATCTGCACCACCCGCGTGGTCGCCGGCATCGGCGTTCCGCAGGTCACCGCCATCTACGAGGCCTCCCTCGCGGCCCGTCCGGCCGGTGTCCCGCTGATCGGCGACGGCGGTCTGCAGTACTCCGGCGACATCGGCAAGGCGCTGGCCGCCGGTGCCGACACCGTCATGCTGGGCAGCCTCCTCGCCGGCTGTGAGGAGTCGCCCGGCGAGCTGCTGTTCATCAACGGCAAGCAGTTCAAGTCCTACCGCGGCATGGGCTCGCTCGGCGCCATGCAGTCCCGCGGCCAGGCCAAGTCCTACTCCAAGGACCGCTACTTCCAGGCCGACGTCGGCTCCGACGACAAGCTCGTCCCCGAGGGCGTCGAGGGCCAGGTGCCCTACCGCGGCCCGCTGGCCAACGTGCTGCACCAGCTCGTCGGCGGCCTGCGCCAGACGATGGGCTACGTGGGCGCAGCCACCATCGCGGAGATGGAGTCCAAGGGCCGCTTCGTCCGGATCACGTCCGCGGGTCTGAAGGAGAGCCACCCGCACGACATCCAGATGACGGTCGAGGCGCCGAACTACAGCGCCAAGGGCTGACACACCCGCGCGGTGAGGCCTCGTACGGCATGAGCGACGGCGGTCCCGGAGCATCCGGGGCCGCCGTTGTCGTACCGGGGGCGGGCTTCTGTCACAGCCGTCGGGGATACTGGAAGGCGCTGCAACGCATCAGGGAAAGGCCACCAACGTGACTGAGATCGAGATCGGGCGCGGCAAGCGCGGCCGCCGGGCGTACGCCTTCGACGACATCGCCGTCGTCCCCAGCCGCCGTACGCGGGACCCGAAGGAGGTCTCGATCGCCTGGCAGATCGACGCCTACCGCTTCGAGCTGCCCTTCCTGGCCGCCCCCATGGACTCCGTCGTCTCCCCGGCGACCGCCATCCGCATCGGCGAGCTCGGCGGCCTCGGCGTGCTGAACCTCGAAGGCCTGTGGACGCGGTACGAGGACCCGCAGCCGCTGCTCGACGAGATCGCCGAGCTGCCGGCAGAGGCCGCGACGCGCCGCCTCCAGGAGGTGTACGCGGCGCCGATCAAGGAGGAGCTGATCGGGCAGCGCATCAAGGAGGTGCGCGACTCGGGCGTGGTCACCGCCGCCGCGCTCTCCCCGCAGCGCACGGCCCAGTTCTCCAAGGCCGTCGTGGACGCGGGCGTGGACATCTTCGTCATCCGCGGTACGACGGTGTCGGCGGAGCACGTGTCGTCCTCGCACGAGCCGCTGAACCTCAAGCAGTTCATCTACGAGCTGGACGTTCCGGTGATCGTCGGCGGCTGCGCCACGTACACCGCCGCGCTGCACCTGATGCGCACCGGCGCGGCGGGTGTCCTCGTCGGCTTCGGCGGCGGCGCCGCGCACACCACGCGCAACGTGCTGGGCATCCAGGTCCCGATGGCCACCGCGGTCGCCGACGTGGCCGCCGCCCGCCGCGACTACATGGACGAGTCCGGCGGCCGGTACGTGCACGTCATCGCGGACGGCGGTGTCGGCTGGTCCGGCGACCTGCCCAAGGCGATCGCCTGCGGCGCCGACGCGGTGATGATGGGCTCCCCGCTCGCCCGTGGCACGGACGCGCCGGGCAAGGGCCACCACTGGGGCATGGAGGCCGTCAACGAGGAGCTGCCGCGCGGCCAGAAGGTCGACCTGGGCACGGTCGGCACGATCGAGGAGATCCTCACGGGTCCCTCGCACACGCCGGACGGCTCGATGAACTTCTTCGGCGCCCTGCGCCGCGCGATGGCCACCACCGGCTACAGCGAGCTGAAGGAGTTCCAGCGCGTCGAGGTGACGGTCGCGGACTCCCAGCACCGCCGCTAGCCGCCCCACCGAACGGCCGAGAGGGCCGGTCACCCCGCCGGGGTGACCGGCCCTCTCGCGTGCGCACGCGCGCGTCGTGCCTGGTCAGGGGGCGCATGGCGCGGAAGGGGGCGCGTGGTTGCGTTCCGGGCGAATGTGGGCTGAACGGGCGTAAGCGGGCGGTAGTGTCCGTGATCGGCGACCCCAGCTCTCTGGGTCGCCCCCTTCCAAGGACATGGTTCCGGACCCGCGCCCGCGGGGACCGGCCCGCGTTCCGAACGGACCGTCCACCGGGCACTGGGCGGTGTCGTGGAAGGGGGCGCCCATGGGACGCCATCGCAAGCCCACTCGCTGGGACGAGATCCGGCTTCGGCTGGTGAAGTTCCGGAGGAGGTGAATCTTGCGACTTTTCGGATGGTGAGCGGCCGTCCCTACATGAGCTAGGGACGGACACCCGTGATCCATCAGGAGCCTGCCGCAGTGCCCTCTGCGGTGGGCTCCACCCATTCTGGATGGTGAGCGGCCGTCCCTACGAGAACTAGGGACGGACACCCGTGATCCATCAGGAGCCTGCCGCAGCGCCTACTGCGGTGGGCTCCACCCGATTCCAAGTTACCGGTGGGCGATCTCTCACGCCACCAGCCCGGCCGCCTCGCACCACCGCGCGCCCCCGGTCACAACCGGTGCGCCGCCCCCGTGGGGGTGGCTCCCCGTGTGTCCAGCAGTAGCTGGGCCTTCACCGACAGGCCCTGGAGGTCGTACGTGCGGTGCTGCTGGAGCAGGATCGTCAGGTCGGCGTCGGCGGCCGCCTCGTAGAGGGAGTCGGCGCGGGGGACCGGGCGGTCCAGGACGTTCCAGGACGGGACGAGCGGGTCGTGGTAGCTGACGGCCGCGCCGAGCTTCATCAGCGCCGTCGCGATCTCCTCGGCCGGCGTGCCCTGCTGGTCGGCGAGGTCGGGCTTGTAGGTGACGCCGAGGAGCAGCACACGGGCGCCGCGGGCGGACTTGCCGTGCTCGTTGAGCAGGGCCGCGGCGCGCTGGACGACGTACCGGGGCATGCGGCTGTTGACCTGCTGGGCCAGTTCCACCATGCGCAGTCCGCGGACCGTCTTGCTCGACAGGTCCTGCGGGACGGAGTGGCCGCCGACGCCGGGGCCGGGACGGAAGGCCTGGAAGCCGAACGGCTTGGTCTCCGCGCAGCGGATGACGTCCCACAGGTCGACGCCCAGCTCGTGGCAGAGGACGGCCATCTCGTTGACGAGGGCCATGTTGACGTGCCGGTAATTGGCCTCCAGGACCTGCACGGTCTCGGCCTCCCGCAGACCACGCGCGCGTACCACCTTGTCGGTGAGCCGGCTGTAGAAGGCCGCCGCCGACTCGGTGCAGGCGGGGGTGAGGCCGCCGATGACCTTGGGGGTGGTGGCCGGCGTGTGGTCGCGGTTGGCGGGATCCACCCGACTGGGTGAATAGGCGAGGTGGAAGTCGCGCCCCGCGCGCAGACCCGAGCCGCGCTCCAGCAGCGGGCGCAGGAAGTCCTCGGTCGTCCCCGGCGGCACCGGCGATTCCAGGATCACGGTGGTGTGGGGGCGCAGCCGCTCGGCCAGGGTGCGCGCGGCCGTCTCGACCTGGGAGAGGTCGAGCTCGCCGTCGGCGCCGCGCGGGGTGGGGGCACAGATGACGGCGGTGCGGACCCGGCCCAGCTCGGCGGGGCCGGTGGGCTGCCGGAAGCCCCCCGAGAGCATCCGGCGCAGTTCGGCGGGGGTGAGGGAGGAGGCTTCCGGGCCGGTGCGGTAGCCGACGGTGGGAATGCCGGCGGCGACGGCGGCCTGGGCCAGGGGCAGGCCGAGCGGGCCGAGTCCGATGACGGCGAGATCTGCGGGCATGGCGTGGGCCGTCCTTCCCAGTAACCGAAGCGGGACAGGTGCGCAAGCCCGGTGGACAGAATGAGCGAGCGCAATGTCAGACTACGGGTAAATATGACCGATATGAGGGATTGTTCGTGTGCGTTTCCGTGGGCGTGGCCGCCGGTTGTCCACAGGCTGTGGCTCGCGTGGTGGCTGATGTCGGGTAAGACCGTCAGAATTTGGGCATGAGCGCTAGGCCCCGACGCCGTGGGGCACCCGCCCGCCGAGCGGACGGCTGGAACGCGGCGGCAGGACCTGGGGAGCGGGCTTCGCCCGACGGGTGCGGCCGACGCGGATGAGATGCGGGAGGCAGCGGTGAGGACAGCGACACTGGGGCCGGCGCAGCGTGCCGAGTCCCTGGCGGCGATGGCCGAGCGGGAACTGGACGTGCTGGTGATCGGAGCCGGCGTCGTCGGCGCGGGCACCGCGCTCGACGCCGTGACCCGTGGACTGTCCACGGGCCTGGTCGAGGCGCGCGACTGGGCCTCGGGCACGTCCAGCAGGTCCAGCAAGCTGATCCACGGCGGCCTGCGCTATCTGGAGATGCTCGACTTCGCCCTCGTACGGGAGGCACTGAAGGAGCGCGGTCTGCTGCTGGAGCGGATCGCCCCCCACCTGGTGAAGCCGGTGCCGTTCCTCTACCCGCTGCAGCACAAGGGCTGGGAGCGGTGGTACGCGGGCTCGGGCGTCGCGCTCTACGACGCGATGTCCATGGCCCGCGGGCACGGCCGCGGCCTTCCCCTGCACCGGCACCTGACCCGCCGTCACGCCCTGCGCGTCGCCCCCTGCTTGAAGAAGGACGCGCTGGTCGGCGCCCTGCAGTACTACGACGCCCAGATGGACGACGCCCGCTTCGTCACCACCCTGGTGCGCACCGCCGCGTCCTACGGCGCGAAGGTGGCCAACCGGGCCCGGGTGACGGGTTTCCTGCGCGAGGGCGAGCGGGTCGTCGGGGCCCGGGTCAAGGACGTCGAGGGCGGCGAGGAGTACGAGGTCCGCGCCAAGCAGATCGTCAACGCCACGGGCGTGTGGACCGACGACACGCAGGCCATGGTGGGGGAGCGCGGGCAGTTCCACGTGCGCGCCTCCAAGGGCATCCACCTGGTCGTGCCGCGCGACCGCATCAGCTCCTCCACGGGGCTGATCCTGCGCACCGAGAAGTCCGTCCTCTTCGTGATCCCGTGGGGCCGGCACTGGATCGTCGGCACCACCGACACCGAGTGGAACCTCGACAAGGCGCACCCGGCCGCCTCCAGCGCCGACATCGACTACCTGCTGGAACACGTCAACTCCGTGCTGGCGGTGCCGCTCACCCGGGACGACGTCGAGGGCGTCTACGCGGGCCTGCGGCCGCTGCTGGCCGGCGAGTCCGACGCCACCAGCAAGCTGTCGCGCGAGCACACCGTGGCGCATCCCGCGCCGGGGCTGGTCGTGGTCGCGGGCGGCAAGTACACGACGTACCGGGTGATGGCCAAGGACGCCGTCGACGAGGCGGTGCACGGGCTCGACATGCGGGTCGCCGACTGCGTCACCGAGGAGGTCCCGCTGCTGGGCGCGGAGGGCTACCGGGCGCTGTGGAACGCGCGGGCGCGCATCGCCGCGCGCACCGGGCTGCACGTGGTCCGGATCGAGCACCTGCTGAACCGTTACGGCGCGATGACCGAGGAACTCCTCGACCTCATCGCCGACGACCCCGCGCTCGGCGAGCCGCTGCAGTTCGCCGACGACTACCTGCGCGCCGAGATCGTCTACGCCGCCTCCCACGAGAGCGCGCGGCACCTGGACGACGTGCTGACCCGGCGCACCCGCATCTCCATCGAGACCTTCGACCGCGGCACCCGCAGCGCCCGCGAGGCCGCCGAGCTGATGGCGCCGGTGCTGGGCTGGGACAAGGACCAGATCGACCGCGAGGTCCAGCACTACGAGAAGCGGGTGGAGGCGGAACGCGAGTCCCAACTCCAGCCGGACGACCAGACGGCGGACGCGGCCCGCTTGGGGGCGCCGGACATCGTGCCGTTGTAGGCGGGAGGCGGGAGGCGGGAGGCGGGAGGCGGGAGGCGGGACGCGGACGGCGCATGGCGGGCGCGGCGTGGGCGGCGGCCTGCGATCCGCCGTCCGTCGTCAGCCTTCTGCGGTGCGCCGCCCGCCGTCGACGCCCCGTCACCCGTGCCCCGCGCGACCCGCGTCCTGCGCAATCTGCGTCCTCCCGTCCCGCCCGCCGCCCACCGGTTCCTGTCCCGCCGTGGCGACGCCGTGGTCGCCTCCCTCCGCGCCCCCGTGTCGCCGCCCCCTCACGCGGGCCGAGGGAAGCAGGGGTTCACCCCGGTCGCGGTGGCCCGGGCGGTCGCCTTCCGGCCCGGTGGGCCGTCCGCGTCCCAGGGGCACCCTGGGTGCGTCGGGCACTTGTCGGGTGAGGGACAATGGAGGCTCTGTCAGGGCGGGTTGGTTTGAGGGGACGCATGTCGGAGGCGGAGCGGGCGGGGACACCTCGTCAGGACACTCGTCAGGACTCTCGTCAGGACAGGAGCGAGCGTCTCCTCGCCGGGCGGTACCGGCTGGAGGGCGTGCTCGGCCGCGGCGGCATGGGCACCGTGTGGCGGGCCACGGACGAGACCCTCGGGCGGACGGTCGCGGTCAAGGAGCTGCGCTTCCCGTCGAACATCGACGAGGAGGAGAAGCGCCGGCTCATCACGCGCACGCTGCGCGAGGCCAAGGCGATCGCGCGGATCCGCAACACCGGCGCGGTGACCGTCTTCGACGTGGTCCAGGAGGACGACCGGCCCTGGATTGTGATGGAGCTCGTCGAGGGCAAGTCGCTCGCCGAGGTCATCCGCGAGGACGGGCTGCTGGAGCCGCGGCGCGCGGCCGAGGTCGGGCTCGCCATCCTCGACGTGCTGCGCTCGGCCCACCGCGAGGGCATCCTGCACCGCGACGTGAAGCCGTCCAACGTGCTCATCGCCGACGACGGCCGGGTCGTGCTCACCGACTTCGGCATCGCGCAGGTCGAGGGCGACCCGTCCATCACCTCCACCGGCATGCTCGTCGGAGCGCCCTCCTACATCTCCCCGGAGCGGGCCCGCGGGCACAAGCCGGGACCGGCGGCCGACCTGTGGTCGCTGGGCGGGCTGCTCTACGCGGCGGTGGAGGGCGCCCCGCCGTACGACAAGGGGTCGGCGATCGCCACGCTCACCGCGGTGATGACCGAGCCGCTGGAGGAGCCGAAGAACGCGGGGCCGCTCAAGGACGTCATCTACGGGCTGCTCACCAAGGACCCGGACCAGCGGCTGGACGACGCCGGTGCCCGGGTGATGCTCAAGGCCGTCATCAACGCGCCGGACGAGCCGGAGCCGGCGGACGCCACGAAGGTGGTGCCGCTGCCGCCTCAGCCGGCCGGGCCCACGGGCAGGCGGGGCGAGGAGGCGGCGGAGCGGCTGCGCGGTGCGCTGCGGTCCGTGCGCAAGGCGGCCGCCGTGGCGGGCGCGTCCGGTACGGCGACGCGTGGCGGTTCCGGTGACGGCGGCGCGTCCGGCGCCCCGTCGGACGGCGCGACGACGGCGGTCCCCGGCCCCTCCGGATCCGGCACCCCGGCCCAGGCCGGCAAGGCCGGCAAGGCCGCCAGGGCAGGCAAGTCCGCCACGACGGCGTCGGCCACGGCGGGCAAGGCCGGTGGAGTGTCCGGGGCGGCCGGTCCCACCGTGCCCGGTGCCCGCCGGGGCGGGGCGGCCGGTGCCGCCGGGGAGCCGAAGACCACCGGGGGCTCCGGCTGGAACGTCGTGCCGCCGCCGGACCTGGACCTGCCGCCGCGTCCGGTGCCCCGGGCGCCGCTGACCGACGTCGTGCCCAAGCGCACCCTGGTGATCATCGCGGTGGTCGTGGTGCTGGCCGTGCTCGGGACCGTGCTGGCCTTCGCCCTGAGCGGCGACGACGGCGACGGCAAGGGCGCGCAGGGGGCGCGGCCGTCCGGTTCCGCGGTGAGCGCGGGCGCGGACACCAAGCAGGACCAGGGCGGCAAGGGCGACAAGGGCGACAAGGGCGGCGCCACCCGCGCGGACGGTTCCGCGTCGGCCACCGCGCCGGGATCGTCCGCGGCGACGCCGGCCACGGGCGGCGCGGGCACGCCCGGCACGAGCGCCGGCCCGGCCGGCAGCGCGGGTGCGCCGGTGGTGAGCACCCATCAGGGCGGCCAGGGCTACTCGATCGGGTTGCCCGCGGGGTGGAAGTACGCGTCCACGGGCTCGGCGGGGGACCGTTTCACCGGCCCGGACGGGCAGAAGCTGCTCGTGGGCTGGACGACCGAGCCGAAGGACGACCCGGTCGCGGACTGGCGCAACCAGGAGCGGTCCATGACGCGCTCCCAGTACACCAAGGTGCGCATCGCGAAGGTGGACTACCGCGGCTGGAACACGGCCGACTGGGAGTTCACCTACGTCGAGGACGGCACCACCTACCGCACCATCGACCGTGGGTTCGTGGTGAACGGCCGGCTGGGGTACGGGCTGATGTACACGGCGAAGGCCGCGGGCTGGGACGCGGACCTGCGCCGGCAGACCTGGCAGACGCTGACGGAGACCTTCCAGCCGAAGAAGTGACCGTGGCCGTCCGCGCGTTCGATCGGCCGAGATGGGGCAACCCCTCTCTGCGGGTTGCCTCCGGCACGTATCGTGAGTGGTTGCGGACCGTACGCATCGACGGGGACGACCACAACGGGCCGTGTGGCGAACGGATGTGACCGGGCGGCCGGGGGAGGCAACGTGGACGACTACGCGGGACGGGTCCTCGCCGACCGCTACCGCCTGCCGCTGCCGCCGTCCGACGCGTACGAACTCACCGAGACCCGCGCCTTCGACACCTACAGCGGGCAGGAAGTCCTGGTCCGCCAGGTGCCGTTGCCCGAGGTCGTCGAGGCGGAGGTGCTGGACGCCGAGGGCCTGCCGGCCGGGTTCACCCCGCGGGAGCGCCGGGGCGCCGGGCGCGGCGCGGGCCCGGACGTGCGGCGGCCCGCCGATCCCGTCGTACGGCGGGCGGTGGAGGCCGTGCAGGCGGTGGCGCGGATACCCGACCATCCCCGGCTGGACCAGGTCTTCGACGTGTTCGCCGAGGGCGGTTCGCTGTGGATCGTCAGCGAGCTGGTCGCGGCGCGGCCGCTGGCGGCGCTGCTGGCCGAGCAGCCGCTGACGCCGTACCGCGCGGCCGAGGTCGCCTCCGACGTGCTGATGGCGCTGCGCGTGCTGCACGGGCACGGCTGGGTGCACCGCAACATCACCGCCCGTACCGTCCTGGTCTGCGACGACGGCCGGGTGATGCTCACCGGGCTCGCGGTCGGCGCGGCCGAGGAGGCACTGTGCGGGTACGACCCGGTGCCGGCGGAGCAGCGGGACGAGGCCGACGAGGCCGCTGACGAGCCCGGGCAGGGCGGCGGTGGCGGCCTGGGAGCGGAGCCCGCCTATGGCGGCGGCACCGCAGCCGGCGGCGAGCGGGACGGCCGGCCGGGCCGCTCCGCCGGGGCGGGCGCTGCCCTGGACGCCGAGACCGCGCGGCGGGCCGCGATCCAGGCGCGAGCCGCGCGCGGGCTGCCGGGGCCCGGGGGCGGCGGGGCGGCGGTGCCGTCCCGGGCGACGGACGCCGGCAGCGCCGAGGACGTCCGCGCGGCACGGGCCGGCGCGATCGCCGCCTACCGGGCGGGCGCGCAGGCGGCGGCCCGGGTGCAGGAGGCCCAGCGCGGCGCGCAGGCCCACCGGATGGCGCTTCCCGGCGCGCGGCCCCCGGCCGATGCGGACCTGCCCGGTCCCCGAGGGGACGACGAGCGGCCTGGGTACGGCATCGGCGGTCCGCGCCGGCCCTACGACACCGGTGGCCGGCCCCAGCCGTACCCCGCCGGCTTCGACCCCCGCGACCCGGACCACACAGTGCCCCCCGGCCGGATCGCCGACCCCTACGGCGTGCGCGGCGGCACCCCCGCACCCGACGTCCCCGCACCGCACACCCCCGGCCGCCCCGGCGACGCACCGCACGCCCTTGAGGCCCCCGGCAGCCGTGCGGCCTCCGCCTCCTGGGGTGCCCCCGCCGCCGGTGCTCCCTCCCCGCGCGGTCCCCGTACCGCGCTCGCCGCCGAGCGGGCGCGGCAGACGCGGATGGCCGTGGTGGGGGCGGTGACCGAGCGGTGGGCGCCGGAGCAGGCCGGGCCGGTGCACGAGAACTGGCAGCTCGCCGCGCCCATCGGGCCCGCGACCGACCTGTGGGCGCTCGGCGCGCTGCTCTTCCGGGCCGTCCAGGGGCACGCGCCCTACCCGGAGGAGTCCACGGCCGAACTGGTGCAGATGGTGTGCGCCGAGCCGCCCGCCTTCGCCGAGGAGTGCGGCCCGCTGCGGCCGGTCGTGGAGTCGCTGCTGCGTCAGGACCCCACCGACCGCATCGACTTCGAGGAACTGAGCGGCTGGCTGCGCTCCCTCGTACGGTCCGCGCCCGAGCCGGAGGCCGGCGTGCACGTGGTGGCCGCGCCGCCCGCCGACCCCGGCAGGCTGCCCGTCGTACGGCGCCGGGGCGAGCTGGTGCGGCGGCGGCGCGCCGGGCTGCCCGCCGAGCACGGCCGGCACAAGCGGGCCGCGCCGCGGGAGCGTTCGCCGCGCAGCCTCGGCCGTACCCTGCTCCTGCTGATCCTGCTCCTGCTGGCCGCGGCGGTCGCGTACGCCGTGCTGTTCCTGCCGAAGTCCGGCAGCGCCGACGACCGCGGTGCCGAGCGGACCGGCGCGGCCGGGGCCGCCTCACGGGAGCCGGCGGCGAGCAGCGCGCCCCGCCCGGACCAGACCTCGCCCGGCACGGGGGACGACGACGGCAACGGCCCCGCGGCCTCGGCCGGTTCGACCGAGGCGCAGACCACCGGGTCCACCGTCGCCGCCGGGTTCACCGTGCGCCGGGACCCGGCCGGGTTCCGGGTGGCCGTGGCCGACGGCTGGCAGCGCACCCCGGGCAACGGGCGCGGTCAGGTGACGTACCGTCACGGCGGCTTCGAGCTCCTCGTGGTGCCCGGCCGGGACACCGCGTCCCGCTACGGCACCGACCCGATGGCGTACCAGCGGGAGAGCGAGCCGGAGCTGCAGCCGTACCGGGACTCCTCCTGGGCCACGGCCACCGGCCTGAAGACGATCCAGGTGGGCGGACGGACCATGGCGGAGGGGCAGTTCACCTGGACCGGCGCCGACGGGCGCGAGCTGTACGTGCGCAATCTGGCGCTGCTCGTCGGAGGCCGCTACCACGTGGTGCAGGTGCGCGGCCCGGAGGCGGAACGGGACGAGGTGACACGGCTGTACGAGCAGGCGTCGGCCAGTTACCAGTACACGGGTTGAGCGGCGACCCCCACAAACCGGGCGTACGCATCACCGGCCACTTTGGTTGCCCGTCGTCACTCAAAGCGACAACCGTCACAGTGAGGTCACCGTGGCACCCCGCCGGTTCCCCGGACGCGGCGCGGTCTTTACGCTGACCCTGTCAAGACCATTGCGGGGCAACGTGAATCAGATGCAGGGCCTGCTCCTCGCGGGCCGCTACCGGCTCGCCGACTCGATCGGCAGCGGCGGCATGGGCCGTGTGTGGCGCGCCCACGACGAGTTGCTGCACCGGGCCGTCGCGATCAAGGAGCTGACCGCGGCGCTCTATGTCTCGGACAGCGACCGGCAGGTCCTGCTCGCGCGTACCCGTGCCGAGGCGCGCGCCGCCGCGCGCATCAACCACTCCGCCGTCGTCACCGTGCACGACGTGCTGGAGCACGACGGCCGCCCCTGGATCGTGATGGAGCTGGTCGAGGGGCACTCGCTCGCCGACGCCGTCAAGGAACAGGGCCGGATCGAGCCCGCCGAGGCCGCCCGGATCGGCATGTGGGTGCTGCGCGCCCTGCGCGCCGCGCACACCGCCGGTGTGCTGCACCGCGACGTCAAGCCCGGCAACGTGCTGCTGTCCCACGACGGCCGCGTCCTGCTCACCGACTTCGGCATCGCCCAGATCGAGGGCGACACGACCATCACCCGCACCGGCGAGGTCGTCGGATCGGTCGACTACCTCGCCCCCGAACGGGTCCGCGGGCACGACCCGGGCCCCTCCTCCGACCTGTGGGCGCTGGGCGCGACGCTGTACACGGCGGTGGAGGGCCGTTCGCCGTTCCGGCGCACCTCGCCGCTGTCCACCATGCAGGCCGTCGTCGAGGAGGACGCCGAACAGCCCCGGTACGCCGGTCCGCTCGGGCCCGTCATCGCCGCGCTGCTGCGCAAGGACCCCGCCACCCGGCCGGACGTCGGCGAGGCCGAGCACATGCTCGCGGAGGCCGCCGAGGGCCGCCGGCCCGGCAGCGCGCAGGCCTATGTGCCGACCCAGCACGGCGGTCCCCGGCCGCAGTTCGACACGGCGGCGACCCGGCACGGCGGGACGCACCCGGGGTACGACAGGCCGCCCGCGCCGGAGGCGGTCACGCCGCACCGCCCGGTGACCGGTCCCACCGCCGTCGGGCCCACGCAGCTGCCGGCCGCGCCGCCCCGGCGGCGCCGGTCGCGCACGGTCGCGCTGGTCCTGGCGCTGGCGGCGATCATCGGCGCCGGCACGGCCGTGGTGCTCCAGCAGTGGGACCAGGGCCGCGGCGACGACCCCGGGCCGGCCGTCACCTCCTCGCCGCCCAGCACCAAGGGCACCAAGGGCGAGGACGACGGCGGCGACCAGGCCGCCGTGCCCGACGACTGGCAGCAGGTCGACGACCCGCAGGGGTTCGGGCTCGCCCTGCCCAACGGCTGGCAGCGGCAGCTGTTCAGCGACAAGGACGGCCTGACGCAGATCGACTACACGCCCGACGACGGCAACCACTTCCTGCGCGTCGCCATCGACACCGACCCCGACTTCAACGACCCGTACCAGCACCAGCTGTCCCTGGACAAGCAGTTGCACCGGCTCGTCGACTACCGGCGGCAGCGGCTGGAGGTCGTCACCTACCGGGACCACCGGGCCTCGCTGTGGGAGTACAGCTACACGGCGCTGGCCAAGGACACGAAGTTCCCCGGCCCCCGGCGGGCCGTGGACGAGGTGTACTTCGGTGACGACGGCACCGAGTACGCGCTGCTGCTGTCCGGCCCGGCCGAGGACTGGCCCACCACCCAGCAGCAGTTCAAGGCGATCCTGCGCAGCTGGCAGGAGAAGTCATCCTCGTAGGTCTGGCCGGTGGGCGACCCGGAGCGGGGTCGTCCGGTGCGGCATGATGGGCTCATGGGGACCCAGGGGGAGGATGCCCGGCTGATCGCGGGCCGCTACCGGCTAGAGGCACGGCTGGGCCGCGGCGGCATGGGCATCGTGTGGCGGGCCACCGACCAGCTGCTCGGCCGGCGGGTGGCGGTGAAGGAGATCGCCCTCGACGACACCCTCTCCGCCGAGCAGGCACGGCGCCAGCGCGACCGTACGCTGCGCGAGGCCCGCGCGGTCGCCCAGCTGCGGCACCCGAACATCGTCGTCGTGCACGACGTGGTGGAGGACGGCCGGCGCCCCTATCTCGTCATGGAACTGGTCGACGGCGGCACCCTGGCCGAGCGGATCGCCCGCGGCGGCCCCGTCGACGCCGCCGAGGCCGCGCGGATCGGCGTGGCCCTGCTGGGCGCGCTGCGCACGGCACACGCGGCCGGCGTGCTGCACCGGGACCTGAAACCGGCCAACGTGCTCCTGGAGTCCGGCACCGACCGCGTCGTCCTCACCGACTTCGGCATCGCGCAGGTCGCGGGCGCCACCACCCTCACCGAGACCGGCTCCTTCGTCGGCTCGCCCGAGTACACCGCGCCCGAGCGGATGGCCGGCGTCGCCACCGGGCCCGCCTCCGACCTGTGGTCGCTCGGCGCGCTGCTGTGCACGATCCTCAGCGGCGAATCGCCGTTCCGGCGCGACTCGCTGGGCGGCATCCTGCACGCCGTGGTGGTCGACGAGATCCGCACGCCGGAGCAGGCCGCGCCGCTGTTGCCCGTCGTCCGCGGGCTGCTGGAGCGCGACCCGGAGCGGCGGCTGGACGCCACGGAGGCCGAACGGCTGCTGCGCGCCTACCGCGACACCGGCCACATGCCGCGACCGGGCGAGCGCCCGCGCCGCCCGCCCCTTCCCCACGGCGGTACGCCCGGCACGGGCCACTCCTTCGGTACGGCACCGGAGCCCGGCCGCGCGCACGAGCCGCCGCACGAGTCGCCGCAGCAGCCGGCGTACGGATCGCCGCACGAGCCGCGGTCCGCGTCTCCGTCCGGGCCGTCCGCGGCCGGTGCCGCCCCGCAGCCCCCGGCCGCCCGCCCGGCGCCGGGGACCGCCGCGGACGCCGTCCCGCCCGGCCTGCCGCCGCGCACGCCGACGCAGACCGACCTGCCCCGCACCGGACCGGCCGGCGAACCGGCCCGGCCGCCCGAGCGGTCCACCCGCGGCGTGCTGGTGGCCGCGTTCCTCGTCGCGGCGATGGCCGGGGCGGGCGTGTCGGCGGCGGCGCTGCTGATGCAGGGCGGCGACAAGGGCGGCACACCCGTCGTGCCGGGCCGGGCCTCCTCCCCGGCGACCGCGCACAGCTCACCCGTGCCCGCCGCCACGGTCACCGTCACCCGCTCGCCGTCTTCGGCCGGCACCCCCACGGCCAGCGCCTCCCCGGCCACCGCGCACGCCGACCGGCCCACCGCGCCCTCCGGGTACCGGATGGCCGACGACCCGGCCGGTTTCCGGCTCGCCGTGCCCGACGGATTCGTCCGCCGGCCACAGGGCGTGCGGGTCTTCTACCTCTCCCCGGACCAGTCCTTCCGCCTCGGCGTCAAGGTGTCCGACCCCGAACCCGGCGGCCCGATCGGCGTGATGCGCCGCTCCGACGCCAACGGGCCCGACACCAACCCCGGTTACCGCAACGGCACCGTCACCGAGACCACGCACGGCGGACGGCCCGCCGCGCTGTGGGAGTTCACCTGGGACGGGTACACCGCCGCTGAGGGGCCCCGGCACTCCTACGACCTGTGCTGGGAGGACAACGGCCGGCTGTACGACGTATGGGTGTCGGCGCCGGTCGGGAAGGTGCGCGAGGCCCGCGAGTACTTCGACGTGGCCGTGGACACCTTCACCGGTTCCTGAACGGTCACGGGTCGGTGACCGCTCGGACGCCGTGCTGGAGGGTGACCGGGCGGAAGCGATATGCATAGGGGCATGAACGACAACGGGGGCGCCGGCCGCGGGGCCGACGAGACGACCAGCTATGTCCTGCAGCCGCCGGACCCGGCCGCGGTACCGGCCCAGGCCCCTCCGGTGACCGCTGCCGTCGAAGCGAGTCGGGACGCGGGCGCCGGACGGCTCCTCGCCGGGCGCTACCGCCTCCTCGCCAAGCTCGGCCACGGCGGCATGGGCACGGTGTGGCGGGCCAAGGACGAGACGGTGGACCGCGAGGTCGCCGTCAAGGAGCCCCGCGTCCCCGAACACCTTCCCGACCGCGAACGGGACACCGTGTTCGAGCGGATGCGCCGCGAGGCACGCGCGGCGGCCCGCCTCGACCACCCGGCGGTCGTCACCGTGCACGACGTGGCCGTGGTCGACGGCCGGCCGTGGATCGTGATGGAGCTGGTGCAGGGCCGCTCGCTCGGCGACGTCCTCCAGGAGGGCACGCTCGACGCCCGCGAGGCCGCCCGGATCGGCCTGGAGGTGCTGGGCGCGCTGGAGGCCGCGCACGCGGCCGGCGTCCTGCACCGGGACGTCAAACCGGACAACATCCTGCTCGGCCGCCACCACCGCATCGTCCTCACCGACTTCGGCATCGCGCAGATCGAGGGCGAGACCAGCCTCACCGACACCGGCGGCTTCGTCGGCTCCCCCGAGTACATCGCGCCCGAGCGGGTCCTCGGACAGCGCCCCGGCCCCGCCTCCGACCTGTGGTCCCTCGGCGTGGTGCTGTACGCGGCGACGGAGGGCGTCTCGCCGTTCCGCCGCAGCAACACCCCCGCCACCCTGCAGTCCGTCCTCAACGCCACGCCCGCGCCGCCCGCCGCGGCCTCCGGCCCGCTGGCCGAGGCCATCAACGGCCTGCTCCACAAGGACCCGTCGCAGCGCCCCACCGCGGCCCGGGTGCGCGCCCTGCTCCAGGCGGCCGCCGAGCCGCCCGCGCCGCAGCCCACGCAGGCCGTGCGGTACGTCGACGGCGGCGGGCGCCGCGTCCGGCTCGGCCGCGCCGCCTGGGCCGGTGTCGCCGCGGCCGTGGTCGCGGCCGCCGTCGCCGGGTACCTGGTGGTCGCCGACCCGTTCGCCGGCCCGCTGCCGGACACCTGGAGGACCCACCACGAGAGCGCGCTGGCCGCGACCGTCGCCGCGCCCGAGGACTATGTGCGCGCCCTGCCCGACCCGAAGAACGACCAGGGCCACTGGGTGACGTACACCGACGCCGGCGGCGGCATCTGGATCGGGCTGTCCCTGGACAAGAGGTCCGAGGACACCGGCAAGAAGATCGCGGACTCCTCGACGGCGCAGATGTACGCGGACGACGGCGAGTTCAAGCAGAGCGGCGAGTACGACTGGGAGATGCCGGCCGGTCCGCGCAGCCGGCCGGAGGCCAACCAGCGGTTCCAGGGCCGCGAGGCCGCGCGGAACACGCTCACGTACACCACGAACGACAGCCAGCACCCGCGCCCGCGTGAGGTGCAGGTCTTCTACTACCGCACCACGTCCGGCGACATGTACCGGCTCACCGTGAGCTATCCCGGCAAGGGCGACTTCACGGACCGGGGCCGCGAGGTGGCGCGGACGGCGATCGCCAACTTCGACGTCGACAAGCCCTGAACCGGCGGCCCCAACGGCCCCGGCCGTGCGTCGACAAGGCGGCGTCCGGCGCGATAGGCATGGGGGATGAACAACGAGGGGGCGGTGGGCGACGGGCGGGACCGGCTCGTCGGCGGACGCTACCGGCTGGTCGAGCGCATCGGCTCCGGCGGCATGGGCACCGTGTGGCGGGCACACGACCGGAAGGTCGACCGCGATGTCGCCGTGAAGCAGCCCCGGCTGCCCGGCGACCCGGAGGACGAGAGCCACCGGCGCGCCGCGCACCGCCTGTACCGCGAGGCGCGGGCGGCGGCCCGCGTCGACCACCCCAGTGCGGTCACCATCCACGACGTGGTCGTCGAGGACGGACTGCCGTGGATCGTCATGGAGTTGGTGCGCGGCGAGTCCCTGGACGCGGTGCTGCGCAAGGGGCCGCTGCCCCCGGCCGAGGCCGCCCGCATCGGCGCCGCCGTCCTCGGCGCCCTGCGCGCCGCGCACGCCGTGGGCATCGTCCACCGCGACGTGAAACCGGCCAACGTGCTGCTCGGACCTCCGCCGCTCTCGGAGGCGCTCGAGCCGGGACACCCCCAGGGCCGGGTCGTCCTCACCGACTTCGGCATCGCGCACGTCCAGGGCGAGGAATCCCTCACCGGCACCCGCGAGTTCGTCGGCTCGCTGGAGTTCGTCGCCCCCGAGCGCATGTCGGGCCGGGGCGCCGCCGGTCCCGCGTCCGACCTGTGGTCCCTGGGCGTGCTGCTGTACGCGGCGGTGGAGGGCTGGTCCCCGTTCCGCCGTACGACCGTGGAGTCCACGCTCGCCGCGATCCTCACCGCCGACGTCCCCGAGCCGCGGCGGGCGGGCCCGCTCGCCCCCCTCCTCATACGCCTGCTGGAGCGCGACCCCGAGCGGCGGCCCGGCCCCGAGGAGACGGCCCGGGCACTGGCGGAGGCCGCGGGCGGCGAGACGCCGGACCGGGGGAGCGCGTCGGCGGGCGGTGGCGGTAGCGGTGCGGAGCCGAAGCCGGAGTCGGAACCCTTGCCGGAGTCGAAATCCCTGCCGGAGCCGGTGCCCCTTCAAAAAACCCAGGAGGCCCAAGAGGCCGAGGAGGCCGAGGAGTCGGGCGCTCCTCCCGGATCCGAGGAGCAATCCCAGTCGCCCTCCCCGGAGCACGCCCCGCCGTCGCCCCCCACGGAGCGCGTCCCGTCGTCCCCCTCCGCAGGGCGTCCCTCCCGCCGCCCCCTCCTCCTCGGCGCGCTCGCCGTGCTCGTCGCCGGTGGTGTCTGGTTCGGCGTGTCCGCCTTCCTCGACCGGGGCTCCGGCGCGGGAGCCACCGAGTTCCACGGCACCTACCGCCCGGCGCCCGCCACCTCCACCGGCAGCACGTGGGTCGCGCACGAGGAGCCGGAGCTGGACGCCGTACTCGTGCTGCCCGACGGCTACCGGCGCACGGCCCGGCAGAGCGGCGGCGGCGACCGGCCGCGCCTGGTGGTGTACGGCGCCGGGGGTGCCGTACAGGCGCGTCTGGCCGAGTGGGACAAGGCGCCCGGGGCGCCGATGGAACGGGCGCGGGAGGCGGAGCGCTCCTGGCGGGCGCAGCACGCGGACGCCCGCACGCAGCTCACCCGGACCGGCCTCCACGGCGACGAGGCCGTCTGCGCCGACACCGCCTTCCGGCTGGGCGGTGAGCGGGCGCGGGTGCTGCAGCTCTTCGTGCGCACCGGTGACGGGCGGCTGTACGAGCTGCGGGTCGACATGCCCAAGGGCACCGCGCAGGAGCACGAGGGCACCCAGCTGTTCAAGGGCGCCCGGGACCGGCTGCGGCTCTCGGCCGGTCCGCGGGAATCCCGCAGCGCCGCCCCAACGCCCTGATCAGCGCGTTTGTTGCCAGCAATCGCTGGCGGGATGTGTGTAGTCGGTGAATCCGCGTTACCGACGGGTACACAAAGGCTCCGGACCGGCATACCCTGCGCCTCATGACGGACGCGCAGGCACCGGCCCAGACCGGCACCAACCCCCTCGCCCCCGCACCCCAGGGCGCCCGCACCGCCGCCGACGTGGTCACCCCCGAGCTGGTCGCGCAGCTCACCAAGGGCGTGGCCGGCTCCGGCCGGACCGCCAACCACACGCCGTTCACCGGGGAGAAGCTCGCCGACCTGCCCGAGTCCACCCCCGAGGACGTGGAGAAGGCCTTCGAGGCCGCCCGCGCCGCGCAGGCCGTGTGGGCGCAGGTGCCGGTGCGGCAGCGGGCCGCCGTCCTGCTGCGCTTCCACGACCTCGTGCTCCAGCGGCAGGCCGAGGTGCTCGACCTGATCCAGCTGGAGACCGGCAAGGCCCGGCTGCACGCCCACGAGGAGGTGCAGGCCGTCGCCGTCGCGGCCCGCCACTACGGCCGCAAGGCTCCCGCCTACCTCAAGCCCAAGCGGCACACCGGCGCCGTGCCGACCCTGACCAAGGTCACCGAGCTGCGCCACCCGCGCGGGGTCGTCGGCCAGATCGCCCCCTGGAACTACCCGCTGGAGCTGTCCGTCGGCGACGCGCTGCCGGCGTTCGTCGCGGGCAACGCGGTCGTCATGAAGCCGGACACCGAGACCTGCCTGACCGCGCTGTGGGCCCGTGACCTGCTGATTGAGGCGGGCCTGCCGGCCGAGGTCTTCCAGGTCGTCATCGGCGACGGCCCGGTGATCGGCCCCGAGGTCGTCCGCCACGCCGACTACGTCTCCTTCACCGGCTCCACCCGCACCGGCCGCGAGGTCGCCGAGCGCGCCGCCGCCCGCCTCGTCGGCGTCTCCCTCGAACTGGGCGGCAAGAACGCCATGCTGGTGCTGGAGGACGCCGACCTCGACAAGGCCGCCGCCGGCGCCGTGCGCGCCTGCTTCTCCTCCGCCGGCCAGCTGTGCATCTCCATCGAGCGGCTCTACGTCCACGAGTCGGTCGCCGACGCCTTCCTGGAGCGGTTCGCCGCCCGCACCAAGGCCATGCGCCTGGGCACCTCCCTCGCCTACGGCGCCGACATGGGCTCGCTCGTCGGGGAGCGGCAGCTGAAGACCGTCGAACGGCACGTGGAGGAGGCCGTCGCCAAGGGCGCCAAGGTCGTCGCAGGCGGAGTCGCCCGCCCGGACATCGGCCCCTACTTCTACGAGCCGACCATCCTCGACGGCGTCACCGAGCCGATGTCGGTGTGCACCGAGGAGACCTTCGGCCCCGTCGTCTCGGTCTACCGCTTCCGCACCGAGGACGAGGCGATCGAGCAGGCCAACGCCACGCCGTACGGCCTGAACTCCTCGGTGTGGACCAAGGACGCCCGCCGCGGCCGCGCCGTCGCCGCCCGCCTGCGCACCGGCACCGTCAACCTCAACGAGGGCTACGCCCCGGCGTACGGCAGCGTGCAGTCCCCGATGGGCGGCATGAAGGACTCCGGCCTGGGCCGCCGGCACGGCTCCGAGGGCATCCTGAAGTACACCGAGGCCCAGACCCTCGCCCACCAGCGCCTGCTGCCCATGGCGCCGTCCCTGGGCATGAACGACGAGCAGTACGCGGCGTTCATGACCCGCAGCCTGAAGCTGATGAAGGCCTTCCGCTTCCGCTAGGCCGCTCGTTCTTGGCCACCCGTTCTCGACGAGGAGAGCACGTGTCGCAGGAGAAGTCCGTCCAGACCCGGGACGAGGACGGGTACGACTACGACGTGATCGTGGTCGGCTCGGGGTTCGGCGGGTCCGTCACCGCCCTGAGGCTCACCGAGAAGGGCTACCGCGTCGGCGTCCTGGAGGCTGGCCGCCGCTTCACCCGGGAGACCCTGCCGAAGAACAGCTGGGACCTGAAGAACTACCTCTGGGCACCCAGGCTGGGCCTGTTCGGCATCCAGCGCATCCACCTGCTCGGCAACGTCATGGTGCTGGCCGGCGCGGGCGTCGGCGGAGGGTCGCTGAACTACGCCAACACCCTCTACGTCCCGCCGAAGGCGTTCTTCGACGACCCGCAGTGGCGCGACATCACCGACTGGCAGGAGGAGCTCGCGCCCTACTACGACCAGGCGCGGCGCATGCTCGGCGTGCGGCTCAACCCGACCATGACCCCCTCCGACGTGCACCTGAAGGCGGCGGCCGAGCGGATGGGCTGCGGGGACACCTTCCACATGGCGCCCGTCGGCGTGTTCTTCGGCGACGGCCAGGACGCCGACGGCACGGCGAAGGCCAGGCCCGGCGAGAAGGTCGCCGACCCCTACTTCGGCGGCGCCGGCCCCGAGCGCCGCGCCTGCACCGAGTGCGGCGAGTGCATGACCGGCTGCCGGCACGGCGCGAAGAACACCCTGAACGAGAACTACCTCTACCTCGCCGAGAAGGCCGGCGCGGTCGTCCACCCCATGACCACGGTCGTCTCCGTCACCGACGACTCCCGCGGCGGCTACGCCGTCGCCACCCTGCCGACCGACGACAAGAAGAAGGGCCGGGGCCGCACCTTCACCGCCCGCCGCGTCGTCCTCGCCGCCGGCACCTACGGCACCCAGACCCTGCTGCACCGGATGAAGGCGAACGGCAACCTGCCCTACCTCTCGCCGCGGCTGGGCGAGCTGACCCGCACCAACTCCGAGGCGCTGGTCGGCGCGCAGACCGACAACCGGCGCTACCGCAAGGTCACCGGCGAGCCGCGCGCCGACTTCACCCGGGGCGTCGCCATCACCTCGTCCATCCACCCCGACGCCAGCACCCACATCGAGCCGGTGCGCTACGGCAAGGGCTCCAACTCGATGGGCGGCCTGTCCATCCTCCAGGTCCCCTACGCCGAGGGCCGCTCCCGCGTCGCCGCCTGGCTCGCCAACGCCGCCCGGCACCCGATGCTGGTGCTGCGCTCCCTGTCCAATCGCAAATGGTCGGAGCGGACCATCATCGGCCTGGTGATGCAGTCCCTGGACAACTCCCTGACGACCTACCTGAAGCCGGACGGCGTCGGCAAGGGCCTGCTCACCGCCCGCCAGGGCCACGGCTCGCCCAACCCCAAGCAGATCAAGGCCGCCACCGAGGGCGCGAG
This sequence comes from Streptomyces sp. NPDC014801, assembly GCF_043082085.1. Classification (NCBI taxonomy): domain Bacteria; kingdom Bacillati; phylum Actinomycetota; class Actinomycetes; order Kitasatosporales; family Streptomycetaceae; genus Streptomyces; species Streptomyces sp. NPDC014801. The sequence goes on along the minus strand of NZ_JBIBXG010000007.1, from coordinate 150,665 downwards.
CGCGCTCGCCGCCGAGATCAACGGCTTCGCCGGCTCCAACGTCGGCGAGCTGATGGGCACCCCGCTCACCGCGCACTTCCTCGGCGGCTGCCCGATCGGAGACTCGCCCGAGACCGGCGTGATCGACCCCTACCACCGGCTGTACGGCCACCCCGGCATCTCGGTGGTGGACGGCGCCGCGGTCTCCGCGAACCTGGGCGTCAACCCGTCCCTGACCATCACCGCGCAGGCCGAGCGGGCGATGTCGTACTGGCCCAACAAGGGTGAGGCCGACCCGCGCCCGGCGCAGGGAGCGGCGTACGAGCGGCTCAAGCCGATCGAACCGAAGTCCCCGGCGGTCCCGGCGGACGCCTTCGGCGCGCTGCGCCTGCCCTTCCTGGGCATGCCCGCGGTGCCGCCGAAGAAGTAGGCCCGCACCCGCCGTACGACGAAGGGACCTGCGCCCCCCTCCGAGCGCAGGTCCCTTCGTCGTGCTGTGGGGTGCGGTGACCCGTTACGCGGTCGCGGCACCCTTGCGGCGGCGGACCACGACGATCGCGCCGGCACCGGCGACGACCGCGGCACCGCCGACCAGGCCGATCATCGGCAGGGCGGAGCTGGAGCCGGTCTCGGCGAGGCTGCCGGTGACCTTCGGGGTGGTGCCGGTCGGCTTCTTGTCGGTGACCGGGGCCACGCCGCCTTCCTGCGGCTTGGTGCCGTCGGTGTCCGTGCCGGCCTTGACGATCTGGAACTTGTACGCCACGTCACCGAAGCCGACGCACTGCGCGTCGCTGTCGCCGTAGATCGTCGCGCCGAGCGTGAAGCCGGAGCCCACCGGGGCGGACGCCTTCACGTTGAGGCGCATCGGGATGTCGACCTCGTAGCCGGGCTTCAGCTCGTCGGTGTAGCCGACGAAGCCGACCGCGTAGCCGCCGTCGTTCAGGTCGCCCCAGGACTTGGTGTCCGGGTCCCAGGCCTGCAGCTTCACCTGGCCGGTCTTGAAGAGGTTGTCGCCGTTCTTGTCGCTGGAGGCGCCGGCGAAGTAGGCCAGGTCCTGCAGCGTGGACTTGGAGTTGTTGGCCACGTCCAGCGAGAACTTGTGCCAGCCGCTGCCCGCGGCGATCTTGCCGGGCAGACCGGTGATGGAGACGTCGACCTTGGAGTCCTCGCAGTCCACGGGCTCGTCACCGTCGCCCGGGTCGGTGCTCTTGGTGGCCGTCGGCGTGGCGGTCGGCTTCCCGGTGGGCGTGCCCGTGGGCGTGCCGGTCGGAGTGGCCGAGCCGGTCGCGGTGGCAGAGGCCGTGGCGGAGCCGGTCGCGGTGGCCGTGGCGGTGGTGTTCTCCGTCGCGCCCTTGTCCTCCTCGCCCGTGCCGGCGCTCTGCGTGCTCTGCGTGGCGGCCGGGCTGGTGGTGGACGTGGCCGGGGTTTCGTCGTCTGCGAACGCCGCCGGCGCCGACAGCAGCGCCAGCGGGGCTATCACTGCCGTAGCGGCCGCGGTGGCCATGGCACGGCGAAGCTTCATGAAGACCTCAAGGAGTCCGTCTGGGTGGGCCCCGCGTGGCGGCGCGGGTGTGGCCCTGGTTTCAGCACGTTGGATCAGTGAAGCCTGTGAATGGTTGTGCCGTCTTCACGTCACTTTTATGTGGGCTCCGTCACAAGTGGGCGCGGCTTGTCGCCCGGTCGTCGTACGCCGTAGAACTGTCGCTCGTGCCTGAAAAGCCCTCAGACGACGAGACCTCCCGCGTCCCCGACGACGTATGGGAGAAGTTCGTTCGCGACAGCGAACTGGACATCCGTGCCTCCGCGCCCAAGGAGCCGTCCGCGGCCGCCCGGGGCGCCGCCGGTCCGCCGCCCGGCCGGCGCACGGGTCCCGCCTGGCGCGAGCTCGACGGCAGGGCCGGCCGCCGGCGGCGGTGGTGGGCGGTGCTCGGCATCCCCGTGGCGCTGGCCGTCGCCGTCGTCGCGATGAAGCCCTCGCTGCTGCCCGGCGACCCCTTCGGCACCGGCGCCGCGGCCGCCACCGCGCCCCCGCTGCCGCCGGAGACCGCGCGCCCGACCGCGCCGGAGTCCGCCGCCCCCGCCCGGCCCACCCTGGACCGCCCCTTCGCCGGGTCCCCGGCCGAGCGGTGGGCCGACGGCGAGGCCGGCATCGTGCCGCCCGCCGCCCGCGCGATCGGCGTGCACTCCAAGGCGCGGGTCGCCAAGGCGCTGGAACAGACGAAGACCCTGCTCGTCGACGGCAGCCTCGATCCGGCCACCCTGCGCGGCGAGCGGCCCGCCGAGGCGCTGTCCGTGATCGACCCGCTCCAGCCCGGGCTGCGCGACCGGCTGGAGACCTCGCTGCGCCGGCCCGACCGGGACCACGACCCGGTCGCGCTGTTCAGCCGCTTCGACCCCCGGGAGGTCCGGCTGGTCGGCACGGTGGTCAAGACCCGCGGCCGGATGACCGTCGGGCCCGGTGAGCACGGCGCCGTCCGCATCCACGCCGACTACAGCTTCGTCTACCCCGTGGTGCGCACCGACGGCTCGACCGAGGTGACCCGCACGGTGGTCCGCCGCGTCCTCGACGTCGACCTGTACGACCCGGGCCGCTACCGGGTCACCCCCGGCACGATCGCCGTGACGCGCTTCGACGAGTCGGCCGGCAACTCCGCCTGTGACGTCGACGACGGCTATCTGCACCCCGAGTTCCCGTCGGCCGGACCGTCCGGCGCCCCACCCACGGGCCCCGAGGTGGACCCCTACGACCGCAGCGAGGAACTGGACCCGGACCGGCCGGGATCCTGCGGGACCGTGTCCCGGATCTGAGCCCCGGGTCCGAGCACCGGGTCCGAGCACCGGGTCCAGGTCCCGTCGTCCTTCATGCGACGCGGCCGTCCGGCGGGCATGAAGGAAGGGCCCCGCGGGAGCTCGCCGCGGGGCCCTTCTCCGGTCAGCACCGACGTCAGGGCAGCGCCGGTGCCTCGGGGAAGCGGCGCCGGGGGGTTGCGCCGCTGGTCTCGACCTCTGGCAGTGACCACCCCGGGAGGGGGTCAGTGCCCGGTAATACGGGTGCATACGGGGGGACTTGGGCTTGTCAGGCATCGTGCTGGATGAACGCGGTGCCCGCAACCGTTGGACCCGGCCCTTATGAAATTTTGCATATATCCAGGTTCCGCCGGCCGGCCCCGGGCGTCCCCGGAGCCGACCGTTCTCTTGGGTGACCGGGCTGCTGTCCCCTGCCGTCCGGTCACTTCCCTGGAGCGAGGTCCCACGACGCACAGCACGATCCGTACGCCTCATCGCTCCAGCGAGCCACGCGTGGTTCTTTCGGGCCCGCCCCTGGCTGGCACGGACACCGGTACCAACGAAGGGACCCCCGGGCGGTCACGCGCCGTACGGGTGAGAGCCGATGCGAACTCAGATGCGACCGCGGCACAGTTCGAGCAGCGTCATCGCCAGCGCGGTGCCGGGCTTGCCGAGCGCCTCGCGGTAGTGGCCGAGGATCTCCATCTCGCGGGAGAGGTTCACCCGGCGGCCGCCGGAGGAGATCCGGGCCTCCTGGATCACGGCCGAGACGGCCATCCGTTCCTGGATCAGGCCGATGATCCGGTCGTCGAGCGCGTCGATGCGCTCGCGGGCGCCGGTGATCACATCGGCGGCCTCGGCGGTCCGGGCTCCGGTGACGTCGGTGGGCGCGGTGGCGGTGGCGGGGGTCATAGGGGGCTCCTCGTCGGACGGGGTGCCCCGGAGCGGCAAGGTCCGGAAAACACGGGCGCCCCGGACCTTGTCGGCCCGGGGCGCCTGGGAAGTCGCTTGTCAGTAGCTCAAGCAGCACGACCATGGCAGCCGGCGGGCCGGGTGCCATAGGTAAAGACGTAGGTCTGGTGCTGGAGCATGGGCCCAGTATGCCGGGTGCGGGGACCGAGTCCAACACGGTTCGCATCCTGAGACGAGCGTCCGGCGGGCGGGCCCGGGGACGACGGCGAGGCCACCCGCACCCACCCCGGTAGAATTGGCCAGCACAGAGACCCCGCCCATCCGCCGGAAGGCTCCCGTGTCATCAGCGTCCCCCGCTGCCGCCGCCCCCGACACCGTTCTGGTCGTCGACTTCGGCGCGCAGTACGCCCAGCTCATCGCCCGTCGCGTCCGCGAGGCCCGGGTCTACAGCGAGATCGTCCCGAGCACCATGCCGGTGGCCGAGATGCTCGCCAAGAACCCGGCGGCGATCATCCTCTCCGGCGGCCCCTCGTCCGTGTACGAGGAGGGCGCCCCCCGCCTGGACCGCGAGCTCTTCGAGGCCGGCGTCCCCGTCTTCGGCATGTGCTACGGCTTCCAGCTGATGGCGGAGGTGCTCGGCGGCACCGTCGACAACAGCGGCGCCCGCGAGTACGGCCGCACCCCGCTGCACGTCTCCCGCGCCTCCTCCACCCTCTTCGAGGGCACCCCGGCCGAGCAGTCGGTGTGGATGTCGCACGGCGACGCCTGCTCCGCCGCCCCCGAGGGCTTCACCGTCACGGCCTCCACGGACGTCGTCCCGGTCGCCGCCTTCGAGAACGACGAGAAGAAGCTCTACGGCGTCCAGTACCACCCCGAGGTCATGCACTCCACGCACGGCCAGCAGGTGCTGGAGCACTTCCTGTACCGCGGTGCCGGCCTGGAGCCCAACTGGACCACCGGCAACGTCATCGAGGAGCAGGTCGAGGCGATCCGCGAGCTGGTCGGGGACAAGCGCGCGATCTGCGGCCTGTCCGGCGGCGTGGACTCCGCGGTGGCCGCGGCCCTCGTGCAGAAGGCCATCGGCGACCAGCTGACCTGCGTCTACGTCGACCACGGCCTGATGCGCAAGGGCGAGACCGAGCAGGTCGAGAAGGACTTCGTCGCCGCGACCGGCGTCAAGCTGAAGGTCGTCGACGCCGAGGAGCGCTTCCTCACCGCGCTCAAGGGGGTCTCCGACCCCGAGGAGAAGCGGAAGATCATCGGCCGCGAGTTCATCCGCGTCTTCGAGCAGGCCCAGGCCGAGATCGTCGCCGACGAGGGCCCGGCCGTGGAGTTCCTGGTCCAGGGCACGCTGTACCCGGACGTGGTGGAGTCCGGCGGCGGCACCGGCACCGCCAACATCAAGTCGCACCACAACGTCGGCGGCCTGCCCGAGGACCTCGAGTTCAAGCTGATCGAGCCGCTGCGCAAGCTGTTCAAGGACGAGGTCCGCATGGTCGGCCAGGAGCTGGGCCTGCCGGAGGAGATCGTCCAGCGTCAGCCCTTCCCCGGGCCCGGCCTCGGCATCCGCATCGTCGGCGAGGTCACCAAGGAGCGGCTGGACCTGCTCCGCGAGGCCGACGCCATCGCCCGCGAGGAGCTCACCGCGGCCGGCCTCGACCGGGAGATCTGGCAGTGCCCGGTCGTCCTGCTCGCGGACGTCCGCTCGGTCGGCGTCCAGGGCGACGGCCGCACCTACGGCCACCCGATCGTGCTGCGCCCGGTGTCCTCCGAGGACGCCATGACGGCCGACTGGTCCCGTCTGCCGTACGACGTCCTCGCGAAGATCTCCACCCGGATCACCAACGAGGTGCGGGACGTCAACCGCGTGGTGCTCGACGTGACCTCCAAGCCGCCGGGGACGATCGAGTGGGAGTAGGCCCTAGGCGCGTCTGACGACGCGCAGAGGCTCACCGGGCTTCCAGACCTGGACGACGAGGTACTTCTCGTCCTCCACCGAGGTCCTGACGACCTCGGTCAGCTCGGTGCGGAAGAGGTGGAACGGCTGCGGCGGTTCCACCTCTTTCGTGTAGGCGGTCTTGTCCGGACCGTCCGGCACCTCGTAGGCCCGCCCGCTGATCCGTACGTCCCCGCCGCCCATGCCGGTGCCCTCCCCGGGGTTCGCCTGGAGCGCGAAGCGGGGGTCGCGGTGCAGGTCACGCGCCTTGAGCGAGCCGTGCATCATTCCCAACCAGAGCTCGCCCCGGCGGAAGTCGACCTCCAGGCCGGAGGTGCGCGGCGAGCCGTCCGCGCGCAGGGTGACCAGGACGTGATGGGTGAAGGCGCCGAATCGCTCCTCGACCGTCGCGGCGAGCTGCGGCTCGGCGGCGGCGAAGTCTGCCCAGTTCGCTGTCATACGGCGAGTGTCGCGCCCAAAGACGACATCTTCTGTCGTCTTTCGGCAAGGTCTGTTCTCCTCGGCTGACCGGCGGTAACTTCCCGCCGTACAGCAACCGAGTGCCGGAGGACCAATGCCCGGGCCCACTCCGCCCCCACCCCTGCCCACCGACCGGCTGCGGTTCGCGATGCCGCCCAAGCACGACTCCCTGGACGACGAGCGCCGGCACCGCAAGGAGCGGCTCGCGGGGGCGCTGCGGATCTTCGGCCGGCTCGGCTTTGAGGACGGCGTCTCCGGGCACATCACCGCACGCGACCCCGAGTACAGCGACTGCTTCTGGGTCAACCCCTTCGGCCTGCCCTTCCGGCACGTCACCGTCAGCGACCTGGTGCTCGCCAACTCCGACGGCCAGGTGATCGAGGGCCGCTACCACGTCAACCAGGCCGCCTTCAGCGTGCACGCGCGCGTGCACGCGGCCCGCCCGGACGTCGTCGCCGTCGCCCACTGCCACTCCGTGCACGGCCGCGCCCTGGCCGCCCTCGGCGAGCTCATCGACCCGATCACCCAGGAGAGCTGCGCCTTCTACGAGGACGTGGCGCTGTACGACGCCTACAGCGGCGTCGCGGTCGACGCGGAGGAGGGCCGTCGTATCGCCGACACGCTCGGCTCGCGCAAGGCGCTGGTGCTGCGCAACCACGGGCTGCTGACCGTGGGCGACTCGGTGGACGCCGCCGCGTGGTGGTTCGTGACGATGGAACGGGCCTGCCAGGTGCAGCTCACGGCCAAGGCCGCGGGGCGTCCCGTCCTCATCGACCACCGGATGGCCACCGCCACCCGCGAGCAGCTCGGCGGCGACCTCGTGGCCTGGATCAACTACCAGCCGATGTGGCAGGACATCCTTCGCAGCGAGCCCGACCTGCTGGACTAGGCCCGCCCGTGGCCTGCGGCCCGGGGTCCCTCCGCGCCTTGAGGCAGGGGCGGGTCAACACGGTGACCCCCGTTTCACCCGCGCTGACCACACCTTCCGGCCGGGAGGAGCGCCGGGTAGGGCACAATGCGCTCTCGTCGCGGGGGAGTTGTCTGCCGGTGGCCGGAGATCCGGACGGGCCGCCGGCCGTGAGGGTCGTGGGGAAGGCGGGCGCGGACGTGGCGGTGCAGGAGGCGAGAGACGGGACGCCGGCGGGCGCCCACGAGGGCGGCTGCGCCTGCGGGGACTGCCCGCACGGCGCCCGCGAGGGGCATCGGCGCGCGGTCGCCGCGTTCCTGTCCCGGCGCGACGAGTTCGCCGCCGGTCAGGGCCTGCCGGCCGCCGTGGCGCACTCCGCGTCCGCCTCCCGGCAGTGGGTCTCCGAGGAGCTCACCCAGTCCGCCGCCCTCGTCGCCGAGCGCGGCCGCGCCGAGGGCGACGCCTGGCTGGCCGGGCTGGCGCGCCGCAGCGCCGGCACGGTCTGGGCGGCCGTCGTCGCGCTGCTGCTCGCGCAGTCGCTGACCGCGATCGGGGCCGGCTGGAGCGCGGCCCGCACCGCCGGGCTGCTCGCCGCACTGGTCGTCGCCGTCGCGCTGAGCGCGGCCTCCTGGTTCCACCGGGCGCGCGGCGGCGTGCTCGCGCCCGTCATCGGCGAGGACAACCGGCTGTCCACCTCCCGCGCGGTCGCCGCGGGCTGGGTGCTCTTCGTCGCGTACGCCGTGCTCGTCCTCGCCGGGCGGCTGGCCGCGGCCTCCGGGCACCGGGAGCGGGACGCCCTGCTCGACGGTCTCCGGCTGGCCCGGGGCGCGGGCGTGGTGACCGTGCTCGCCGTCGTGTGCGGGATCGCCGTGCTGGTGCGGCGCGTGGTCGGGCTGCGGGTGCTGGCTCAGCGGCTGCAGAAGGTCCGCGCGGACCGGCCGCGCGCCGCCGACCTGCTCACCGACGACTCCGGCCGGGGCGCCTTCCCCGACCTCCAGTACGTCGTGATCAACGCCGTCGCCCTGGTCTTCGCGGCGGTACGGCTGGCGCGGCGGCCCGACCAGCTGCCGGACCTGCCCTGGGGGCTCGCCGTGGTGGTGCTGATCTCGGCGGCGACCTATGTGGCCGGCAAGTACGCCGAGGGCGGCCGGCCCGTGATCCTCTCCGTCGTCCGCGCCCGCGAGGCCGGCGACCTGGACGGGCCGATCCGGCAGGGCGACGACATCGAGATCCGCGGCGCCGGCTTCGTCCCGCCGGGCGCGCAGGGCGCCGACCGGCTGTCCCGGATGACGGTCCGCATCGGCACGGTCCACGTCCAGGTCCCGCTCATCCCGGTCACCGGCGGCTTCAGCAACCCCACGGACTCGACCCTGACGGTCCCCGTCCCGGCGGACGTCGAACCGGGCCGCGTGGAGGTCCAGGTGGTGACGGCGGCAGGCGTGGAGACGAACCGGTACACGATCGACGTGACGGAGTGAGCCCCGGCGGGGCGGAGTTGGGGCACGGGGGCACTCGCCGTCCCGGCGGCGCAAGTTTTCAGCGCGCGGGATGCCGGTGCCGTACGGGTCCTGACCGGTGGCCCGGGCCTCAGCGGGCGGCCGGGTGTCCGGGCCTCGCGGGGGTTGAGCCGGGGCGCGGGCGGCGTGCCGATGCCCGGGCACGAGGGTGGACCGGTGCCCGCGTGGCGGTGGACCGGTGCCTGGGGACGCGGGTGGCCTCGGCGTCCTGACGGGACGGCTCCGCCGGGGAAGGCAAGGCGCTCGCGGCGAGGGCGGCACGGCGCTCGGCGAGGTGGCGCGGCGCCCTGGGACGGGCGTGGGTGCGCGTACCGGTGGGGGACTGTGCGGACGTTCGTCAGGATTGAGTCGATCGCCGCTTCCGTACGTATCGTCGGGTGACGGCACCGGCGGGCGAGAGGCGGCGGGAAGCGATGACTCACAGCATGCGCACGGAAACGCACACCCCCCATGCCGAAGGCGGCGCCGGCTGGCGGGACTCGGCGAGCCGCTACGCGCTCCTCCCGCTCCGGCTCTTCCTCGGCATCACCTTCATCTACGCGGGCCTCGACAAACTGACCGACAGCTCCTTCTTCCACGCGACCGGCGCCGGCTCGATCGGCGAGACGATGCGCTCCGTCCGCGACTCGGCGGCCATACCGGCCCTCGTCGACCTGGCGCTGAAGAGCCCCGTCGGCTTCGGGTACGCCATCGCCCTCGGTGAACTCGCCGTCGGCATCGGCACCCTGCTCGGGCTGCTCGGCCGGGTCGCCGCGCTCGGCGGTGCGCTGATCTCGCTGAGCCTCTGGCTGACGGTCTCCTGGGCCACCAGCCCCTACTACTTCGGCAACGACCTGGCGTACCTGATGGCCTGGCTGCCGCTGGTGATCGCCGGCACGCCGCTGTTCTCCCTCGACGCACTGCTCCGGCGCCGGCGGGCCGGCGGGTACCGGTAGCGGTGCCCGCCCGTCAGCCGTGACGGCGTCGCCGTACGCCGTGGGCCACCATGCCCGCCACCGCGGCGACGCACAGACCGCCCACGACGAGGGGGATCGCCACGAACCACGGGGTGTGCCACAGGCCGCCCGCGTCCCCCGCGTACAGCACGCCGACGGCGGTGAGGGCGAGGCCGGCGACCAGCCGGCCGGGCTGGAACTCATGACGCAGCACGGGACACCTCCGCCTGGCCGAGACCGACCTGGAGGTCCAGGTCCAGCGTGCCGGCGTTCTTCGCGCCGGCGGCCGGCCTGAGTGTCACCTGCTGGTGCCTGCCCGGTTGCACGTCCACGTCCTTCGTCCCGTCCCCCGGCAGCCGGATGTCGCCGACGCCGACCTCGATGTCCGCCTTCACCGTCACGCCCGGCGGCACGATCACCCGCACCCGGCCCACGCCCACGTCGGCCACCGTGCTCACCGTCCGGCCCGGCGCCACGTCGATCCGGGACAGGTCGAGCGTGCCGACGCCCGCACCGACGTGGTACTTCGGCTGCACGTCCGTCACCGCCGCCGGCTGCCACGTCGTCCGCGTCCACTGCGTGCCGATGTCGTGCGGCAGCGCCGCCGACGCGGTGAGCAGCGCCGCCGTGACGACCGACCAGAACACCGACCCCGCGCCCGTACGCCCGAGGAACGCGCTCACCGCGATCCCCAGCCCGAACACCGTCAGCGCCCCGGCCAGCCCCACCTGCAGGCTGGTGCCGAGCGGATGGTCGGGCCAGGCCAGGCCCGTGCCGAGGCCGCCGGCGACCAGCGCCAGCAGGAACACCCAGCCGCCGATCCAGCGCGGCCCGCGCGCCACCGGCCGGCTCGCGGCGGGCACCGGCGCCGCCCGCTCGGAGGTGAACCCCCGGCCGATCCCGACGGCTGTCGCGGCCTCCCGCTCACGGGAGTCGCCCGGGCCCCACAGATATCCCGTCCCGCCGACATGCGTGCCGTCCTTGACGATCGGGTCACGCCACCACGAGGGCGTGGCCCCGGCGGCCGGCGGCGCCTGGGCCTCCGGCGGCGCGTCCGCCACCGCCTGCGCGGCCAGCGGATCGGGGCTCGGCTCACCGCGCCGCTGCGACCAGTAGCCGGCGCCGGCCAGCAGCAGGGACAGGACGACGGCGAAGGTGAGCACCCCGCCGTTGCGCAGCATCGACAGGAACACCCCGCAGCCGACCAGCGCGAACAGCACCGCCGCGAGCGCCTGCCCGTCGACCCGCCCGGTGAGGAGCTTGCGCACCTCGTTCTCGTCCTCGTCGTCGTAGGGGACGAACAGCCAGGCGAAGCCGTAGAAGATCAGACCGATGCCGCCCGCCGCCGCCAGCACGGCCAGCGTGATCCGGAAGATCACCGGGTCCATGTCGCACTGCCGTCCCAGCCCGGCGCACACCCCGGCGATCGTCCGGTGCCGGCGGTCGCGGCGGAAGGGGTGCGGACGGCCGGCCGCACCGGTGCCCGGCTCCCCGGGCCCGGCCGCCGCGCCGGACGGGACGCCCGGCCCGGGCACCCCGTCCGCTGCGTGCTGGTGATCGGTCATGCGTCCATGGTGACGGCCCGGGCGCCCCGGCGGCAGTCGGGACGACCCTGGCCGGACCCTGATATCTGCCCTGAGAAGGGAAGATCAGGGGCGTCTAGGGGACCGACCCTGATGCTCCGGCCCGTCCGCCGTGTGACCATCGGTGACATGCCGGAGACCGCAGCAGCGCCCCTCGACGAACCGCGGCCGCCGCGCAAGCTCTACCGCAGCAGCGACGGACGCTGGCTGGGTGGCGTGGCGCGGGGGCTCGCCGGGCATCTCGGGCTGCCCGTGATCTGGGTCCGCCTGGTCTTCGTGGGCCTGTTCATGGCCGACGGCCTGGGCGCGCTGCTCTACGCGGCGTTCTGGTTCTTCGTGCCGCTCGGCATCGGCGGCGTCGACCAGCAGAAGCCGCCGTCCCTGGTGAGCACCGAGGTCTCGCCCGACGGGCGGCGCCGGCTCGTCACCCGCAGACCGGACAAGGGCCAGATCGTCGCCCTGCTGCTCATGGTCGTGGTGGCCCTGATCTTCGTCGGCAGCGTCAACATCGGCAACGGCGCCAAGGCGTACCTGCTGCCGGCGGTGCTCGTGGCCGCCGGTGTCGCCCTGGTGTGGCGGCAGGCCGACAACGCCCGCCGGGCCCGCTGGGTGGAGGTGGGCCGCCGCAAGCGCACGCTGACGCTGCTGCGGGCGGTGGCCGGCGTGCTGCTGGTGACGGCCGGCGTGTCCGGCATCTTCGTCCTCCAGGGCTCCGCCGCGCACCTCGGTTCGGTCCTCCAGGCGGCGCTGGCGGTCCTCGTCGGGATCACGCTGCTGGCCGGGCCGTACCTGGTGCGCATGACGCAGGACCTGTCCGAGGAGCGCCTGATGCGCATCCGCGCCCAGGAACGCGCCGAGGTCGCCGCGCACGTCCACGACTCGGTGCTGCACACCCTGACGCTGATCCAGCGCAACGCCGACAACCCCGGCGAGGTGCGCCGCCTGGCCCGCGCCCAGGAACGCGACCTGCGCACCTGGCTGTACAAGCCGGAGGGCACCGGCAAGGACGAGGCCGACGAGCCGGCCACGCTCGCCGACGCGGTCAAGCGCAACGCCGCCGAGGTCGAGGACAAGCACGGCGTCGCGATCGAGGTGGTCGTCGTCGGCGACTGCCCGCTCGACGAGCGGATCGCCGCGCAGATGCAGGCCGCGCGGGAAGCGATGGTGAACGCCGCCAAGTACGGTGGCGAGGGCGGCCCGGTGCAGGTCTTCGCCGAAGTCGAGGGCCGGACGGTGTTCGTGTCCGTCCGCGACCGCGGCCCCGGCTTCGACCTCGACGCGATACCCGCCGACCGCATGGGCGTGAGAGAGTCGATCATCGGCCGGATGGAGCGCAACGGGGGCACGGCGCGGCTGCGCGCGGTGCCGGGCGGCGGCACGGAGGTCGAGCTGGAGATGGAGAGGGCGGAGAAGACGTCATGAGCGACCCGACCGAGGCGAACGGTACGGCGGAGTCCGGCGGCGGCGCGGGGGAGCGCCGGGTGCGCGTCGTCCTCGTCGACGACCACCGCATGTTCCGCACGGGCGTCCAGGCCGAGATCGGCCGGACCGAGGAGACGGGCGTCGAGGTCGTCGGGGAGGCCGCGGACGTCGACCAGGCGGTCACGGTCATCACCGCGACCCGGCCCGAGGTCGTCCTGCTCGACGTGCACCTGCCGGGCGGCGGCGGGGTCGAAGTGCTGCGCCGCTGCGCCGCGTTGATGGCGGACGCCGAGCGGCCGGTCCGTTTCCTCGCACTGTCCGTGTCGGACGCGGCGGAGGACGTGATCGGCGTGATCCGCGGGGGCGCGCGGGGCTATGTCACCAAGACGATCACCGGGACGGACCTCGTCGACTCGATCTTCCGGGTCCAGGAGGGCGACGCGGTGTTCTCGCCGCGGCTGGCCGGGTTCGTGCTGGACGCCTTCGCCTCCACGGACGCGCCGCCGGTCGACGAGGACCTGGACCGGCTCACCCAGCGGGAGCGTGAGGTGCTGCGGCTCATCGCGCGCGGTTACGCGTACAAGGAGATCGCCAAGCAGCTGTTCATCTCGGTGAAGACGGTCGAGTCCCACGTCTCGGCGGTCCTGCGCAAGCTGCAACTCTCCAACCGCCACGAGCTGACCCGCTGGGCCACGGCACGCCGGCTGGTGTGACGGCGGTCCTGTGCACGGGGGCGGGGGATCGGGGGTGACGGCAACGCCCCAGGGGCGCGGGGAACTGCGCGACCAGCCACAACGAGACCCGCGGACGACAAGGGCGCCCCGCTCACACCACCCGTGTCGCGCCCGCGAACGGCATCTGGTCGATGGGCGCCAGGCGGACCGGTGCCGACGGGTTCGGCGCGTGGATCATCTGGCCGTTGCCCACGTACAGCCCGACGTGGCTGATGCCGGAGTAGAAGAACACCAGGTCCCCCGGGCGCAGTTCAGAGCGGGACACCCGCCGCCCCGCACCGATCTGCGCGTACGTCGTACGAGGCAGCGAAACCCCCGCGGAGCGGTATGCGGCCTGCACCAGCCCCGAGCAGTCGAAGGCGTTCGGACCGGTCGCGCCCCACACGTACGGGCTGCCGAGCTTGCTGTAGGCGTACGCCACGGCGGCCGCCGCCCGTGAATCGGGCGCCTGCGCCGTCACGCTCCCCGGCGCGGCCAGCCCCTCGCGCGCCCCGCCGCCCGCCGCCCGGGACGCCCGCTCCGCGCCGCCGGACACGGTGCCTGCCCCGATCCGCCGCCGCTCCTCGGCCGTCAGCCGGGCCAGCAGCCAGCGCGCCTCGTCCAGCTTGCCGGTGACGGTCTGCTTCTGCCGCTTCAGCTCCGCCTGCCGGGACCGCAGCGACGCGAGCTCCACGCGCGCGGCGCCGCGCAGCCGCTCGATCTCCCGCAGCTGCCCGCGCACCCGGGCGACGGCAACGGCCTGCCGGTCGCCGGCGCGCTCGGCGAGGGCGGCGCGGTCGAGGTACTGCTCCGGGCTGTCGGAGAACATCAGCTGCAGCGCCGGGTCCAGCCCGCCGCCGCGGTACTGCGCGCCGGCGACCGAACCCAGCGCGTCCCGCGCCGCGTTGAGGTCCTGCTGCCTGCGGGCCGTCTCGTCCTGGAGGTCCTTCAGCCGGCGCCGGGCCGCCCCCGCCTGCTCCTGGGCGCCGTTGTACTTCTCGGTGGCCACCTCGGCCTCCTGGTACAGCCGGTCGACCCGCGCCTTGACCTGGTCCGGCGTCGGGTCCGGCGCGGCGCTGCCGGTGCCGTCGAAGGCCGTCGCCGTCGCCGCGCCCGCGAGGGCGACGGTGAACGCCGTACGGGCCGTCCGGCCGCCGAGCGAGCGCTGTCTGGGCTTGCGGTGTGCTGCCACGGGGACTGCACGTCCTTTCGTCCACGCCGGGGACCGCCGGCCGAGCGGGGTGCGCGCCCGGCGGCGACCCGTCAGGGGAACGGGCGCCGCCGGGCTCTTCGGCGGTGGTGGCCGGCGGCCGCCCCTGGCCCGGACGGCGGTGGGGAGCCGGTCACCTGGGGAAGGACGCTAAACCGCTTCGTGACGGGAAGGTGACGGCCTGTACGGAAGTGACGCGAGCGGTGCAGGAGGTGACCGTATGTGACCGTGATCCCGTTCCGGAGATGCCGACTTCACGCAGTGCACCGACCGATGCGCCGATCCACCGGACGGCAGAGACACCGGACTGCTACGGAGGCAGAGGCACCGGACTGCTACAGAGGCAGAAGCTCCGGACTGCTACGGCGAAGGCGACGGACTGCCGAGCCGGGCGTGACCGCCGGCCGGTCGTGACTGCCGGCACCGCAGAGGCCACAGCGCACGCGCGGAGCGCCGGAGCGGACGCGCGGAGCGCACGGCGCACGCGCCCGCATGCTACGGCCCGGCCGCCGCGCCCCCGCGCCCGGGGCGCCGGAAGGCCACGGATCACCCCTGGCTAGGCTCCGGCCCCATGGACGTACTCATCCATCTCTTCGTCGGCCTGCACATCATCGGCATCGCCTCGCTCCTGGGCGGCTTCCTCACCCAGATGAAGGCGATGGGCCGCGGCGCCGCCCGGTTCGTCCCGGCGATGCTGCACGGCGCGCTGACGATGCTGGTCACCGGCGTCGTCCTGGTCGGCCTCAACCAGGCCGACGACCACACCGTCAACAACATCAAGATCGGTGTGAAGCTCGCGCTGCTGATCGTGATCCTGGGCCTGGTCTACGTCAAGCGCGACGAGGAGACGGTGGACAAGCGCCTGTTCGGCCTGGTCGGCCTGCTCACCGTGGCGAACATCTTCATCGCGGTGCTCTGGACCTGAGCGCCTCACCGGCAGTGGTGAGGGCCCCGGCGGCCACGCCCAGCCACGCGGCCACCGCGATCCACAGCAGCGCCTCACCGGGGTGCCGCAGCCACCCGGTATCGACCGCGGCGGCGACGGACAGCGTCGCCGCCGCCGTCATGCCGAGCGGGAACACCGTCGCCCAGCGGCGCGTGTCGTAGCCGAGGCGGGGCCGCACCACCTCGGCGACCACGAGAACGACGTACCAGAGCAGGTCCAGGATCAGCAGCGCGACGGTCGCGAACCGCAGCACGCCGCGGTCGTCGTCGTTCCACAGGTACAGCCGCGCGCTGTCGGCGGCGAGCAGTTTCGCCCCGGCCAGCGCGGAGATCGCCAGCGCGCCGCCCGCGATCCACTGGTCGCCGGGCCCCTCCACCACCTGCCGCGGGTCGAAGCGGGGCACGGCGATGCCGTAGAGCACCAGGCCCAGCCCGAACAGCACCAGCGCGGCGTGCGCGAGCCACGCCGTCGCCAGCGTCCCCGCGAGGACGGCGGCGAGCACGGACAGCCCCTGCGTCGCCACGCAGCCGAGGAACACCGCGCCCGGCATCCGCTGGCCCCAGTTCCGTACGACCGTGACGATCAGCACCGGCCACAGCACGGCCGCCAGGGCCAGCAGCGCCTCGGCCAGGGTGACCCAGCCCAGCATCGCGAACCGCGTGCCCAGCACCGTCGTCGCGGCCACCGACGTCAGCGCACCCGGCGTGGCCGCCTCGGTCGCCCACCGCGTCCGGTCCCTCAGCAGCCGCGTCAGGAACTCCGCGGCCAGGCCCAGCCAGAACACCGAGGCCGCCGCCAGCCAGATCCGGGACAGCAGCTCGTACCCGGTCAGGCCCAGCCCGACCGACACGATCCCGGTCGCCATGACGGCCGCCCCGGACGCCGGGGTGCGCTGCGCCCACCACGCGCGCAGCGAGGAGGGGGTGCCGGACGCGGCGTGCCGGCGCGAGGAAAGGGACATGCCGTCGATGCTATGAACCCTGCCGCGCGCCGGGCCCGGGGCACGCGCGCCGGTGGCCGCAAACCGTCAGGCCGGGCGTACGACGCTGTGGATGGCCGACTCGCCGTCGTAGTAGATGGACTCCTCGCGCACGTATGCGCCGGGCTTCGGGGCGTGGATCATCATGCCGCCGCCGATGTAGACGCCGACGTGGCTGACATCGCCGTAGAAGAAGACCAGGTCGCCGGGGCGGGCCTGGGACAGCGGGACCGTCGTGCCGGCGTTCACCTGGTCGTAGGTGGTGCGCGGCAGGTCCACGCCGGCGGCCTTCCAGGCGGCCTGGGTGAGCCCGGAGCAGTCGTAGGAGTCGGGGCCGGTCGCGCCCCACACGTACGGCTTGCCGATCTGCGCGCGGGCGAAGGCGAGGGCCTTGTCGGCCTGGGTGCTGGTGCCCGTGCTTCCGGTGCCGGTGCCGGTAGCTGCGCCCGTGCCCGTGCCGCCGGTCGACGAGCCGCCGCCCTGCTGCTGGGCCTGCTCCTGCTGGGCCGCCTGCTGCCGCGCCAGTTCCGCCGCCTTGCGGGCGGCCTCCTCCTGCCTCTGCCGCTCGATCGCCGCGAGCCGCGCCTTCTCCTGCGCCGTCAGCTGCGCCAGCAGCTCGCGCGCGTCGGCGAGCTTCTTCTGCACGGTGGCCTTGGCGGTGCGCAGGTCGTTCTGCGACTCGGTGAGCGCGCGCAGGCCGTCGGTGGCCTCGCGGCGCTGCCGCATCGTCTGCGCCTGCTCGGTGACGTAGTCGTCGACCGCCTCCTTCTGCCGGCTGGTCAGCCGGTCCATGAGGTGGCTCCGGTCGAAGTACTGCTGCGGGGAGTCGGCGAGCAGGAAGGTCGCCGTGTCGGGGAGGGCGGCACCGCCGGTGCGGTACTGGGCGGCGGCGAAGGAGCCCAGCTCCTCGCGCGCGTCGTTGAGCTTCTGGGTGCGCCGGGCCACGTCGTCCATCAGGGAGTCGACCCGGGTGCGCTGCTTCGCCGTCCGCTCCTTGGCGGCGTTGTACTTGTCGGTCGCGGTCTCCGCCTGCCGGTAGAGGTCGTCGACCTTCTTCTCGACCTCCTCCAGGCTGGGCTTGTGGTCCGCGGGGACGGCGTCGGCGGTCTGCGAGAGCAGGGCGACGGAGGTGAGGGCGGCCGTGGCCAGGGCGGGGGTGCGTATCCCGGCGAGGGCTGCGGCGGGACGCGACTTGCGGTGCGACGCCAAGGGAGGCGACTCCTTCCAACGGGCCGCCTACCGGGTTAGCTGTCGGGTTCGGGCTGTGTGGAAGGTGTGCCCTACGGCTCTCCGGGGGGAGAGGGCCGATTCACCCCAGGTCTCGGGTGGGTCCCCGGCTCCGGTGGCTGTGCGGGCGCACCGGACTCGGCGGAGGCCGCGCGGCCCGGCGACGTTCGCCGGTGGAGGTCGTACGGCCTGGGCGGCACGGTAGCCAACTCGTGTGCCTGCTGTGAAGGTTGGTGCGTGATATGCCCGATACGTTTTCGTGACCATCGCGTAGTGTCACCGGGTGGTGATACTGGGTGACGTGTGATGTTCCCCGGACGGGCCACGGGTTGTCAGTGGGGCGCCCTAGACTCGGAGAGCGATGAGCAGCCTCTTTGACGACAGCTTCCTGGCGGACCTCCAGGCCCCGCGGGCCCACCTGGAGGAACCCCCGCCGCCGCCCGAGGACGATCACACTCCGGAGCCGATTCCGGACGATCTGTTCGGCGGGAAGTTCGACGTGCCGCCGGACCGGGACGCCTACTACCGCGACGGCGCCGCGCGCCCCGCGCTCGACTCCGCCGCGCTGCTGGACGGGCTGAACGACAACCAGCGCGCCGCCGTCGTGCACTCCGGCTCCCCGCTGCTCATCGTCGCCGGCGCCGGCTCCGGCAAGACCCGCGTGCTCACCCACCGCATCGCCTACCTGCTCGCCGAGCGGGACGTCCACCCGGGCCAGATCCTCGCGATCACCTTCACCAACAAGGCCGCGGGCGAGATGAAGGAGCGCGTGGAGCAGCTCGTCGGCCCGCGCGCGAACGCGATGTGGGTGATGACCTTCCACAGCGCGTGCGTGCGCATCCTGCGCCGCGAGTCCAAGAAGCTCGGCTTCACCTCCTCCTTCTCGATCTACGACGCCGCCGACTCCAAGCGCCTGATGGCCCTGGTCTGCCGCGACCTGGACCTCGACCCCAAGCGCTTCCCGCCGAAGTCCTTCAGCGCCAAGATCAGCAACCTGAAGAACGAGTTGATCGACGAGGAGGACTTCGCCGCCCAGGCCACCGACGGTTTCGAGAAGACCCTCGCCCAGGCCTACGCCCTGTACCAGTCGCGGCTGCGCGAGGCGAACGCCCTCGACTTCGACGACCTGATCATGACGACGGTCAACCTGCTGCGCGCCTTCCCGGACGTCGCCGAGCACTACCGCCGCCGCTTCCGGCACGTCCTGGTCGACGAGTACCAGGACACCAACCACGCCCAGTACGCCCTGGTGCGCGAGCTGGTGGGCACGGGGGAGTACGACGAGGACACCCCGCCCAGCGACCTCGACGTACCGCCCGCCGAGCTGTGCGTGGTGGGCGACGCCGACCAGTCGATCTACGCCTTCCGCGGCGCGACGATCCGCAACATCCTCCAGTTCGAGGAGGACTACCCGGACGCGACGACGATCCTGCTGGAGCAGAACTACCGCTCCACGCAGACCATCCTGTCCGCCGCCAACGCGGTCATCGAGCGCAACGAGTCCCGCCGCCCGAAGAACCTGTGGACCAACGCCGGCCAGGGCGCCCGCATCACCGGCTACGTCGCCGACACCGAGCACGACGAGGCCCAGTTCGTCGCCGACGAGATAGACCGCCTGGTCGACGCGGGCGAGGCGAAGGCCGGCGACGTCGCCGTCTTCTACCGCACCAACGCCCAGTCCCGTGTCTTCGAAGAGGTCTTCATCCGCGTCGGCCTGCCCTACAAGGTCGTCGGCGGCGTCCGCTTCTACGAGCGCAAGGAAGTCCGGGACGTCCTGGCCTACCTGCGGGTCCTCGCCAACCCGGAGGACTCCGTCCCGCTGCGGCGCATCCTCAACGTGCCCAAGCGCGGCATCGGCGAGCGTGCCGAGGCGATGATCGACGCCCTCGCCCAGCGCGAGAAGATCAGCTTCCCGCAGGCGCTCAAGCGGGTCGACGAGGCGTACGGCATGGCCGCCCGCTCCACCAACGCCGTCAAGCGGTTCAACACGCTGATGGAGGACCTGCGCACCATCGTCGAGTCCGGCGCCGGACCGGCCACCGTGCTGGAGGCCGTCCTGGAACGCACCGGCTACCTCGCCGAGTTGCAGTCCTCCACCGACCCGCAGGACGAGACCCGCATCGAGAACCTCCAGGAACTCGCCGCCGTGGCCCTGGAGTTCGAGCAGGAGCGCGGCGAGGGCGAGTCCGTCGCCCTGTCCGACTTCCTGGAGCAGGTCGCCCTGGTCGCCGACTCCGACCAGATCCCCGACGAGGACGACGAAGGCTCCGGCGTCATCACCCTGATGACCCTGCACACCGCCAAGGGCCTGGAGTTCCCGGTGGTGTTCCTCACCGGCATGGAGGACGGCGTCTTCCCGCACATGCGGGCCCTCGGCCAGACCAAGGAGCTGGAGGAGGAGCGCCGTCTCGCCTACGTCGGCATCACCCGCGCCCGGGAGCGGCTGTATCTGACGCGGTCCTCGATGCGCAGCGCGTGGGGGCAGCCGTCGTACAACCCGCCCTCCCGCTTCCTGGAGGAGATCCCGCCGCAGCACGTCGACTGGAAGCGCACGGGCGGATCCGCGCCGGTCTCCTCCGGGCCGGCCTCGGGGATCGCCGCCTCGCTGTCCTCGTCCCGCTCGCGCTCCTCGGCCGCCGGCGCCTCCGGGTTCGCCACGCGCCGCGCCGGGGACAAGCCGGTGGTCTCGCTGGCCGTCGGGGACCGGGTCACGCACGACCAGTTCGGGCTCGGCACGGTCGTCGCGGTCAAGGGCACCGCCGACAAGGCGGAGGCGACGATCGACTTCGGCGACGGCAAGCCGAAGCGGCTGCTGCTGCGGTACGCGCCGGTGGAGAAGCTGTAGGGAAGGGAAGACGCCGGGGGCTTCGGCCCCCGGGCCCGGTCAGGTCGGGTCGAGGCCGTGGCTGCGCAGCCACGGCAGCGGGTTGATCGCCGCGCCGCCGCCGGGACGCACCTCGAAGTGCAGGTGCGGACCGGTGGAGTTGCCCGAGTTCCCGGAGTACGCGATCGGCTGACCGGCCTTGACGGTCGTACCGGAGGAGACGCGGTAGCTGGAGAGGTGGCAGTACCACGTCTCCGTGCCGTCCTTCGCGGTCACGATCATCATGTTGCCGTAGGCGCTGTTCCACTGCGTGCGCACGACGCCGTCGGTCGCGGCCATCACCGTGGTGCCGTACGACACGGGGAAGTCGATGCCGGTGTGCACCGACATCCAGTTGATGCCGGCCTGGCCGAAGTAGGCGCTCAGACCGTGCTGCAGGACCGGCAGCGCGAACTTGGGGCGCAGCCGCTCCTTGCGGGCCGCCTCCTCGGCGGCCTTCTTGCGCTCCAGCTCCTGCTGCGCCTTGAGGTCGATGCGCTCCTGGGTGCGGCTGGCCCGGTCGGCGAAGTCGTCGGCGCCGGCGGACAGGCTCGCGAGCTGGGTGTCCAGCTTGTTGTTGGCGGCGGACGGTTTCACCGCGTGCGCGTCCGAGGCGGTCGCGGTGGTGTCCTGGCCGTCGTCGCCGCTCAGCGCGCCGACGGAGGCGACGGCGATCCCGGCGACCCCCATCACGCACGCCGACGGCACGGCGACGGTCAGCAGCGCCGACCGCTTCGCGGGCGTACGGCGGCGGGAGCGGGAGGCGCCCCGGGCGGCCGCGCGGGTCTGCGGGGGCGGGGTGACCTCCTCCTGGTCGTCCAGGAGCGGGGCGGAGTCCGGGGTGAGCGCGGGCAGTTCGCCGGTGCCGGTCAACCGGCCGTCGTCGTGGGCCGGTTCGTCGTAGGCGACCTGGTCGAAGGTGGCGGTGGCCTGCTGGTCGAAAGGTTCCGCCTGGTGCGCGTAGCCGCCGTGCGGCTCGGCGGTGTCGTACCCGCCGGTGGTGTGCGCGGTGTCGTAGGCGCCCGTCGCCTCCGCGGTGCCCGCGGTGTTCCACTGCGTGGCGTCGTACACGCCGCTGTCGAAGCTCTGCGTGCCCCAGTCCCACTGCTGGGCGGCGTCGGCGGCGGCCTGGTCGGGCTGCAGCCAGGCGGACGCGTCCCACTGACCGGAGACGTCGGGGGCGGCGGCCTGCGGCGGAATCGCCGACAGCTGCTGGTAGTCGGAGGTCCAGGCGGTCGTGTCGTAGGCGCCGGTGTCGTACGCCGCGTGGTGCTGGGCCGCGTACGGGTCCTGGTGCGCGACCGGATGGCCGCCGGTGGACCACTGGCCGGTGTCATACCCGCCGTCGCCGGGAAGACTTCCGAAGAGCGGATCGGTCGCGAACTCCCCGGTGCCGTGCGCACCGTCGGAAAAACCGTTCGCGTCGTACCCGCCGTAGCTGGTGAAGTTGCCGTACGGGGCGTCCTGCTCACCGTACGACGCGTACTGCGCCGAGGAGGCGTCGGAAGCCGGAGCCGGGGTGGTCATGGTCCCCGACGGGTGACGGTCGTTCACCAACTTCTCTTTCGCCTCGACAACAGGGGCTGCCAGAGCAGTGCGGCGACTGTACCCGGCGGTACGCGGGCACGACAATCTTCGCTTGGTTTCGCGCGCGCAGGAAACGGGCATTCGGTCGTCTTTTGGCCGGTCCAGACGCGGGCTTGGCCTTGCGTTCGATGATTGTTCGACTTTTTGTCGCCGTCGAGGCGGGGTGGCGGGTCGCCGGGGTCGGCTGTGTGAGGGGGCGATTCGCCCTCTAGGCGTTCTCCGGTCAGCTTCCAGAGGTGCTCCGGCGGCTTCGGGCATGCTGCCCGGCCGTCGCCGGGCGGTCACGCGCGGTGACCCACGGCCGGGGCCGGCGCCCTGGTCGGGACTCCGGCCGGGCGTGTCGCCGCCTGGAGGTGCCGGTCGGGCCTGTCGCCCGGTGGGGCTGCCGGCCGGCTTTCCTCCTCTCGGTCACGCCACGGTCAGGCCGCCCGTGTCGGCGGTGGCAGCGGTTCCGGGCAGTTCCGCGTCGAGGGCCTGGCGTATGCCGGCCGCCACGGCCGGGTGAACCGGCAGGGCCAGATGGCCGATCCCGGTCACCTGCACGTTCTGGGCGAGCAGGTCGGGGTGGTCGATGCAGGCGCTCTCCAGCGGGTCCATCAGATGGTCCAGGTCGCTCCAGAAGCTCACGAAGCGGGTACGGCAGCCGGGCGCCGGCTGGGCCAGCTCCTCCAGCACCGGCGAGCCGGGCCGCATCTGGCGCACGATCGGGTGCGCGTTGGCGAGGGGAGCCACCCGGGTGCCGGAGTGCGGTGTACCCAGCGTGACCAGCGTGCGCACCCGGTGATCGCCACCGAGGCGCTGCACGTAATACCGGGCGATCAGCCCGCCCAGGCTGTGGCCCACGATGTCGACGCGCGCACTGCCCGTGCGCTCGCATATCTCCTCGATGTGCCGTCCGAGCAGCTCAGCGGCGATACGGATGTCGCAGGTCAGCGGCGAGTAGTTCAGCGACTCGACGCGCTGCCGGCCGTGCTGGGCCAGATTGCGGCGCAGCAGCACGAACACGGACCGGTTGTCGATGAAGCCGTGCAGCAGCACCACGGGCGGATGGGCCGGGGCCGGCAGCCGCGCCGGGTCCGGGGTCTCGTGGGTTCCGTCGGCCTCGATGCCGGCCTGGAGGCCGTCGTCGGCGCCCTCGACGCCGTAGGAGGCCTGGGCGACGCGGGTGCCGCGGGCGGGGGCCGGACCGGGCAGGGCCGGAATGCGGCGTTCCTGGACGATGCCGGAGGGATACAGCAGGAGGTGACCGGTGAGGATCGCGAGCTCCAGGGCGGTGGCCTTCAGCAGGGCCACCGAGAGCCCGGCCAGCCTGCTCGGCAGGAGGCGCTGACAGAGGGGGAGAAAGGGATACAGGACCCTGGTGACCTTCATGGCCGACCTCCAGTCGGCACCCGGGGGGACGGCTCTGTCCCCCGCGTGCCCTCGTGGGATGCCGTGGCCGAGGTCCTCGACGGGGTGTCCTGCGGTGTGTGCGATGTGCTCCTGTGTCGATACGCCCTGTCCTCGCGACGCGCTGCCTGCGGCGCGGTGACACGGCGACCTCGTAGCGGCTCCCGTGGCGCGTGTTCCTTCTGGGGTCCGAGTGCCCCGGAAGTCTCCGGCGCATGGCTCGCGGATTCCGGGAACCCTGCGCGATGAACATGTCCCACTGTGTGATTTCCCCCTCGCTGTGCACCGCGAAACTGCCGGTTGCGGGATGCTGGCGATAACGTTCGTTCACTTCCCCGGCCGGTGTGGGTACCGCAGTACTTGTCGGTGGGGATGGATGCAGTCGCTTCATGGAGGCAGTGATGGGTGTGGCAGCCGGTCCGATCCGCGTCGTGGTGGCGAAGCCGGGGCTCGACGGCCACGATCGCGGGGCCAAGGTCATCGCGCGTGCGCTGCGCGACGCGGGCATGGAGGTGATCTACACCGGGCTCCACCAGACCCCCGAGCAGATCGTCGACACCGCGATCCAGGAGGACGCCGACGCCATCGGGCTGTCCATCCTCTCCGGAGCGCACAACACGCTGTTCGCCGCGGTGATCGATCTGCTCCGGGAGCGGGACGCCGAGGACATCCTGGTCTTCGGCGGCGGGATCATCCCGGAGGACGACATCCCGCCGCTGAAGGAGAAGGGCGTCGCCGCGATCTTCACCCCCGGCGCGACGACGCAGTCGATCGTCGACTGGGTCCGGGCGAACGTCCGCCAGCCGGCCGAGGCCTGACGGGCCCCGCGGGCGGCATTTCCGCCGGTCGCGGGTCGCGGGGTTCCGCGAGGCGGGCGGCTCGGGGGCGGTCACGGGCAGTGGTCCGGGGGCCGGCTTGTGTTCAACGGCCGGCCCGTCGCTTCCGCTGTCCTGAGCGCGCGGGTGAGGCCGGACGGCCGGGCGGCCATGGTGAGCCTGGACGGTCGGTCGGCCATATGGGTGAGCCTGGGGCGCCGGGTGGCCACGCGGGTGAGCCTGGACGGTCGGTCGGCCATATGGGTGAGCCTGGGGCGCCGGGTGGCCACGCGGGGTGTCGCGGTCGCCCAGGGTGACCTGGCCGTATACGCCGTCCGTGCGGGATGCGCCGCCCGCGCGGTCCGTGCGGTTCACGGCGTTCGTGGCGCCCGCGCGGTCCCTGCGGTTTACGGCGTCCGTGTTGCCCGCGCGGTCCGTGTTGCCCATGCGGTCCGTGTTGCCCCCGCGGTCCGTGTTGCCCACGCGGGCCGTGTTGCCCACGCGGGCCGTGCCGCCGACGCCGCTCACACCGTTCGCGGCGCTTCGGCCGTCGTGGTCCGGCGTCGGGGCTGTCACGGTGGGCCCGTCTGCAGCTCGCGTGCCATGTCCGCCCGCAGGCGGAGTGTGGTGACCAGGCGCTGGAAGGCCTCCGCCCAGTAGCTCCCGGCTCCCGGTGACGCGTCCTCCGGCTCGTCCGGCACCGCGAGGAGCCCGTCGAGCCGGCCGGCCTCCGCCGGGTCCAGGCACCGCTCGGCCAGCCCCATCACTCCGCTGAAGCTCCATGGGTAACTCCCCGCGTCGCGTGCGATGTTGAGCGCGTCGACCACCGCCCGGCCGAGCGGCGCCGCCCACGGCACCGCGCACACGCCGAGCAGCTGGAATGCCTCGGACAGGCCGTGCGCCGCGATGAACCCGGCGACCCACTCGGCCCGTTCGCCGGGGGTCAGCGTGCCCAGCAGCTTGGCCCGCTCGGCCAGGGAGACCGCGCCCGGACCGCCCGCCTCCGGTGCCGATGGCTCGCCGAGCAGCGCCCGCGCCCAGACGCCGTCCCGCTGCCGTACCGCCGCCCGGCACCAGGCGGCGTGCAGTTCGCCCTGCCAGTCGTCGGCCACCGGCAGGGCCACGATCTCCTTCGGCGTCCGTCCGCCGAGCCGCCCGGACCAGGTGCTCAGCGGCGCGGCCTCCACCAGCTGACCGAACCACCACGACCGTTCACCTCGTCCCGTCGGCGCCGTGGGCTGGACACCGTCGCGCTCCATGCTCGGATCGCACTCGTGGGGTGCTTCCACGACGATCGTGGGCGTCTCGCGGGTGCGGTCCAGGGCCACGCAGGTGCCGGCCCGCGCGGCCATCCGGGCGGCGAGCGCCGACATCGGCAGTGCCGACAGCAGCTCCGCCGCCGTCGAGCGGACGTTGCGGCTGCGGTCGCCGAGGGCCTGTTCCAGGAACGGCTCGTCGTCCGGGCCGAGTCCGGTGCGCAGCGAGTCGAGGAACATCAGCCGGTCCTCGGCGCGCTCCGTGGCCCAGGTGCCGGCCAGCAGCGCGCGGGCCGCCCCGGGATCGCGGTCACGCAGCGCCGACAGCAGCGCCACCCGTTCGGCGAACAGGCCCTCCCGCCACAGCCGCTCGATCACCTCCGGCTGGTCCGGACCCGGCAGGGCCGTGCCGCCGCCGGGCGCGGCCCGCAGGGCGAACCGCCAGTCCGGGTTGAGGCGGGCCAGCCACAGCGCGCGCGGACCGGCGAACTCCAGCACCGCCGGCCGCAGATCCGTACGGCCCCGAGCGGCGTCGAGCAGTGCGGGCAGCGCCTGGGGCGGTGGGGCCCAGCCGCGGGCGTTGGCCAGGGCGAGCCACTGCGGCAGCAGCTCCATCAGGTCCGGCGCGGTGCCTCTGCGGCCGCTGCCCGCGCCGGGGCGGTCGGCCAGCAGCGTGCCGAGTCTGCGGGCCGCCGCGGCGGGCAGCGGGGGACGCGGGTCGGCGGGGGCCGGTTCGGGCCGGGGTGCGGGCGTGGCGGGGCGCAGGCCGGCCCGCCGGCGCACGGTCGCCGCGGCTGCGGCGTCCAGCAGCGCCACCGGGGCCTCCCGGCCGCCCGCCGGCGTCGGCGGCGTACGCCGGTCCGTGCCGAGCAGCGCGGCGGTGACCAGTTCCTCCCAGGCACCGGACGCGGGCCGGGCCACGGGGGCCGAGGTCGTGTTCATGCGCTTCCTTTCGAGGAGGCCCCGGGAGTCGCCGAGGACCCGGCGGTACGGGTGTCCCGAGGGGCACGACGAATGCGTGGCTGCGGGCAAGAGATGGCGAACCGCGCGGCGGGAGGCGTGCGTACGCCGCCGCCTGGCATGGGTCAGTGCAGCGAGACCACCTCACCGTCGCTGCGGGGCCAGGCCGTGAGCGGGGTGAAGCCTCGGTGGCCGCACTCGCCGAACACCGTCACCGGTGCGCCGCCGGACAGGGCGACCAGCCGCCACAGCCCGGGGCGGCCGGCCGCGGCCGGGGTCAGCGGCAGCGCCCCCTCGCCGTCGGCGTCCGCGAGCTGCCAGGACTTCCCGGCCGGCGTCGGTATCACCGACTCCAGCGTCACCGGGACCGACTCCAGCCACGGATCGTCCCGCAGCGCTTCGCCGTACCGGGCGGTCGCCTGCGCGGTCGTCACCCCCTTGGGCCGTACGGCCGTCGGGGCGGGCGGGGCGAACCGCTCGCCGAGGGCCACCCGGTGCCGCCCGTCCCCGGGATAGGCGGACACCTCCGCGTCCAGCGCGAGGCCCACCGGCAGCGCCAGCTCCGGGGCGCGGCCGGCGGCGCCGTACGACAGCAGCAGCGCGGTGCGGTCCGTGGCGGCGCCGTGCAGCCATGTCCGGCGGGTCGTCAGTTTCCCGTCGGACGTGTCGTACTGGGCGAGGACCAGCCACTCGTCGCGCACCGGCGGCCCGTCCGGCGCGGAGGGCAGGCCGACGCGGGAGCGGACCGTCGCCACCAGGCCCTCCGGCAGCCGCTCACGGCCCAGCCAGCCCTGGTCGAGCAGATGCAGCAGGGCGCACTCCTCCAGCAGCCGCACCGGCCAGCCGGGCCCGGAGCCCGGGATCGCCCCCAACTCCCGCACCCGTGCGGCCAGTCCCGGTGCCTGCGCGTCGACCATGCGGGCCGCCGTCTCCTCCCACAGCCCGTATCCCGCCTGCTCGGCCGTGGCCAGGCCGGACCGCAGCAGGTCCGCCAGCCGCTGCTCCAGCTCCGTGGCCCCGGCGGTGATGCGCTCGGCCCGGCGTTCGGCCCGCCGCCGCGCCGCCTCCGGATCGGCGGGCGCGGACCCCGCCGTCTCCGCCGTCCGCTGCTGCGCGGCCCGGTTTCTCCTCCCCTCCAGCCACCGCCGCGCCCACTCCGGCGGCTCCGCCCGCGGCACCGCGCCCTCGCCGGCCGACCAGAGCAGCAGCAGCCCCAGGGCGTGCTTGCACGGGAACTTCCGGCTGGGGCAACTGCACGTGAACGCCGGGCCCGAGGCGTCCGCCAGGTCCACGACCGTCCGGTACGGCGTGCTGCCGCTGCCCTCGCACAGCCCCCACACCGCCCCCTCGCCGGAACTGCCCGCACCGGACCACGGCCCGGCCGCGCCGAGTCTGCTTCCCGCTGTGCGCGACGCGGCGTCAGGTGCCAGTGCCAGCACCTGGTCCGCACTCCAGCGCACCCCCTGCTGAGTCATGTCCCCGACGGTAGGTCCCCCCACTGACAATCGGCCCCGGCGAGCGCGTTTGCCCAGGTCGGAACGCATTGTCAGTGGGGTGGTGCACGGTGGACGCAGATCACCGACCGGCCGAGCTGGAGGGGGACTCAGACATGCCTGTGACCGTGGATCCGACATCCGTGGCCGTGGATCCGGCATCCGGGGAAGTGCGGCGGACGGACGCGACCGAGGCGTTGCGGCCGCACGCCGAGGACGCCTTCGCCCACGAACTCGCCGCGCTCGCCGCGCAGGACGACCGTCCGCGCCCGCACCGCTGGAAGCTGTCGCCGTGGGCGGTCGCGACCTACCTGCTCGGCGGCACCCTGCCCGACGGCACGGTGATCACTCCGAAGTACGTCGGCCCGCGCCGCATCGTCGAGGTCGCCGTCACCACGCTCGCCACCGACCGCGCCCTGCTGCTGCTCGGCGTGCCCGGCACCGCGAAGACCTGGGTGTCCGAGCATCTCGCCGCGGCCGTCAGCGGCGACTCCACGCTGCTGGTGCAGGGCACCGCCGGCACCCCGGAGGAGGCCATCCGCTACGGCTGGAACTACGCGCAGCTGCTCGCCCACGGCCCGAGCCGCGCCGCCCTCGTGCCCAGCCCGGTCATGCGCGCCATGGCCGAGGGCATGACCGCCCGGGTGGAGGAGCTGACCCGCATCCCGGCCGACGTGCAGGACTCGCTCATCACGATCCTGTCGGAGAAGACCCTGCCCATACCGGAGCTGGGTGAGGAGGTGCAGGCGGTCCGCGGCTTCAACCTGATCGCCACGGCCAACGACCGCGACCGGGGGGTCAACGACCTCTCCAGCGCGCTGCGCCGCCGCTTCAACACGGTGGTGCTGCCGCTGCCGGAGAGCGTCGAGGCCGAGGTCGACATCGTCTCGCGGCGCGTCGACCAGATCGGCCGCTCGCTGGACCTGCCGGCCGTGCCCGACGGCATCGACGAGATCCGCCGTGTCGTCACCGTCTTCCGCGAACTGCGCGACGGCGTCACCGCCGACGGACGCACCAAGGTCAAGTCGCCCAGCGGCACGCTGTCGACGGCCGAGGCGATCTCCGTGGTCACCAACGGCCTCGCGCTCGCCGCCCACTTCGGCGACGGGGTGCTGCGGCCGGGCGACGTCGCCGCCGGCATCCTCGGCGCGGTCGTGCGCGACCCGGCGGCCGACCGGGTGGTGTGGCAGGAGTACCTGGAGGCGGTGGTCCGCGAGCGGGACGGCTGGACCGACTTCTACCGCGCCTGCCGGGAGGTGAGCGCCTGATGCGGGGCGACGACGACCTCGGCTGGGGCCGCTCCGCCGGACGCGAGGGAAACGGCGGGTCGGGAGGCGACTCCCCGAGCAAGGTGTGCGCGGGGGGACGGGCGCCGTGGGCGGTGTGCGTGGACGGCGACGGGTCAGGGCCGCGCGGGTGAGGACGCGGGCTGGGCGGATGAGGACGCGGGCCACGCGGGTGAGGGCGCGGGCCGGGTCGACGAGGGGGACGGGATGACGGACGGTGAGGTTTCCGGGGGCCGGTGGCCGGGGCCCGGGCCGCTGCTGCTCGGGGTGCGCCACCACGGGCCCGGCTCGGCGCGGGCCGTGCGGGCGGCGCTGGACGCGGCCCGGCCGCGGGTGGTGCTGATCGAGGGTCCGCCCGAGGCCGACGCGCTCGTCCCGCTCGCCGCGCACGCGGACATGCGCCCGCCCGTGGCCCTCCTGGCCCACGCGGTGGACGAGCCCGGCCGCTCGGCGTTCTGGCCGTTCGCCGAGTTCTCCCCGGAGTGGGTGGCGCTCCGCTGGGCCCTCGCGCACGACGTCCCGGCTCGCTTCGTCGACCTGCCGGCCACCCACGCACTGGCGTGGGGGAAGGACCAGGACCAGGACCGGAATCGGGACCCGGCGGACCCCGACCCCGAGTCCCCCCGGCCGCCTGCACCCGGTGCGCGGGTGCGGCTCGATCCGCTCGCGGCCCTGGCCGAGGCCGCCGGGTACGACGACCCCGAACGCTGGTGGGAGGACGTCGTCGAGCACCGGGGACCGGGCCTCGGGGACCCGTTCGCGCCGTTCGCCGTGATCGAGGAGGCGATGGGGGCGCTGCGGGAGACCGAGGGCGGCGGGGACGGAGGCAGGGCGGACGACGCCTGGGGGGACGACGAGCGGGACCTCGTGCGCGAGGCGCAGATGCGGCTGCAACTGCGCGCCGCGCACAAGGAGTTCGGCGACGCGGTGGCCGTGGTGTGCGGCGCCTGGCACGTGCCCGCGCTGCGGCGGCGTACGACTGTCGCGGCCGACAAGGCGCTGCTGAAGGGGTTGCCCAAGGTCCGCACCGACCTGACGTGGGTGCCGTGGACGCACCGGCGGCTCGCGCGGGCCGGCGGGTACGGCGCGGGCATCGACTCGCCGGGCTGGTACGGGCATCTGTTCGCCGCGCCGGACCGGCCCGTCGAGAGGTGGATGACCAAGGTGGCCGGGCTGCTGCGGCAGGAGGACCGCATCGTCTCCTCCGCGCACGTCATCGAGGCCGTGCGGCTCGCCGAGACGCTGGCCGCGGTGCGCGGCCGCCCGCTGCCCGGCCTCGGTGAGACCACCGACGCGGTGCGGGCCGTGATGTGCGACGGCTCGGACGTACCGCTGGCGCTGGTGCACGACCGGCTGGTCGTGGGCGACGTACTCGGAGAGGTGCCACGCACGGCACCGGCCGTGCCCTTGCAGCGCGACCTGGAGCGGTCGCAGCGCCGGCTGCGCCTCAAGCCCGAGGCGGCGGTGCGGGAGCTGGAGCTCGACCTGCGCAAGGAGACCGACGCGGAGCGCAGCCGGCTGCTGCACCGGCTGCGGCTGCTGGGGATCGCGTGGGGGGAGCCGGCGGCCTCGCGGGGGAGCACGGGCACGTTCCGGGAGACGTGGCGGCTGCGCTGGGAGCCGGAGCTGTCCGTGCGGGTCGCGGAGGCCGGCGTGTGGGGGACGACCGTGCTCGCCGCGGCGACCGGCAAGGCGGAGGCGGACGCCGTGGCCGCGCGGGCCCTGGCGGAGGTCACCGCCCTCGCCGAGCAGTGCCTGCGGGCCGGGCTCGCCGACGCGCTGCCCACCGTGATGCGGGTCCTCGCGGACCGGGCCGCGCTCGACGCGGACGTCGGCCACCTCGCCCAGGCCCTGCCCGCCCTCGTCCGCGCGCTGCGCTACGGCGACGTGCGGGGCACGGACACCGGGGCGCTCGCGAAGGTCGCCGCGGGACTCGCCGAGCGGATCTTCGTCGGCCTGCCCTCGGCGTGCGCCGCACTCGACGCGGACGCCGCGGCCGAGATGCGGCGCCACCTGGACGCCGTGCACGGGGCGGTGGGTCTGCTGGACGAGGCGCGGGAGCCGGCAGGCTCCGCCCGGGACGAGCCGTCCGGTGGCGCCCCGGCCGGCGACGCCCCCGCCGGCTGCCTCCCGCTCGGCGACGCCCCGGTCGGCGGCCTCCCGCTCGACGGCGGCCCGGCCGGCGGCCACGCCGGGTTGCGCGGACGGTGGCAGGGCGTGCTGCGGGTGCTGTCGGGGCGGGACACCGTGCCCGGGGTGATCCGCGGCCGGGCCACGCGGCTGCTGCTGGACGACGGCGAGCTGGACCAGGACGAGGCCGCTCGGCTGATGGGGCTCGCCCTGTCGCCGGGCACGCCGCCGGCCGACGCGGCCGCGTGGATCGACGGCTTCGTCGGCGGCGGGGGCGGCGGACTGCTGCTCGTGCACGACGAGCGGTTGCTCGCGCTGATCGACGGCTGGCTGACGGGGGTGCCGGCGGAGGCGTTCACGGACGTGCTGCCGCTGCTGCGGCGGACGTTCTCGGCGTACGAGCCGGGAGTGCGCAGAACGCTCGGCGAGCTGGTGCGGCGCGGGCCGCGCGAGCGGGGGAGTACGGGTGCGGGCGGAGAGGGCGTGCCCGGCTTCGGGGCCGGGCTCGACACCGAGCGGGCGGACGCCGTCCTGCCCGTGGTGCGGCTGCTGCTGGGCCTGGACAAGGACCGGCAGCCGTCCGGCGACAACGACCTTGCGGGGGTGGGCGTATGACGAACCGGGCGATGACCCACGGGGACACGACAGTGCCGGCGGGCGCGTTGGATCCCGCGGGCCAGACGGGCCAGACGGGCCAGGCGCGCTCGGCGCACCAGCGGGACCCGGCGGACGACCCGCGGAACTCGGCGGACCCGCAGAACCCGGCGGACGCGGCGCGGGAGCGGTTGCGGCGCTGGCGGCTGGTGCTCGGCGGCGACGGCGCGGACGGCACCGGGAGCGCGCTGTCCCGACGGGACGCGGCGATGGACGGAGCGCTCACCGCACTGTACGGCCAGGGGGACAAGCCGCCGACGGGACGGGACCGGGCGGCCGGCCTCGGGGCGTCGGCGCCGTCCGTGGCGCGCTGGCTCGGGGACATCCGCACCTACTTCCCGTCCTCCGTCGTCCAGGTCATGCAGCGCGACGCCATCGACCGGCTCGGTCTGTCCACGCTGCTGCTGGAACCGGAGATGCTGGAGGCCGTGGAGGCCGACGTGCACCTGGTCGGCACGCTGCTGTCGCTGAACAAGGCGATGCCGGAGACCACGAAGGAGACCGCCCGGGCGGTCGTACGCAAGGTCGTCGAGGACCTGGAGAAGCGGCTCGCCCCCCGCACCCGGGCCGCCCTCACCGGCGCCCTGGACCGCAGCGCCCGGGTGCAGCGGCCCCGCCACCACGACATCGACTGGAACCGCACGATCGCGGCCAACCTCAAGCACTACCTCCCGGAGCACGGGACGGTCGTGCCGGAGCGGCTCATCGGGTACGGGCGGGCCTCCCGGTCGATGAAGAAGGAGGTGGTGCTGTGCATCGACCAGTCCGGTTCGATGGCGGCGTCCGTCGTGTACGCCTCCGTCTTCGGCGCGGTGCTGGCCTCCCTGCGGGCGATCGACACCCGGCTCGTCGTCTTCGACACGGCGGTCGTCGACCTGACCGACCGGCTCGACGACCCGGTGGACGTGCTGTTCGGCACCCAGCTGGGCGGCGGCACCGACATCAACCGGGCGCTCGCCCACTGCCAGTCGCGGATCACCCGGCCCGCGGACACGGTGGTCGTGCTGATCAGCGACCTGTACGAGGGCGGCATCCGGGACGAGATGCTGAAGCGGGTGGCGGCGATGAAGGCGTCGGGAGTGCAGTTCGTGGCGCTGCTCGCGCTGTCGGACGAGGGGGCGCCGGCCTACGACCGGGAGCACGCGGCGGCGCTGGCCGCCCTGGGGGTTCCGGCGTTCGCCTGCACGCCCGACCACTTCCCGGAGGTGATGGCGGCGGCGATCGAGAAACGGCCACTGCCCATACCGGACATGACTACCCATCGGTAACGGGGGGCTTGCGCAACCTCGGGCGTTCCGTGCAAGGATCGGCGCCGCGTATGCCCGAGGCCGCCGGCCCGCCGTACGCCCTTCGATCCCCGACTCGTCCGCCCGCCGTTCCCTCGCACGGAGGTCCCGCCGCCCTTGACCTGGCAGCCCGCTCTGTCCGGTGCCGCTGTGCGCGTCCTGCGCGCGGCGGCGGGGCGGCGCGCGCTCCGGACGGCGCTGTTGCTGGGCGGGTTGTTGGCGCTCGGACTGCTCTGCGGCCAGCGCGCCCACGCGGCGGAACCGGCAGCCGCCGGGACCCTGACGAGGACGGCACCCGCGGGGAGCCTCACGTCGGCGACGGCACCCGCGGCGAGCCCGGCGACGGCGACCGCGACGGCGACGGCGACCGCGACGGCGAAGGCGACGGCGGTGGCGACCGCGACGGTGACCGACGCCGAGACGGCGCACGTCCACCACACCGCGCCGGTGACCTCGCTCCCCGCCCGCCTCGACCTGCCGTCCCTCCCCGCACAGCAGACTCTCCCCGTACAGCAAACTCCCCCCACACAGCCGTCGCTCCCGGAGCCGTCGCTCCCGGACGCGTCCCTCCCGGCGCCGCCGCTCCCCGCCCCGTCGATGCCGGCGCCGCCCGCGATGCCGGGGGCGCCCGCGCTGCCGGCGCTTCCGTCACTGCCGTCCGTCCCCGACGGCCCGCAGCTGCCCACGCTGCCCGGCGCCGGTGACACCGCCGGAGCACCGGGCGGCGCGGCGCACGACACGGTGGACGCCCCTCAGGCGCACGAGGACGCGCCGCGCACCGACGGCGCCCAGGGCACGGCCCTCCGCACCCCCCGCTTCGGCCCGGCGGCCCCCGTCACGCGCGCTCAGCAGCACGCGAAGCCGTACGCGGCCGCCCCCGCCCACGCGCCCGTGCCGCCGGAGCCCGCCGGGGGCGCGAGCGGTGCCGTCACGGGTGGTTCGGCGGCCGACAACAGCACGCCCCGGCACGGTGACGCGCACGCGGTCACCCCGCACCACAAGCTGCCTCTGCCGGCACGGGCCGGCACCGCGGCCCGGTGTACCGCACCTCGGATCCAGGACAGGTACCGGGACATCCCCGTCTTCCCCGCCTAGGCAGGCCTTCCCCCGCCGTGGACCTGCCGCGCGGGGGCGGACCAGGTCTGCCTCGTCCCTCCGGACGCCCTCGCGGCGGTTCCCGGACGGATGCTCCCGAACCCCAGCCTCAATCGCCGGCGCAGCCCGCCCCGAGGTCACCGACTCCCGAGGTCGGCGACCCGGCGGTGCGCGGCCGCGCCTTCCGAAGGATCTGACGCACATGAACAAGAACATCCGCCGTTCCATCGTGATAGCCGCCGGTGTGACCGGCGCCTGGGCGCTCGGCTCGGCCGTGGCCAGCGCCGACGAACTGCCCGCCCCCTCGGTGTCCGCCCCGGACCCGACGGCCGACGCCACCGCCGACGCCGGCCTCGGCGTGGTCCCCGACACCGTCGGCGGCGTCCTCACCACCACGCAGCACACCCTGTCCGGCCTGACCGGCACACTCACCGGCACCACGGCCCCGGCCATCTCGGGGGCGACCACCACCGCCACCACGGCCGCCACCACGGCCACCTCCACCGCGACCGACCTCCTCGGCACGGCCGCGCACACGCCGGCCTCCGCCGCCGACCAGGCGCGCCGGTACGTCGACGCCGACGTCACCGTCCCGCAGGCGGCCCAGCCGCGTGCCGCGCAGGCCATCGCGGGCGCGCACGCCGCCCGGGCGGCGCACACCGCGCACACCGCGCACACCGCGCACACGGCGCTCACCACGGCCACGCACGCCACCGACGACCTGCCCGCCACCCCGCAGGCTCCGGACCTCCCGCACACCCCGAACGACGGCATCGACTACCTGTTCGGCCCGCTCGCCGCCTTCGCGCCCGAGCTGGAGCAGGCGCTGGCCGCCGCGCAGACGAAGCTGCAGGGAGTTCAGGCGGCGGCGCACAGCACGGCGCAGGGCGTCGACGGCGTCGTACGGACGAAGGCGCAGCAGACGGTGGCAGGCGCGGGCCGCACGGCGGCGGGTGCGCAGGACGCGACGCGCACGGCAGCCGCCGGGGCGGCGAACCGCGCGGACGGCGCGGCGGCCCTGGCGCAGGGGGAGGCCGGGGGAGTGCGTGCCGCCGCCGTGGCGTCCGTCGCCGCCGTTCCCGCGCATCTGACCGGTGCGGTGGACGGTGTCGAGCAGCGGGTCGTCGGCACGGTCGCCGCGGTGCCCGGCACGGTGAGCCCGGTGGTGCGGGAGACGACGGCCGCCGCGGTCCCGCCGGTGGTGGGCGCGGCCGTCGACGGCGTGCTCCCGATCGCGGGCGGCACGGTGGCGGACGTCCCGCCGCTCGCCGCCCGGGCCGTCTCCGGTGTCGACGGCACCGCCACCGCGGCCGTGCGGGGCGTGCACCCGGTCGCCACGGGCGCGGTCACCGGCGTCTCCGGGACGGCCACCCACGCGGTCACCGGTCTCACGCAGACCGCCACCCACGCGATCACCGGTCTCACGCAGACCGCCACGAACGCGGTGACCGGCGCCGCCCGGACCGCCACGAACGCGGTGTACGGGGTCTCCCCGGTGGCCGGTGACGCGGTGCACGGCGTCACCCCGGTGGCCGGTGACGCGGTGTACGGCGCCGGTGCGACCGCCGGGCAGGCCGTCGCGGACGCGTACCCGGTCGTCGGCGGCCTGGGCGCGGACGTGCCGCCGTACGCCACCGGGCTGGCCGGTCAGGTCGCCGGTGACGCGGTGGACGCCGTGCTGCCGCCGGTGGCGGGCACCGCGGTGCACGGCGTGCTGCCGGTCGCCGGCCAGGCCGTCGCGGACGCGGGCGCGCTGGCGTACGGCGTGGCCGGTGACGTCACCCCGTTCGCGGGCGGGACCGCCGGCCACGTGGCGCCGCTCGCCCACGGGGTGACCGGTCAGGCGGGCGGCTTCGCCCACGGGGTCGCCGCCGAGGTGCCGGTGTTCGCGGACGGCGTCACCGGCGCGGCACAGCCGGTCGTGGACCTCGTCCGCCCGGTCGCCGACGGGCTGGCGGACAGCGCCACCGGGCTGGCCCACGGCGTCACGGGCGAGGCCGTGCCGTTCGCGGGCGGGGTCGCGGGCCAGGCGCACGCGTTCGCCTACGGCGTGACCGGCGAGGTGGCGCCCTTCGCGCAGGACCTGGCCGGGACGGCCGGGGACGGCGCGGGCCCGCTGGCCGGGCACGCGGTGCGGGGCACCGAGGGAGTGACGGACTCCGTCCTGCCTGGGTATGCGCATGACATCGAGTACGCCGGGCACCAGTTCCACCCGTACGGCGACCCGCACGCCCCCCAGGGCCGCATCTGACCCGACGGCGCGGCACCGCAACCGGCACGGACGGTGCCCGTCCCTCCGCCACGGCGCCGGACCGGACATGGACCGGCCGGCGCCCGCCCGGCTCCGCGGGGTCGACGGACCCGGATGGCCGAAAGCCATCGGCTCCTCCGACCCGAGCCCCGCGGTCAGGAGGCCGGACGGTCCCCATTGGGGTGGGGATCGCCCGCCTCACACCCCCGTCACGGCCGCGCAGGCCGTGACGGGGGCAGCTCAGAGGCCTCACCGGGTCGACCCCAGCCCGGTGAGGCCCCGCACTTCATGGCACGGCGTGCCATAAGTCACGGCATCATGTGACGCGTCTCACCGCTCAGGTGTGACCTCCGATTTAGAGCCGAAACGCCAGCGGGGATAACCTGCGAGACGGACATGCCGCGCGCTCGGACACCGTGTGCGCCCCCCTTGTGACAAGCGGACGTCACGTTGCCCTTCGCGGCACGCCCACGCATCCAACGAACCGCGAGATCACTGATAGGGACGGAAGCGCGTGGACCTGTTCGAGTACCAGGCGAGGGACCTCTTCGCCAAGCACGATGTACCGGTGCTGGCCGGTGAAGTCATCGACACGCCTGAGGCGGCGCGCGAGATCACCGAGCGTCTGGGCGGCAAGTCCGTCGTCAAGGCGCAGGTGAAGGTCGGTGGTCGCGGCAAGGCCGGCGGCGTCAAGCTGGCCGCCACCCCGGACGAGGCCGTCGCCCGCGCGACGGACATCCTCGGCATGGACATCAAGGGCCACACGGTCCACAAGGTCATGATCGCCGAGACCGCTCCGGAGATCCTCGAGGAGTACTACGTCTCCTTCCTCCTCGACCGTGCCAACCGCACCTTCCTCTCCATCGCCTCCGTCGAGGGCGGCATGGAGATCGAGGAGGTGGCGGCCACCCGCCCCGAGGCCGTCGCGAAGATCGACATCGACGCCATCGACGGTGTGGACGAGGCCAAGGCCCGCGAGATCGTCGAGGCCGCCAAGTTCCCGGCCGAGGTCGCCGACAAGGTCGTGAACGTCCTCGTCAAGCTGTGGGACGTCTTCGTCAAGGAGGACGCCCTCCTGGTCGAGGTCAACCCGCTGGCCAAGGTCGCCTCCGGCGAGGTCATCGCCCTCGACGGCAAGGTCTCCCTGGACGACAACGCCGAGTTCCGTCACCCGGACTTCGAGGAGCTCCACGACAAGGCCGCCGCCAACCCGCTCGAGGCGGCCGCCAAGGAGAAGAACCTCAACTACGTCAAGCTCGACGGCGAGGTCGGCATCATCGGCAACGGCGCGGGTCTCGTCATGAGCACCCTCGACGTCGTCGCGTACGCCGGTGAGAACCACAAGGGCGTCAAGCCCGCCAACTTCCTCGACATCGGCGGCGGCGCCTCCGCCGAGGTCATGGCGAACGGCCTGGAGATCATCCTCGGCGACCCGGACGTCAAGTCCGTCTTCGTCAACGTCTTCGGCGGCATCACCGCCTGCGACGCCGTCGCCAACGGCATCGTGCAGGCCCTGGAGCTCCTGGAGAGCAAGGGCGAAGAGGTCACCAAGCCGCTGGTCGTCCGTCTCGACGGCAACAACGCCGAGCTGGGCCGCCAGATCCTGGACGACCGCAACCACCCGCTCGTGCAGCGCGTGGACACCATGGACGGCGCGGCCGACAAGGCCGCCGAGCTGGCTGCTGCCGCGAAGTAAGGGACGAGGTCACAGAACACCATGGCTATCTTCCTCACCAAGGAATCCAAGGTCATCGTCCAGGGCATGACCGGCTCCGAGGGCCAGAAGCACACCAAGCGCATGCTGGCTTCCGGCACCAACATCGTCGGCGGCGTGAACCCGCGCAAGGCCGGCCAGACGGTCGACTTCGACGGCACCGAGGTCCCGGTCTTCGGGTCCGTCAAGGAGGCCATCGAGAAGACCGGCGCCGACGTCACGGTCATCTTCGTCCCGGAGAAGTTCACCAAGGACGCGGTCGTCGAGGCCATCGACGCCGAGATCCCGCTGGCCGTCGTCATCACCGAGGGCGTCGCCGTGCACGACACGGCCTCCTTCTGGGCGTACGCCGGCAAGAAGGGCAACAAGACCCGCATCATCGGCCCGAACTGCCCCGGTCTGATCACCCCGGGTCAGTCGAACGCCGGCATCATCCCGGCCGACATCACCAAGCCGGGCCGCATCGGCCTGGTGTCGAAGTCCGGCACGCTGACGTACCAGATGATGTACGAGCTGCGCGACATCGGCTTCTCGACCTGCGTCGGCATCGGCGGTGACCCGATCATCGGCACCACCCACATCGACGCGCTGAAGGCGTTCCAGGACGACCCCGACACCGACCTGATCGTCATGATCGGTGAGATCGGCGGCGACGCCGAGGAGCGGGCCGCGGCCTTCATCAAGGAGAACGTGACCAAGCCGGTCGTCGGCTACGTCGCGGGCTTCACCGCGCCCGAGGGCAAGACCATGGGTCACGCGGGCGCCATCGTCTCCGGCTCTTCGGGCACCGCACAGGCCAAGAAGGAGGCCCTCGAGGCCGCCGGCGTCAAGGTCGGCAAGACGCCGACCGAGACGGCGAAGCTGGCCCGCGAGATCCTCGCCGGCTGAGCGGTTCGACCAACACGTAGGCCCGTCCCTTCCGTGGGACGGGCCTACGGCGTCTTCGACGTCCCCGGCGTGAACGCCGTGGGGAGCGCACCCGGCGTTACGGGGCGCCGCTGCGTAGGGGTGACTGCAACCCCCTAGGGGCGCGGGGAACTGCGCGACCAGCCACCTCCCACCCGCACCCGGCGACGAAGCGGCACCCCCGCGGCGGGCCGCGCGTTCACCCGACCGACGGCGTCAACCGTTCGGGGCCGCTGGTCATCTCGCCGCGGAGTTTCTCCCGCAGTGCGATCTCCGTCGCCGACAGCGGCCCCGGTGCCGGCTTCGGGGGGACTCCCCGTACCGCCTCGCCGGGCGCGACCGGCGGCTCGTACTGCGTCGGAGCCGAGCGCAGCGTCAGCGCCGTCGCCCCGATGATCGCGACCGTGAACGCGATCGCCGCCCGCGTCCAGAACCGCGCCCGGCGTTCGCTGCCGACCCGCACGGTCGCCCCGCGCGGGGCCCGCAGCCGCTCGGCGCCGGCCACCTCGACCAGCCGCCGGTGCAGCAGCGCCGGATCCGACAGCTCCGGCAGGCGCGCGGCCAGCGCGTCCCGCGCGTGCAGCAACCGGTTCGCCGCGGCCGGCGTGCTCGCCTCCGTCTCCGCCGCCGTCTCGGGCAGACCGAGCCCCACACCGTCGTAGAGCAGCAGGGTGCGGCGGTACGACGGCGGGAGTTTCAGCAGTACGTCCATGAGCGCGCGGTCGGCGGGGGCGGCGGGCGGCGGTTCGGGGTGGCGGTAGCGGGGGCGGAACCGGTGCCAGGGGGAGAGCGCGTACTCGTACACGACGGCCCGCACCCAGCCCGCCGGGTCCCGGTCCCGGGCCACCTCGGGCCAGCGCTCCCAGGCCCGCTGGAAGGCCCGCTCCACCGACTCGCGGGCGAGTTCCCGCCGCCCGGTGAGCAGGTACGCCTGCCGGACGAGCGCCGGCGCGCAGAAGGCGTACAGCGCGTCGAAGGCCTGAGCGGGCGTCAGGCCGGACGCGGCCGGCTCCGCCTCGGGCCCGGCGACGGCGACCGCGGCATTCTGATCCGCCGTCACCCCGTCGGCCCCCGCCAGGGAGGCCAGTACCCGCGCGTACGCCTCCCGCTTGCGGCCGCGCGGCGTGGAGCGGCCGGACTCCCAGGCGCGCACCTGCCCCTTGGACGCGCCGAGCCGGTCCGCGAGCTGAGCGTGCGTCAAGGAGGCGGCCTCGCGCAGGCGTCGGCGTTCCTCGGGCGGAGGGAGCGGGCTGGCAGGGCTCTGCGTCACCGGACACCCCTTCGTACGAAAAAGAACATAAACGTATATTGAGCGACACAACGGAGCTTCGCCCGTTACGCCGGGAAAGCGCGTGTCGTTGGGACCATGGCCGTCGTGATCCCGATGACCGACCGCCGCTCCACGTTGCCGCCCCTGCTCACGCGCCTGCGCGGCCGCTCGTCCGGGCTGGCCGCGAGCCTGCTGGGCGGCGCGGTCGCCGCGGGCCTGGGCCTCGGCGCGCTGGCCGTGCTGGTGCTGATGCTGTGGATCAGCTCGCCCTACCCGGACAGCGGACCCGGCGGCGCCCTGCACATCGCGACCGCGCTCTGGCTGCTCGCGCACGGCGCCGAACTGGTCCGCACCGACACCCTCACCGGCGTCCCCGCCCCCGTCGGGGTGACCCCGCTGCTGCTGCTCGCCGCACCGGTGTGGCTGGTGCACCGGGCGGCCCGGGACGCGGTCTACGGCCACGACGGCGTGCAGCCCGTCACCGGCCGTACCGCCTTCACCGGGGTGGTCCTCGGCTACCTCGGCGTCGCCGCGGCCGCCCTGCTGTACGTGTCCTCGCGGGGCGAGCTGCGCCCGTCCTGGCACTGGCCGGGGCCCGCCCTGCTGCCGATGCTCGTCGCCGCGGCGGCCGGCGCCGGGGTGTGGACGGCGCACGGCCACCCCCGCGAGCCCCTGGACGGCGTGCTGGCGGTGCTGCCCGGCCCGGTGCGGCGGCTGCTGCTCGGCGCGGACGCGCGCGCCCGGCTGGGCGCCGCCGCGCGCGCCGCGTGCGCCGGTGCGACGGTGCTCGTCGGCGGCGGTGCGCTGCTCGTGGCGGTGTCCCTGGTGTGGCACGGCGGGGCGGCCCGCGGATCGTTCCTGCAGCTGACCGAGGGCTGGTCGGGCCGGTTCGCGGTCCTGCTGCTGTGCCTGGTGCTGGTGCCGAACGCCGCCGTGTGGGGCGCCGCCTACGCCCTCGGCCCCGGCTTCTCGCTGGCCGCCGGGCACCTCACCGGCCCGCTGGGCTCCGACCCGGCCCCCCTGCTGCCGCCGTTCCCGCTGCTCGCGGCCGTCCCGGCGGGCGGCCCCGGGACCCCGCTGCACTGGGCCACGGCCGCGGTGCCGTTCGTGGCCGGCCTGACGACGGGCTGGTTCCTGGCCGGGGCACACGGCACGTGGTCGCCGCGCCGCACCGCCGGTGCCTGCGCTCTCGCGGCCGTGCTCTGCGGCGCCCTCCTCGCCGGCCTCGCGGCGCTCGCGGGCGGCCCGCTCGGCGTGGCGGCGCTGGCCCGGTTCGGTCCTGTGGCGTGGCAGGTGGGCGCCGCGGCCGCGCTGTGGACCGTCGTCGCCGCGACACCGTTGGCGCTCGCCCTACGGGCCTGGCGGGGCCGTACCCGCAGAAGGAAGCCCGCAGGCCAGAAGCCCGGAACGCAGACGCTCCCCCTGCGGAAGCCCGGAACGGAGAAGGCCGAAGCGCAGAAGACCGGAGCGCAGAAGACCGCGCAGAAGACCGACGCGCAGAAGACCGGCGCGCAGAAGACCGGCACCAAGGACGCCCCCGCCGCGTCGGCCCTGAGGCCGAGGATCGGCGGACAGCGCTCGGAACCGGCTTCGGACGCCGACGCCGAACCCCGCAAGCGCCGTGGCCTGCTGCCCTGGCGGCGGAGGTCCGCCGCATCGGACACGAGGAGCCAGCCCGGCCCGAAGCAGGAGCAGGTCCCCGGCGCGCAGACCCCGAGGCCCGCGTCCCGCCCCTTCGCCGCCTACGACCGCGAGGACCCCGCCGACGACCCGTACACGGCGTACGGCCTGGACAACGCGCCTCCGCCCAACGGCTCCGCCGTCCCCGCACCGACGAACACCCCGCCCAAGCGCCCCGTCACGGAACCGCGCACCGCTCCCCGCACCGAACCGACCAAAAGCACGGCCACGGGCACCGAACGGGCCACCCCGGCCCAACCCGAGCCGCAGCCGCAGCCGCAGCCGGAGCCGCAGCCCGCGTCCGGGCCGAGCCCGGAGCCACCGCCCGGACCCCCCGCCGACCCGCCGGCCTCGTCACCGGCCCAGCCGCCGACCCGGCCACCGACCGAGCGACCGACTGAGACAGGGGCCGAACCACCGGCAGAACCACCCGCGACCCCGTAGGGCCACCGGCGCCCGCACCCCCGTGAGACCGCCTGAGACCGCCCGCTCCTCAGCTGTCGCCGAGGAAGGTCCGCAGCTCCGACGGCAGCAGCTGCTTGCAGGACTGCTTCGCCTCGTTCGTCAGCGCGTCGTTGGTGCACGTGTAGTAGTCCCGGTACAGGAACTGCGACGCGAAGCCCGCGACGACCAGCAGCAGGGCGAGGGACGCCGTCACGAGACCGGTCACCGCGGCCGTGACCGGCGGGCGGCCGGTGCCGGTGGCGCCGCCGGTGCCGCGGGTGCCGGCCGCACCGGCGCCGGAGCCGGCATCGCCGCCGCCCCGCTCCGCGTCACCCGACGTCGCGCGGCCGCGCAGGCCGCTGATGCCCCAGTACAGGGCGAGCGCGCCGAGCAGCAGCGCCACATAGGGCCAGCCGAACAGCACGAAGAAGAAGGCCCACATCCCGCACAACAGGGAGTACCGGGCGCGGCGCTGCACCGGGTCGGAGGGGTCCCAGCGCATCGCGGGGCCGCCCCCGCCGCCGTTCTGCCCCTCGGGCCCGCCGCCCGGACGCTCGCCGAAGCCGCCATGGGAACCCTCGGGCTGCCGGTCGCTCCACCGGCCCCACGGCGAGCCACCCGGGCCGCCGCCCTGACCGCCACGCCCGCCGTGACCGCTGCCCTGGCCGTCCGCGCCCGTCCCGCGGTCGCCGCCCGCCGGATGCCGGGGCTGCCACGGGCGGTCCGGGGTGCCCTCGGGCGGCGGCGCGAACGGGTTGTCGTCCTCGCGGTCCTTTCCGCCGCGCCCCTCGCCGGGGGCGTCGGGTGCCTCGGGCGGCGAAGCCGGCCGCTCCCGCAGCAGCACGGCGCCACGCTCCCCTCCCTGGCCCGGGTGCGGCGGGAACATGAGGAGTCGCAGACTGCGGTCCGGCATCAAAAGAGCGTCTTCCCCTAGGTGACTACGGCTGTCCGACGGACGTCCCACATGCGCCCCGGCACCTGCTCCACAGGGGCTCCCACATGGGCTTCCACCCCGGAAACGCACCGCGCGTCCACCGCGTTCCCGAGGAGCTTCAGCGCAGACGCTACCTCCCGGCCACGCCCCCGTCCCGTGGGGGCCGCCCGGTGTGCCGGTATCGTTGCTGACGGTCGGCCGCTTCGTAGACTTCCCCGTATCCCGGGGCGCGAAGCATTCGTACGAAGAGACAAGTGCGAGTGGACGGGCCGGCCGCGCACCGATCGCTCCCCCGAGAAAGGGCCCCACCGTGGCCGCCAATCCCGTGGCCAAGCGCCTCGTCGTGCTGGTCTCCGGCTCCGGCACCAACCTCCAGGCGCTGCTGGACGAGATCGCC
The DNA here is from genome assembly GCF_043082085.1 of Streptomyces sp. NPDC014801. Classification (NCBI taxonomy): domain Bacteria; kingdom Bacillati; phylum Actinomycetota; class Actinomycetes; order Kitasatosporales; family Streptomycetaceae; genus Streptomyces; species Streptomyces sp. NPDC014801. The sequence continues at coordinate 106,722 of NZ_JBIBXG010000007.1, read as the reverse complement.
GCCGTGGGGGCCGATGCGTACGGTGCCGAGGTGGTGGCCGTCGGCGCCGACCGCGACGGCATCGAGGGGCTCGCCCGGGCCGAGCGGGCCGGACTGCCGACGTTCACCGTGCGGGTCAAGGACCACGCCACGCGTGAGGAGTGGGACGCCGCGCTCGCCGAGGCCGTAGCCGCCCATGAGCCCGACCTCGTCGTCTCCGCCGGTTTCATGAAGATCGTGGGCAAGGAGTTCCTGGCCCGTTTCGGCGGGCGGTTCGTCAACACCCACCCCGCCCTTCTCCCCAGTTTTCCCGGCGCCCACGGCGTCCGCGACGCGCTCGCGTACGGCGCCAAGGTCACCGGCTGCACCGTCCACTTCGTCGACGACGGCGTCGACACCGGCCCGATCATCGCGCAGGGCGTGGTGGAGGTCCGGGACGAGGACGACGAGAGCGCGCTGCACGAGCGCATCAAGGAAGTCGAGCGAAGGCTGCTCGTCGAGGTCGTGGGGCGGCTCGCCCGCCACGGCTATCGCATTGAGGGACGAAAGGTAGTTATCCAGTGACCGCCGAGAGCAACAAGCGGCCGATTCGCCGGGCGCTCGTCAGCGTCTACGACAAGACCGGCCTGGAGGACCTGGCCCGCGGGCTGCACGAGGCCGGTGTCGAGCTGGTCTCCACCGGCTCCACGGCCGGCCGGATCGCCGCCGCCGGCGTCCCGGTCACCAAGGTCGAGGAGCTGACCGGGTTCCCCGAGTGCCTGGACGGCCGGGTCAAGACCCTGCACCCCAAGGTGCACGCCGGCATCCTCGCCGACCTGCGCCTGGACAGCCACCGCGAGCAGCTCGCCGAGCTGGGCGTGGAGCCCTTCGACCTCGTCGTCGTCAACCTCTACCCGTTCCGCGAGACCGTCGCCTCCGGCGCCACGCCGGACGAGTGCGTCGAGCAGATCGACATCGGCGGCCCCTCCATGGTCCGCGCCGCCGCCAAGAACCACCCGTCCGTGGCCGTGGTCACCAGCCCCGAGCGGTACGCCGACGTCCTCGCGGCCGTCAAGGACGGCGGCTTCGACCTCGCCGCCCGCAAGCGCCTGGCCGCGGAGGCCTTCCGGCACACGGCGGAGTACGACATCGCCGTCTCCTCCTGGTTCGCCTCCTCCTACGCCCCCGCCGACGACTCGCAGTTCCCCGACTTCGTCGCCTCCTCGCTGGAGCGCGCGCACACCCTGCGCTACGGCGAGAACCCGCACCAGCCCGCCGCCCTGTACGTCTCCGGCGAGGGCGGTCTCGCGGCGGCCGAGCAGCTGCACGGCAAGGAGATGTCGTACAACAACTACACGGACACGGACGCCGCCCGCCGTGCCGCGTACGACCACGCCGAGCCCTGCGTCGCGATCATCAAGCACGCCAACCCCTGCGGCATCGCGATCGGCGCGGACGTCGCCGAGGCGCACCGCAAGGCGCACGCCTGCGACCCGGTCTCCGCGTACGGCGGTGTCATCGCCGTGAACCGTCCGGTCAGCAAGGAGATGGCCGAGCAGGTCGCGGAGATCTTCACCGAGGTCATCGTGGCCCCGGACTACGAGGAGGGCGCGCTGGAGGCCCTCACCAAGAAGAAGAACATCCGCGTGCTGCGCTGCCCCGAGGGCCCGGCCCACCCGGTCGAGGTCAAGCCGATCGACGGCGGCGCCCTGCTCCAGGTCGCCGACCGCCTCCAGGCCGAGGGCGACGACCCGGCCAACTGGACCCTGGCGTCCGGCGAGGCGCTCTCCGCCGAGGACCTCCAGCAGCTCGCGTTCGCCTGGAAGGCGTGCCGCGCGGTGAAGTCCAACGCGATCCTGCTCGCCAAGGACGGCGCCTCGGTCGGCGTCGGCATGGGCCAGGTCAACCGTGTCGACTCCTGCAAGCTCGCCGTGGAGCGGGCCGGTGAGGAGCGGGCCCGCGGCTCCTTCGCGGCTTCCGACGCGTTCTTCCCGTTCCCGGACGGTCCGCAGATCCTCATCGACGCCGGGGTCAAGGCCATCGTCCAGCCCGGCGGCTCGATCCGCGACGAGCAGGTCGTGGAGGCGGCGAAGAAGGCCGGCGTGACCATGTACTTCACGGGCACGCGCCACTTCTTCCACTGAGCCCGACGCGCTGACCGCGCCGACCCCGCTCGGCAACGGCCCCGGCGACTCCCGCCGGGGCCGTTGCCCGTTAGGCTCCCCCGGCGCCCGTCGGGGCGCGCCGACCACAGGGGGGAACCATGGGCGACCGACTCGCCGTGCCCGAAAGAGCGCAAGCGGCACCGCCGGACGAGGAACCGGAGATGAACTGGGGAGCGCAGGTGCTGCTGGCGCTGGCGCTGTGCGGGGCCCTGGCGGGGGGCCTGTGGTACCTGGGGCGCGGCTCCGGCGGCGAGCAGGCGGCGGACCGTCCGGCGAGCTGCTCCCCGTCCGGGAAGAAGAAGGCACTGAAGGGGCCCGCCCAGGCCGGGCACGTCACCGGTGACCAGCTGTGCCGGGCCCTCAACCGCGCCGACCTGCCCACGCTGCTCGGCACACCGGCCGAGCACGCGCAGACCGCCTACGGCAACGACAGCTCGGTGAAGCCGGCCGGCGGCACCGAGATCGACACCCCCGGGGCGACCGTCGACCTGACCACGTACTCGGTGCAACTCTCCGCCTCCTACGACCGTATGACGGTCGATCAGTTCGCGCGGCTGGAGGGGCCGCGGGCCGAGCGGAAGACCGTCGCCGGTCACCGGGCCGTGCTGTACTCCGACCAGACCTTCAAGATCGGCTTCCAGCTGGGCGGCGGCAAGACCACCACCGCCCCCGGAGGCATCGCCCGCACCCTCGTCGTCGCCCCGGACGCCGAGGACGGCGGCGGCTCCTACGAGGTCGCCGTCTGGCGCCAGGACGGCGGGCTGCCCGACGACGCCGCCCTGCTGCGGGTCGCGGAGCGGGTGCTGCCCGCGCTGCCCGGCTGGAACCCCGTCTGACGGCACGACGGAGGCCTCCGGCCCTCCCCCGAGGGGACCGGAGGCCGTCCGCCGCCGTGGGGTCAGCAGGGGCGCAGCGACCAGATCGGGTCCCAGGTGGCGGTGCCCGCCTCGTAGGCCGTCGAGGTCCAGCGGACGCTGCCGTCCTGGTTGAAGAACCGGGCGACCGTGCCCGGGGTCTGGTTGTTGGTGAACGGGCCGTCACCGGTCCAGTTGGTGACGTTCCAGGTCTGGCACTTGTAGAAGTCGAACTTGGTGCCCCTGACCACCATGCACAGGTGGCCGTAGTCGCAGGCCAGGTCCTTGAGGGCGGCCCCGCCCCGCGGCGCGGCGGTGACGGTGAGGCCGTCGTAGCGGACCTGGTCGGCGGTGACCTTCAGCGGCTCGGGGTGCCCGGTGAGGATCTGGTCGGCGGTCTGCCGGAGCGAGGTGACCCGGGTGCCGCCGGGGTCGGCGGCGGTGGCGGCGGCCGTGCCGCCGGCGACGAGTGCGGTGGCCGCGAGCAGCAGCACGGCCGGCTTGACGATGTTCACGTGCGTTCCCCCTGAGTGACGAGCGGTGCCGGTCGCTCCGCCGGTGGCGGAGTGGTCCCACCGTCGCAGCGGCCGCCGCCGGCCGGTACCTCGGACCTCTCAGGGTGACCGCTCGGCGGGTGGCGTGTACTCCTTGAGGTAGTGCGCGACACGGTCGGCGTAGGCGCGGTTCTTCGAGGGCACGCCGCCCGCCGCGTTCACCTTCTTGTACGACGTCCGGTAGGCGGCGGCGAGCAGCACCCGCCGGTCGCCGTGCAGGCCGGTGGCGTCGAGCAGCGGTTCCAGATAGCAGAGGTAGCGGCCCATGGCGGGGATCGACTGGGCGGGGGAGAAGGGTGGCCTGGGGGTCGCCGTGGCGGGCACGCCGTCGGGGCGGATCCACCAGCGCAGCAGGCTCGGCGTCCAGCGGGCGATGCCGTACTCGCCCTCCCGCCCGGCCGAAGGATCGGACAGATCGGGGTCGAAGTCGCTCTCCGCCTTCAGCATCGCGGCGATCAGCGCGGGGGTGACCTCCGGCTGGACGCAGTCGTGCGCGGCGTCGACGATGAGGCGCCGGTAGGCGACGGGCACCCCCTTGTCCGTGGCGAGTTCGGCGGCGCCGTACGTGGCGGGCGTGACCGCGGCCGGGCCCTTGCCGTCGCCGGAACCGCCCGCCCGGTCGCTGATGCCGTACCCGAGCGCGGCGGCGGCCAGCGTGGCCGCGACCGCCGCGGTGACCGTCGTACGGCGGGAGCGGCGGAAGCGGCCGGAGCGGCGGTACGGCCGCCGCAGCCGGGGGAGTGGGCCGGGCCGCCCTCCCGTGCCGGCGGCAGCCTGGACGCGGCGCAGCAGCTCCTCGCCGCCGACGCGCTCGGCGTGCGTGCGGGCCAGGCAGTCCCGCACGATGTCCCGCCAGACGTCGGGCAGTTCGGGTGCCAGACGTAACGCGTCCGTGCCGCGGGCGTAGGCGACGGCGGCGTCGCGGCGCGCGGTCGGGGTGCCGCCGGGCAGCGGGAAGGAGTCGGTGAGGACGAGGTGGGCGAGGACGCCGAAGGCCCAGACGTCGGCGGACGGGCGGATGCGGCGGCCGCGTTCGCCGATCTCCGTCCACAGCAGCTCGGGCGGGGTGTAGTCGGGGGTGGAGAAGGCCGGTGTGTAGGCGTGGGTGCCTTCCAGTTCGGCGGCCATGTTGAAGTCGGCGAGGCGGACCGTGCCGTCCTTCATCAGCAGCACGTTGGCCGGTTTCAGGTCGCCGTGCACCCAGCCCGCGGTGTGCAGCTGGTGCAGTCCCTCGCAGATCTGCGCGAGCAGCACGGGCCCGGCCGCAGGGCGCGGGGAGGCGGCGAGCAGCGCGGACAGGGAGCCCTCGGCCTTCTCCAGCACCAGCACGGTCGCCCCGTCCAGCTCCGGCCGGCCCGGGTCGTCGACGACGAGCGTCTCGTACAGGCGGATCAGCCGCGGGTGGCGCAGCCTGCGGTGCAGCGCGACCTCGCGGTCGACGAGGTCCCGCAGATGGGACAGACGGCGCGGGGTACTGGTGCCGGTCGGCAGGAACTTCAGCGCCGCGGTGCGCGGCAGTCCGGGGTCCGCCGCCGGGCGGTGACGGGCCGGAGCCGCCGCTGAGCCGGAGCGGACCGGGGCCGCCGCGTCCGGAGCCGTCCTCGTGCCCGGATCCGTCCCCACCCCCGGATCCGATGCCGGATCAGCCGTGCACGGACCTGCTGCCGGATGCGCCGGGTCCGGATCTGCTGCCGGATCAGCCGTGCCCGGATCGGCTGCCGGATCCGCCGCGTCCGGATCCGTCGTCCCGTCCGCTTCCGCCGCCGGGCGGGGCGGGGCCGGGTCCTGCGGGGCGCCGGTGCGCCGGGCCTCGTAGACGCTGCCGAAGGCGCCCGTGGCGAGCGGCGCCCGGACCTCCCACACCCCGACCCGGTACCCCGTCGGCACCGGTACGGCGAACGCCTCGCCGTTCTCCCTCACCGGGGTGATCCGCTGGGCGCGCCCGCGGCGAGGACGACGAGGTCGTCCTCACGGACCAGGTCGAAGCGCAGCGCCAGCGAGACCAGGGACTCCTTCTTGCCGTTCAGCCGGGGCCCGGTGTCGGCGGTGTCCGGGCCGGGCTTGAGGCGCAGCTTCACCGCGAGGTAGTCGATGTTCCACTGCACGCTGGTGCGGGAGGCCGCCGGCCAGGCGGGGCGCAGCCGCTCCACCACCTGGTCGACGGTGGGCAGCGGGGCGTGCGGGGCGCCGCGCAGCCGCGGCTCGCACAGCGCGGCCAGGACCGCGAAGTAGCGTTTGGTGCGGTCCAGGGAGAAGGCGGGCGCGGTGGTGTCGCCGTCGCCGTCGCCGTCGGGATGGAGATAGTCGTGGCGCGGCGCCCACACCTGCAGCGGCAGCAGGTCGCCGGCCGCGGGCAGCACGATCCGCGCGAACTCGAACGGGATCGGCGCGTCCAGCCGGCCCGGCCCGACCTTCACGTGCTCGCCGGCGCCCTCCGGGTTCTCCACGACGTACGTCTGGTCCCGGCTGAGGTTGCTCAGTATCCAGAAGGCGCCCTGCGCGGCGATCTCACCGGCTCTGCGCGAGACCCCCTCGTGCGGGATGCGCAGGCGGTTGACGGAGGCGGATCTGCCGAAGGTCAGCCGCTCGCCGGGGGCGAGGCGGATCTGCCGGGTGGTGCTTCGCTCGTCCTCCGTGGTCGGCGGAGGTACCACGATGATGCTGTACAAGGTGCGTCTCCCCGTGCCTGACAGCTCGGCTGCCAGAGTAGGGCGAACGCACCAGGGCCGTGTCCCCCTCGAACGGGTGAGACACGGCCCTGGGACGGGATTGGCGCGAACGTGACGGCGCGCGGCGCGTACGGCGGACGCGTCAGTTCTGGACGACCATCGTGGAGGCGGCCTTGTCGTGCCAGCCCTGCTGGCGGCCGGACTTGTCCCAGAACGGGGACAGGTAGACCAGCAGCTGACCGATACCGCAGGCGACGCTGCCGACGACCGGGATGATCCAGCGGATGAACGACTTGCCGAGGCCCGGCTTCTGGCCGTCCTCCACCTTCACGACACGGATGCCGACGGCCAGCTTGCCGAGGGTCGCGCCGAGCAGACCGGTCAGCAGCCACTCGTAGACCAGACCGATGACGGCGAGGACGCCGATGGCCGCGAAGACCCCGGAGGCCATGTTCGAGCTGGCGTTGTTGAGGCAGGTCTCGTAGTCGGCCGCCGACGGGTCGCAGTCCTTGGCCTGGTTCATGAAGCTGGCGACACCGGCCGCCGCGAGGATGCCGTACACCACACCGAAGACCACGGCGTCGATCACGCGGGCGCCGAAGCGGCGGCCCATGGAGGCGAGGCGCGGAGCGGCCGGCCCGCCGGGGTAGCCCGCCGGCCCGCCCGGGTAGCCGGGCTGCTGCGGGTAGCCGTAGCCCTGCTGCGGCGGGACGCCCTGCGGCGCCTGGGGGTAGCCGTAACCGGGCTGCTGCTGCGGGTGGCCGTAGCCGGGCTGGGGGTTCTGCGGCTGACCGTACGGGTTGTTGGGCGAGCCGAAACTCATGGCTGGTTTCCTCCGTTGCGCAAAGCGGGGACGACGCGGACGCCGCGGAGGAACGTCAGATCTTGAGCGGTTTTCCCCCCGAACCGGACCGCGATGGTGCGTGGCTCATCGTCGTGGGACAGACGAGAACTTGTCCAGCCGAACGCCGCAGGTGTTGTGCAAGTGCAACATCATCGATCAAGGTCGGACACCGGCCGGCGGCGGCGTCCGCACCCGGATTGGAACCGGGGGCCGGTCATCCGGGAGGATGGGGGCATGACCGCCCAGATTCTCGATGGCAAGGCCACCGCAGCCGCGATCAAGTCCGATCTGACCGCCCGCGTGGCGGCCCTGAAGGAGAAGGGCGTCACGCCCGGTCTCGGCACCGTCCTCGTCGGGGACGACCCCGGCTCCCGCAAGTACGTCGCCGGCAAGCACCGCGACTGCGCGGAGGTCGGTATCGCCTCCATCCAGCGCGAACTGCCCGCCACCGCCTCGCAGGAGGAGATCGAGGCGGTCGTGCGCGAGCTCAACGACGACCCCACCTGCACCGGTTACATCGTGCAGCTCCCGCTGCCCAAGGGCATCGACGAGAACCGCATCCTGGAGCTGATGGACCCGGCCAAGGACGCCGACGGCCTGCACCCGATGAACCTCGGCCGTCTCGTGCTGAACGAGCCGGCCCCGCTGCCCTGCACGCCCAACGGCATCCTCACCCTGCTGCGCCGCTACGGCGTCGAACTGAAGGGTGCCGAGGTCGTGGTCGTCGGCCGCGGTGTCACCATCGGCCGGCCGATGCCGCTGCTGCTGACCCGGCGCAGCGAGAACGCCACCGTGACCCAGTGCCACACCGGCACCCGCGACCTGTCCGCCCACCTCAAGCGGGCCGACATCGTGATCGCCGCGGCCGGCTCCGCGCACCTGATCCGGCCCGAGGACGTCAAGCCGGGCGCGGCCGTCCTCGACGTCGGTGTCTCCCGCAACGCCGAGGGCAGGATCGTCGGCGACGTCCACCCCGGCGTGGCCGAGGTGGCCGGCTGGATCTCCCCGAACCCCGGCGGGGTCGGCCCGATGACCCGCGCGCAGCTGCTCGTCAACGTGGTCGAGGCGGCGGAGCGCAGTGTCGGCTGAGGACGGGGACGACCTCCAGGTACGGGACGCGGTCAGCGCACCGGACGCCGAGGGGCGCCCGCGGCGGGTGACGCGCCGCTTCCCGCTGTTCACGCGGGACACCGCGCGGCCCGAGGGCGGCGGCCGGGCCGCGGGCGGCGACGCCCCGGCGCCGGCCCGGCAGTGGCCGATGCTGGCGGTGCTCGGCGTGGTCGCGCTGGGTCTGCTGGTCACGGCGCTGGACGCGTTCCGCGTCGGCACGCTGCTGATCGGTGCCGCGCTGCTCGGCGGGGCGGTGCTGCGCTGGATCCTGCCGAGCGTCGGCATGCTCGCGGTCCGCTCCCGCTTCACGGACATCGCCACGTACGGCGCGCTGGGCCTGGCCATCGTGCTCCTCGCCCTGATGGCCCAGCCCCGCCCCTGGCTGGAGATCCCGTTTTTGAAGGACACCCTCCACTTCACGGTGAGCAACTGACCCACCGGGTCATGGCGCCCACGGGGCCTCCGCGTCCACTGGGCCTACGCGCCCGCCGGTCCCGCGCCGACCCGCCGAAGGCTCCGGCGGCCCATCCTCTCCCCCGAGTAAGGACGGGCCGCCGTCGGGATCAACGTTTTCGCACCGGGCACGGGCTGTTCAACGGCTGTCGGCGCGCTGTGCCACGGAAGTGACCATTCCGCTACGGTGTCCTGGACCTGCCACATCCGCGGAACCGATTCCGCGTCAGGTGTCGTCACCCGATCCGAGCGGGTAAGGACGACGACCCTGTGCGCGGAGGTGGGCGATGGGCGGCTGGCGGCCGCTGCCGGACGGGCTGCCGCCGGAGGTGCGGAACTTCGTGGCGCAGCTCAGGGACCTCAAGGACGGCACCGGGCTCAGCCTGGCCGCCCTGGGCGCCCGCACCGCCTACAGCAAGTCCTCCTGGCAGCGTTACCTCAACGCCGTACAGCCGCCGCCGCGGCAGGCCGTGACCGCGCTGTGCCGGGTCGCCGGGCTGTCCGAGCAGGACGCGGAACGGATCGCGGTACGGCACGAGGTGGCCGTCGAGGCCTGGCCGCGCCCCGAGCCGGCCGCCCCCGAGGAGGACGCCGAGCCGTACACCGACGACCCGACCGTCCCGTGGTGGGAACGGCCGGAGGAGCCCCCGCCGCCCCGGACCGGCGGGCGGCTGCTGCTCGTCGCCGTCCTGCTGCTGTGCGCCCTGCTGCTCACCGTCGTCGTAGGCGTTCTCCTCGCCGTGTGAGCGTGAGCGGCGGGGCAGCCGTACACCTCTGAGGCGCACGAGGTCACGCCCGTGTCCGCGTTGTGTCGATGTAGGGACAAGTTCAGGAACAGCCACCGGAGGGGCCGCGGCGCGGGGCTAACGTGGCCGCTCGGGACGCCCCGGGAGCGCCGGGCCGTCCCGGGCCGTTCCGGGCCGTCCCGCCGGACGGTGCGTGACAGGGCGTGCGACGGTGCACGCCCCGCGACCCGCACGCTCCCGTGCGCCCCCGCCCGGGGAACTGAGATCCTTGGCGGGCGCATCCCTGTGGGTAGCCAGAACGGGGCCCACGGGCCGCGACGCGCGGGGGAACGACCAAGCACGACTACGGGGGGAAGAGGGGGAGGCAATGCCTCGCTGGAAAGCGTTGCCGGACGAACTGGATCCGCAGATCAAGGAGTTCACCGAGCAACTGCGGCGACTGGTGGACCGCAGCGGCCTGAGCATCGCCGCGCTGGCCGACCGCACCGGCTACAGCAAGACGTCCTGGGAGCGTTACCTGGGCGGCCGGCTGCTCGCCCCCAAGGGCGCGATCGTCGCGCTGGCCGAGGTCACCGGGACGCATCCGGTGCACCTGACCACCCTGTGGGAGCTCGCCGAACGCGCCTGGAGCCGTTCGGAGATGCGCCACGACATGACCATGGAGGCCATCCGCATCTCGCAGGCGCGCGCCGCGCTCGGCGACCTCGCCGGCGCCGAGGGCGGCGACGGCGGCGGCCGGGCGGGCCGCAAGGGCGGCAGCGCCACGGCCACCCCGGTCGCCGGCCCGTCGGGGGTGTCCCCGACGGTGCCGCCGGGCGCCGGACCCGCCTCCTCCTCGGTGCCGCCGGGCGCCGGACCCGCCCCCTCCTCCTCGGTGCCGCCGCAGCCCAGCGCCTCCGACGCCGACGTCCGCGACCGCGAGTCCCGCAACTCCTGGGGCGTGGCCGGTTACCGCGGACCGTCCCCCGCGAGCGGCCGCCCCGGCGCCGGCACGCCCGCCGCGCCCCTGACCGACCGGGGCGCGGGACGGCCGCCGGTCGCGTCGCCCCAGGGTCCGCCGCCGCCCGCGAGCGGTGCCGGGAAGCGCCGGCTGACGATGTTCCTCGCGGGGCTGGTCGGCGTGCTCGTCGTGACGGCGGCGGTCTTCTTCTTCACCGAGCGCGGCGACGGCACGAAGAACGAGGGCGGCAAGGCCTCCCCCTCGCCGACCGCGACCGCCCCGGCGAACCTCCCGCCCGGCGTCAAGTGCAGCGGCGCGAGCTGCACCGGCAAGGACGCCGAGGCCATGGGGTGCAGCGGCAACCTGGTGACCACCGCCCGGACCGTCACCGTCGGGACCACCGTCGTCGAGGTCCGCTACAGCAAGACCTGCGGCGCGGCCTGGGGCCGGATCACCGGCGCGACGCAGGGCGACTCCGTCCGGATCAGCGCCGGCGCGGCACAGCAGAACGGGTCGATCACGGCGACCGGGGACACCATCGCGTACACCCCGATGGTGGCCGTCAAGAACGCCGCCGAGGCCACAGCCTGCGCGACCCTCACCTCCGGCCGCACGGGCTGCACGCGGTAGGGCGTGCAGAGGTCCGGGAGGGCGTGAAGGAAGGGGGGAAATCGGCGTGGGCGCGCATGGCTTCGGCTGCGGTGGGCACGCGAACGGTATCCCCCCACGGGAGTCCGGCAACGGTACCCCCGCCAGGCGGCCGCAGGTCCCTCCTCTCCCGGGCCCGCGGCCGCCCCCTTGTCTCGGCATGCATTTGTCCTCGGATGTGCCACTCTGTGGGGTGGGCCACAGGGCCCCGGCCGTCCGGGATGCCGGATGCGCGATAGCCTGACCGCTGGATCTCTCTTGACGCCAAGAGATCGATCATCCACCCGGGGCAGGGACGCCCCACCGCCAGCTGTCATACGGAGAACGCCATGACCCGCACTCCCGTGAACGTCACCGTCACCGGCGCGGCCGGCCAGATCGGTTACGCCCTGCTCTTCCGCATCGCCTCCGGCCAGCTGCTCGGCGCGGACGTGCCGGTCAAGCTCCGTCTGCTGGAGATCACCCCGGCGCTGAAGGCCGCCGAGGGCACCGCCATGGAGCTGGACGACTGCGCGTTCCCGCTGCTGCAGGGCATCGACATCACCGACGACCCGAACGTCGCGTTCGACGGCACCAACGTCGCCCTGCTGGTCGGCGCCCGCCCCCGCACCAAGGGCATGGAGCGCGGCGACCTGCTCGAGGCCAACGGCGGCATCTTCAAGCCGCAGGGCAAGGCCATCAACGACCACGCCGCGGACGACGTCAAGGTCCTCGTCGTCGGCAACCCGGCCAACACCAACGCCCTCATCGCCCAGGCCGCCGCGCCGGACGTACCGGCCGAGCGCTTCACCGCGATGACCCGGCTGGACCACAACCGCGCGCTGACCCAGCTCGCGAAGAAGACCGGCTCCACGGTCGCCGACATCAAGCGCCTGACCATCTGGGGCAACCACTCCGCCACCCAGTACCCGGACATCTTCCACGCCACGGTCGCCGGCAAGAACGCCGCCGAGGTCGTCAACGACGAGAAGTGGCTGGCCGAGGACTTCATCCCGACCGTCGCCAAGCGCGGCGCCGCGATCATCGAGGCCCGTGGCGCCTCGTCGGCCGCCTCCGCCGCCAACGCCGCCATCGACCACGTCTACTCCTGGGTCAACGGCACCGCCGAGGGCGACTGGGTCTCCATGGGCATCCCGTCGGACGGCTCCTACGGCGTCCCCGAGGGCCTGATCTCCTCCTTCCCGGTCACCTGCAAGGACGGCAAGTACGAGATCGTCCAGGGCCTGGAGATCAACGAGTTCTCCCGCGCCCGCATCGACGCCTCCGTCCAGGAGCTGGTGGAGGAGCGCGAGGCGGTCCGTGGTCTCGGCCTGATCTGAGCCCTGCGCGCCCGAGTGGATCTTCGGCGGCCGGTGCGCTACAGTTGATCACACACCGGCCGCCGGAACTTCCGGCGCCAGGCTGTGCGTTGGTGGTCCAAGGAAAGACGCCCCGCTTCCTGCGGGGAGATGCAGGTGCAAGGCCTGCCCGGCGCTCCGTAACACGAGGCCCGTCCCGCATGACGCGGGGCGGGCCTCGTCGTGTGCTCAGCCCTGGTCCGCCAGCCGTTTCTCGAACCAGTGCCCGGCGTAGACGTGCTCCGAGTACGCCGGGATCTCCCGGTAGCCGCATCCCCGGTACATCGCCTGCGCCTCGGTGAGCACGGAGTGCGTGTCGAGGCGTACGACGGTGAGGCCGCGCCGCAGCGCCTCGTTCTCCAGGGCGTGCAGCAGCCGGCGGGCGAGTCCCAGGCGGCGGGCGTCCGGATGCACCCACACGTGCTTGACCTCCGCAACGCCCGGCTCCAGGCGGCGCAGCGCCCCGCAGCCGACGGGCCGCCCCTCTTCGTAGGCCACGAAGAACGCGCCCGCGTCCCCGGACACCTCCTCGGGCGTGACCAGGTCCGAGGCGTCGAAGCCCTCCGGGAAGCGGGCGTCGAGGTCGGCGGCGTAGGCGGCCAGGCACGCCCGGGCGTCCGGGGAGGCGCCGTCGACGTGCTCCACGGTGAGCGCGGCCAGCCGCAGCAGGCGGTGCGCGGTGCCGAGGGCCTCGGTGAGCCGGTCGCGCTGCTCGGCCGTCAGTCCGTCCAGCAGACCGGTCGCCAGGGCGTCGGCGCGGCGGTTCTGCTCCTTGATCTCCACGCGGCCGGCCGCGGTCAGCTCGACCGTGCGCACCCGGCTGTCGTCCGGGTGGGCGCGCAGCCGCACCAGTCCCTGGGCCTGGAGTGCCTTGACCATCCGGCTGAGATAGCCGGCGTCCAGACCGAGCCGCGCCCGCAGCTCCCGCAGCGGGACACCGGTCCCCGCCTCGCCGATCTCGAACAGCAGGCGGGCCTGCCCGAGCGGGCGGTCCTGTCCGAGGTAGTGGTCGTCCAGGGCCCCGATCCGCCGGGTGTAGGCCCGGTTGAACCGGCGCAGGGCCGAGACGTGCTGGGGGGACACCGGATGCATGTCTTTGACTCTAGTCAAAGAACCGTCGGATGTCCCGGGCTGATCAGAGATCGTTCCTGTCCGGTATGCGCCTCTTTATCCCCGATTTCCGTGACGCAGCGCACTTTCGGCCCCGGATTCCGCATGGCGTTCAGGGGTACGGGCATGCGCTCACGGTCCCCGTGGGGGACGCGGTTGTGACCCACGGGCACCGAACAGGAACGGAAGGCAAGTACCGATCATGGCGGACCACATACAGCAGAACGCGGGGCGGACCCATTACGTGGGAGGGGAGTGGCAAGGCTCCGTCTCCGGAGCCACGCGCGAGATCCTCGACCCCGCGGACGGCCGGCCGTTCGCCGTGGTCAGCGAGGGCGACGAGAAGGACGCCGACCTCGCCGTCGCCGCCGCCCACGAGGCCTTCGCCGGCGGACAGGGCGCCTGGCCGCGCACCCCGGTCGCCGAGCGCGCCGCCGTGCTGCGCCGCGTCGCCGACCTGCTGGTGCGCGACCGCGAGGCGATCGGCCTGCTGGAGAGCCGGGACGCCGGCAAGACCGTCGAGGAGGGCCGGGTCGACGTCGACTGCGTCGCCGACGCCTTCCGCTACTTCGCCGACCTGGCCGCCGCCGAGGCGCCCGGCCGGGTCGTCGACGCGGGCACCCCCGACGTGCACAGCGTCGTCGTGCACGAGCCGGTCGGCGTGTGCGCGCTGATCACCCCCTGGAACTACCCGCTGCTCCAGGCCAGTTGGAAGATCGCGCCCGCCCTCGCGGCCGGCAACACCTTCGTGATCAAGCCCAGCGAGATCACCCCGATGACCACGATCGCCCTCATGGACCTGCTCGGGGAGGCGGGGCTTCCGGCCGGTGTCGCCAACCTCGTCACCGGCCCCGGCCACACCGTCGGCGCCCGCCTCGCCGAGCACCCCGACGTCGACCTGGTCTCCTTCACCGGTGGCCTGGCCAGCGGCACCAAGGTCGCCCAGGCCGCCGCACCCGGCGTGAAGAAGGTCGCCCTCGAACTCGGCGGCAAGAACCCCAACGTCGTCTTCGCCGACGCCTGCGCCACCGACGACGGCTTCGACACCGCCGTCGACCAGGCCCTGAACGCCGCCTTCATCCACAGCGGCCAGGTCTGCTCGGCCGGCGCCCGGCTCATCGTCGAGGAGTCCGTCCGGGAACGCTTCGTCGCCGAACTCGCCCGCCGCGCCCAGAAGATCCGCCTCGGCCGCGGCACCGCCGACGGCGTCGAGTGCGGCCCCCTCGTCTCCGAGCAGCACCGCGCCAAGGTCGAGGCCTACGTCGCCTCCGCCCTTCAGGAGGGCGCCGTGCTGCGCTGCGGCGGCAAGCGCCCCGAACCCTCCGACGTACGCCCGGAGTCGGGCTGGTTCTACGAGCCGACCGTCCTCGACGCCTGCCACCGCGAGATGCGCGTCGTGCGCGAGGAGGTCTTCGGCCCGGTCCTCACCGTCGAGACCTTCCGCACCGAGGACGAGGCGGTCGCCCTGGCCAACGACACCGAGTACGGCCTGGCCGGCGCCGTGTGGAGCGGCGACACCGCCCGCGCCCGCCGGGTCGCGGCCCGACTGCGCCACGGCACCGTGTGGATCAACGACTTCCACCCCTACCTGCCCCAGGCGGAATGGGGCGGCTTCGGCAAGAGCGGCGTGGGCCGCGAACTCGGCCCCGCCGGACTCGCCGAGTACCGCGAGACCAAGCACGTCTACGAGAACCTCGCCCCGCGGCCCGTGCGCTGGTTCGCCGGCTGAGCCCTCCCCAGACCTCCCCCCTCACCAGAGTCACCCTGGAGTAGTCCCCCCATGCCCGAGAACACCCCCCGCGAACACGTCTACGACCATGTCGTCATCGGCGGCGGCACCGCCGGGTCCGTCATCGCCTCCCGGCTGACGGAGAACCCCGACACCACCGTCGCCGTCATCGAGGGCGGCCCCAGCGACGTCGGCCGCGACGACGTCCTCACCCTGCGCCGCTGGATGGGCCTGCTCGGCGGCGAACTCGACTACGACTACCCGACGGTGGAGCAGCCCCGCGGCAACTCCCACATCCGGCACAGCCGCGCCCGCGTGCTCGGCGGCTGCTCCTCGCACAACACCCTGATCTCCTTCAAGCCGCTGCCCTCCGACTGGGACGAGTGGGAGGCGGCCGGCGCCAAGGGCTGGGGCGCGGTGCCCATGGAGGCGTACTACGCGCGGCTGCTGAACAACATCGTCTCCGTCGACGAGAAGGACCGCAACGCCATCGCCCGCGACTTCGTCGACGCCGCACAGTCGGCGCTCGGGGTACCCCGCGTCGAGGGCTTCAACCGCAAGCCGTTCACCGAGGGCGCCGGCTTCTTCGACCTCGCCTACCACCCGGAGACCAACAAGCGCTCCTCGGCGTCGGTGGCGTACCTCCACCCCGTGATGGACTCCCGGCCCAACCTGACGATCCTGCTGGAGACCTGGGCGTACAGGCTGCGGATCACCGACGGCCGGGTCGAGGGCGTGCACGTGCGCACCAAGGACGGCGAGGAGCTGCTGATCCGGGCCCGCGGCGAGGTCGTGCTGTGCGCGGGCGCCGTGGACTCCCCGCGGCTGCTGCTGCACTCCGGCATCGGCCCCCGCAAGGACCTCGAGGCGCTCGGCATCCCCGTCGTCCAGGACCTGCCGGGTGTCGGCGAGAACCTGCTCGACCACCCCGAGTCGGTCATCGTCTGGGAGACGAACGGGCCCATCCCGGAGAACTCGGCGATGGACTCCGACGCCGGCCTGTTCGTCCGCCGCGACCCGCGAAGCCCCGGCCCCGACCTGATGTTCCACTTCTACCAGATCCCCTTCACCGACAACCCGGAGCGACTGGGCTACGAGCGGCCCGAGTTCGGGGTGTCGATGACCCCGAACATCCCCAAGCCGAGGTCGCGCGGCCGGCTGTACCTGAAGAGCGCCGACCCGGCACAGAAGCCCGCCCTGGACTTCCGCTACTTCACCGACGAGGACGACTACGACGCCCGCACCCTCGTCGACGGCATCCGCATCGCCCGCGAGATCGCCGCGACCGAGCCGCTGGCCGGCTGGCTCAAGCGCGAGGTGTGCCCCGGCCCGGACATCACCTCCGACGAGGAGCTGAGCGAGTACGCGCGCAAGGTCGCGCACACCGTCTACCACCCGGCCGGCACCTGCAAGATGGGCGCCGCCGACGACGAACTCGCCGTCGTAGACCCGGAACTGAGACTGCGCGGCCTGGACGGCATCCGTATCGCCGACGCGTCCGTCTTCCCGACCATGACGGCCGTCAACCCGATGATCGGGGTGCTCATGGTCGGGGAGAAGGCCGCCGACCTGATCGGGGGTGAGGTGCGATGACCATGACCGTCCCCACCCGCAAGCCGCCCACCACCGCCTCCGACGCGCCCGTCTTCTCCGTCGACGGCCTGTGGAAGGTCTTCGGCCCCAAGGCCGACCGGATCCCCGGCGACCCCGAACTGACCGCGCTCGACGCCGCCGAACTGCGCCGGCGCACCGGCTGCACGGCCGCCGTTCGGGACGTCTCCTTCGACGTGCGCAAGGGCGAGGTCTTCGTCGTCATGGGCCTGTCCGGCTCCGGCAAGTCCACCCTCGTGCGCTGCCTGACCCGGCTCATCGAGCCGACCGCCGGGACCATCGCCATCGACGGCGAGGACGTCCGCGCCATGGACCGCTCCCGGCTGCGCGCCCTGCGCCGGCACCGCGCCGCGATGGTCTTCCAGCACTTCGGCCTGCTCCCGCACCGCACGGTCCTCGACAACGTGGCGTACGGCCTGGAGATCCAGGGTCTCGGCCGGTCGGAGCGGCGCGAGCGGGCCGCCGAGGTCGTCGCCAAGGTCGGCCTGGAGGGCATGGAGCACCGCCGCCCCGGCCAGCTCTCCGGCGGCCAGCGCCAGCGGGTCGGGCTCGCCCGGGCCCTCGCCGTCGACCCCGAGGTGCTGCTGTTCGACGAGCCGTTCAGCGCCCTGGACCCGCTGATCCGGCGGGACATGCAGGAGGAGGTCGTCCGGCTGCACCGCGAGGAGGGCCGCACGATGGTCTTCATCACGCACGACCTGAGCGAGGCCCTCAAGCTCGGCGACCGCATCGCCCTGATGCGCGACGGCCGCGTGGTCCAGCTGGGCACGCCCGAGGAGATCGTCGCCAGCCCGGCCGACGACTATGTGCGCGAGTTCGTCCGTGACGTCCCGCGCGAACAGGTCGTGACCGTCCGCAAGGCCATGCGGCCCGCGTCCGCCGAGGAGACCGGCAGCGGCCCGGCGGTCCGCCCCGACGCCACGGTGTCCGAGGCCATCGAGGCCGTGGCCCGCGCGGGCGAACCGGCCCGCGTCGTCGACCAGGGCCGCTGCCTGGGAGTCGTCGACGCGGACACCCTCCTGGGAGTGGTCGCCGGTACGGCTGAGACCCTTCCCGACGTAGCAGCGGGCCCGGCGGTCACCGAGGCGGAGGGCGCCTGATGGCCACGCTCACCGCAACGCGCCCCCGCACGACCCCGGCGCTGCTCAAACACCCGGCGACCCGCAAGCTCGCCGCCCTCGCCCTGATCGCCGCCGTCCTCGTCCCCCTGGCGGTGAGCCACTGGCCCGGCACCGCCTGGCCCGGCGCCCTCACCGTCGACCTCACCCAGCCGCTCACCAAGGTCAGCGACTGGATCATCGACCACCGCGACAGCCACCCCCTGTTCCTCTACTTCTTCGGCTACGTCTCCGACGCGGTCGTCGTCTCCGTACGCGCCGTCTACCTGCTGCTCCTCGCCCTCGGCTGGGCCGGCGTCACCGCGCTCGGCACCCTCGCCGCGTGGCGGGCCGCGGGCGCCCGGCTGGCGCTCGGCACGGCGGCGGCGTTCCTCGCCTGCGGCCTGCTCGGCATGTGGGTGCCGACCATGCAGACGCTCGCCCTGATGGTCGTGGCCGTCCTCGCGTCGGTCCTGGTCGGCGCCCTGCTGGGCCTGGCCGCCGGTCTGTCGGCCCGCCTGGACCGCGTGCTGCGCCCGGTGCTGGACACCATGCAGGTGCTGCCCGCGTTCGCCTACCTGCTCCCCGTCGTCCTGGTCTTCGGCATCGGCGTCCCCGCGGCCGTCCTGGCCACCGTCGTCTACGCCGCCCCGCCCATGGCCCGGCTGACCGCGCTCGGGCTGCGCGGCGCCGACAAGGAGGTGCTGGAGGCCGTCGACTCGCTCGGCGCCACCTCCCGCCAGCGGCTGCTGACCGCGCGGATCCCGCTGGCCCGCAAGGAACTCCTGCTCGGCCTCAACCAGACGATCATGATGGCGCTGTCCATGGCCGTCATCGCGTCCGTGATCGGCGCCGGCGGCCTCGGTGACCGCGTCTACCAGGCGCTGGCCTCCGTCGACGTGGGCGCCGCCCTCGCCGCCGGCATCCCGATCGTGCTGCTCGCCGTCGTCCTGGACCGGGTGACCGGCGCGGCCGGCGCGGGCGTGCCGCACGTGCGCCGTGCGCTCGCCGCCGGCGCGCTCGCCGCCGTGGCCGTCGTCGCGCTCGCCGGGCGGCTGGCGGGCCGCCTCGACTGGCCGGAGGCGTGGACCGTGCACATCGCCGAGCCGGTCAACCGGGTCGTCGACTGGATGACCTCCCACCTGTACTCCGGCGTGCCCGTGATCGGCGGCACCGCCGAGTGGGCCGGACACTTCACCACCTGGGTGCTGGACCCGGTCCGCTCCGCACTGCTGTGGCTGCCGTGGTGGTCGGTGCTGCTGATCGTGGCCGCGCTGGCCTGGCTGATCGGCACCTGGCGCACCGCGCTCACCGCAACCCTCGCCATGGCCGCGATCGGCGTGCTCGGCGTGTGGAAGCCGTCCATGGACACCCTGTCGCAGGTGCTGGCGGCCGTCGCGGTCACCCTGGTCGTCGGCTTCGCCACCGGCATCGCGGCCGCCCGCAGCGACCGCTTCGAGCGGCTGCTGCGCCCGGTGCTGGACGTCTTCCAGACGATGCCGCAGTTCGTGTACCTGATCCCGGTCGTCGCCCTGTTCGGCGTAGGCCGCGCCCCCGCCGTCGCCGCGGCCGTCGTGTACGCGCTGCCGGCCGTCGTGCGCATCACCACGCAGGGCCTGCGCCAGGTCGACCCGGCCGCGCTGGAGTCCGCCCGCTCCCTCGGCGCCACCCCCGGCCAGCAGCTGCGCCAGGTCCAACTGCCGCTCGCCCGGCCCGCGCTGCTGCTCGCCGTCAACCAGGGCGTGGTCCTCGTCCTCGCCGTCGTCATCATCGGCGGCCTGGTCGGCAGCGGCGCCCTCGGCTACAGCGTCGTCTTCGGTCTCGCCCAGGGCGACCTCGCCACCGGACTGGTCGCCGGCCTCGCCATCGTCTGCCTCGGCCTGATGCTCGACCGGGTGACGCAGCCGACGGGCCGCCGCGCCGGGAAGGAAGCCTGACATGCGCATCCGTACGACAGCCGCCGTCGCCGCGGCGGGCTCACTGCTGCTGCTCACCGGCTGCGGCGCCGCCGACATGACCAAGCAGGCCTCGCCGTTCGCGAACGCCCGCGGCGCGAAGACGGTCACCCTGTCCGTGCAGTCCTGGGTGGGCGCGCAGGCCAACGTGGCCGTCGCCCAGTACCTGCTGGAGCACAAGTTGGGCTACCGCGTCGACACCGTCCAGGTCGACGAGGTGCCCGCCTGGGACGCGCTCAGCCAGGGCCGGGTCGACGCGATCCTGGAGGACTGGGGCCACCCCGACCAGGAGAAGCGGTACGTCGACGACAAGCACACCATCGCCCGGGCCGGCGGACTCGGCGTCACCGGTCACATCGGCTGGTTCGTGCCGACGTACCTGGCGAAGCAGCACCCGGACATCACCGACTGGCGGAACCTGAACAAGTACGCCTCGCTCTTCAAGACGGCCGAGAGCGGCGGCAAGGGCCAGCTGATGGACGGCTCCCCGTCGTACGTCACCAACGACAAGGCGCTGGTGAGCAACCTGAAGCTGGACTACCAGGTCGTCTTCGCCGGTTCCGAGGCGGCGCAGATCACCCAGATCAAGCAGTTCGCCAAGGAGAAGAAGCCCTTCCTGACCTACTGGTACGCCCCCCAGTGGCTGTTCAAGAAGGTGCCGATGACGGAGGTGAAGCTGCCGCCGTACAAGGAGGGCTGCGACGCGGACGCGGCGAAGGTCGCCTGCGCCTACCCGCACACCCCGCTGCAGAAGTACCTCAACGCCGGCTTCGCGCACCGCGGCGGCAAGGCGGCGGCCTTCCTGAAGAAGTTCCGCTGGACGACGGAGGACCAGAACGAGGTCTCCTTGATGATCGCCGAGCAGAAGCTCACGCCCGAGCAGGCGGCGAAGAAGTGGGTGGACCGCCACGCGTCCACGTGGAAGGCGTGGCTGTCCTGAGCGTCAGATCGTCCTGGCGATCTCCTCCAGCGCCCGGGTGGCCCGGCGCTGCCAGCCCGGCCCGAAGGTGATCCGGGTGGCCCCGCGCTCGCCCAGCTCGGCGGGCGTGGGGCCCTCGCCCACCCCGGCGAGCACGTTGAGCGGTCCCTCGATCCCGGCCCGCAGCAGCGGCAGCACGCCGACGGGGGCGAGGATCGGGTACACGCAGTCCGCGCCCGCCGCCCGGTACAACGCGGCCCGCTCGATGGCCCGTTCGGGGTCGCCGTCGCCGTGGACGAAGGTGTCGACACGGGCGTTGAGGAAGAGCCGCTCCCCGGCGGCGGCCCGTACCTCGGCGAGGAACTCGGCGTGCTCGTGCGGGTCCTTGAGCCGGCCCTGCGCGGAGTCCTCCAGGTTGCAGCCCACGGCGCCGGCCTCCAGCAGCCGTTCCACCAGCTCCTTCGGCGCGAGCCCGTAGCCGCCCTCGACGTCCGCGGACACCGGTACGTCCACGGCCCGCGCGATCCGGGCGACGGCCGCGAACATCTCCCCGGGCGGGGTCCGTCCGTCCGCGTACCCGAGGGAGGCGGCCACTGCGGCGCTCGGCGTGGCGAGCGCGGGGAAGCCGGCCTCGGCGAAGACCCGGGCGCTCGCCGCGTCCCACGGGCCGGGCAGCACGAGCGGGTCCCCCGGGGCGCGGCGGTGGTGCAGGGCACGGAACGTCCCGGCCTTCGTCACCATGTGCGGCGTCCCGTCCCCGGTCACCACGCGGGGCCTCCCGGCGGGATGCGGCGGCTGACCATCAGCCGGTTCCAGGTGTTGATGACGGCGATCAGGCCGAGCAGATGGGCCAGTTCACGCTCGTCGAAGTGCGCGGCGGCCCGCTCGTACACCTCGTCCCGAACGAAGCCGTCCGTGAGCACGGTGACCGCCTCCGTCAGCTCCAGCGCCGCCCGCTCGCGGGCGCTGTACCGGTCGCCGGCCTCCCGCCAGGCGTTCAGCAGCTGGATCCGCTCCTCCGACTCCCCGTTCTTGCGGGCGATCGTCAGATGCATGTCGAGGCAGAACGCGCACTGGTTGATCTGCGAGGCGCGGATCATGACCAGCTCGGCGAGGGCGGGATCGCCGAGCCCCCGTTTGGCGGCGGCGCCCATCCGCTGCGTCGCCTCGCGCACCCCGGCGTCCAGCAGGGTCGTACGCGCCGTCACTTGTGCTGTCCCGGCGTGTAGTGGCCCGGGGTCATCCGGCAGGTCACGCCGAACCGGTTCCACGCGTTGATCACCGTGATCGCGGCGATCAGCTGCGTCAGCTCCGCCTCCTCGAACAGCTTCGCGGCCCGCTCGTACACCTCGTCGGGCACGAAACCGTCGGTGAGCACGGTCACCGCCTCGGTCAGCTCCAGCGCCGCCAGCTCCCGCTCGGTGTAGAAGTGCGGGGACTCCTCCCACGCGCTCAGCTGGATGATCCGCTCCACGCTCTCCCCGGCGGCGAGCGCGTCCTTGGTGTGCATGTCGAGGCAGAAGGCGCAGTGGTTGATCTGCGAGACGCGGATCTTCACCAGCTCGGCGAGCTTGGGATCGAGGCCCTTCCGGGCGGCGACGTCCAGACGGATCATGGCCTGGTACACCTCGGGCGCGTGCTGCGACCAGTTCAGGCGGGGCGGGTTCTCGGCGGCGTAGGCGACGTTCTCAGCGGTCATGCCCTCGACCCTAGGGGCGAGGCAGCCCAGCGGTATGGTCCATTCCCATGGCGAAACCCTGGGCCACTTTCGGCGTCGACCTGCACCTGGAACCCTCCGGCCCGGGCGTGCGCCGCGGACTGACCGACGCGCTGCGCGAGGCGGTGCGCAGCGGACGCCTCGCCCCCGGCACCCGGCTGCCGTCCTCCCGCTCGCTGGCCGCCGACCTCGGCATCGCCCGCAACACCGTCGCCGACGCCTACGCCGACCTGGTCGCCGAGGGCTGGCTCACCGCCCGGCAGGGCTCCGGCACCCGGGTCGCCGAGGGCGCGGTGCCCCAGCCGCCGCAGCGCCCGGCGCCCGCGCGCCGCGCCCCCGGCCGGCCCGCCCACAGCCTCCTGCCGGGCGTGCCCGACCTCGCCTCCTTCCCGCGCGCCGAGTGGCTCAAGGCCGCCCGCCGCGCACTTGCCGCCGCCCCGAACGACGTCCTCGGCTACGGCGACCCGCGCGGCCGCGCCGAACTGCGCACCGCGCTCGCCGGCTACCTCGCCCGCGCCCGCGGCGTGCGCGCCGACCCGGACCGCATCGTCGTCTGCAACGGCTTCGCCCGCGGCCTGAAACTCCTCGCCGAGGTCCTGCACGCGCGCGGCCTGCGCACCCTCGCCGTCGAGTCGTACGGCCTGGACGCGCACTGGGACCTCGTGCACCGCACCGGCCTGGCCACCGAGCCGTTGCCGCACGACGAGCACGGGCCCCGCGTCGACGCCCTCGGCGAGGGCGGCGCGGTCCTGCTGAACCCCACCCACCAGTTCCCGCTCGGCGGCGCGCTGCCGCCCGGACGGCGGGCCGCCGTCGTGGAGTGGGCGCGCCGCACCGGCGGGCTGATCCTGGAGGACGACTACGACGGCGAGTTCCGCTACGACCGCCAGCCCGTCGGCGCGCTGCAGGACCTCGACCCCGACCACGTCGTCTACCTCGGCACCGCCAGCAAGTCCCTGGCGCCCGGACTCCGGCTGGGCTGGATGGTGCTCCCGGAGTCCCTGGTCCCGGAGGTCCTGGACCATGGCGGCGCCCGCTCCGTCGGCGTCCTCGACCAGCTCACCCTGGCCGAGTTCCTCACCTCCGGCGCCTACGACCGCCACGTCCGCGCCGCCCGGCTGCGCTACCGGCGCCGCCGCGACGCCCTCGTCACCGCGCTCGCCGCCCGCGCACCCCATGTCCACGTCACCGGCATCGCGGCCGGCCTGCACGCGGTGCTGCGCCTGCCGCCCGGCACGGAACAGGCCGTGGTCCAGGCCGCCGCCTGGCAGAACCTGGCCGTCACCGGCCTCGCCCACTACCGCCACCCCCACACCACGACCACCCCCGTCGACGCTCTGGTCGTCGGCTACGGCACCCCCTCCGACCACACCTGGCCGACCACCCTGGAAGCCCTGTGCCGCGCCTTGCCGTGACCGGCACGGACGCCGGAACGGGCGGCGCCGCGACCGCAGGGGTGGCCGCCCGTTCCGGGCCGTGCCCGGGCGAGCCGTGGCTGCCCGGGTGGGGCCGCCGCGCCCCGGCACGGCCGCCGCGCCCCCGGCACGGCTGCCTCGGCGGGTCGTGACCGCCGTGCCGGGGGTCGGGCGTACGGCCGCCGTCCAGGGCGCGACGTCCTGTCGTGACCGCCCTCGGCAGGGCGGCGGCGCCGCGACCGCAGCGGCGGCTGCCCGTTCGGGGCCGTGCCGTGACCGCAGGCGCGCCCGGCTCGCTCCGGGCCCGTGGTCGTCGGCCTCACGCCTCCCCGGTCGCCGGCTCCGGGGCCTCGCCGAAGCGGGCCAGGGCCAGGGCTCCGGCCACCGCCACCGCGAAGCCGAGGACGGCCAGCCAGGCCAGGCCCTCCCGGGTGCGGTCGCCGAGCCACACCACGCCGATGAGGGCCGGGCCGACCGTCTCGCCGATCACCATGCCGGCCGTGCTCGTCGTCACCGAGCCCCGTTGCAGGGCCGACGTCAGCAGCAGGAACGCGGCACCGCCGCCGAGCAGCAGGGCGTACGCCGCCGGGTCGCGCAGCAGGTCGTAGGGGTCCAGGGAGTCGATCAGGCGGACGGAGACCTCCACCACCCCGAAGCCGAAGCCCGCGCCGAGCCCCAGCAGCAGCGCCCGCGCCCGCCCGGTCAGCCGCCCGGCCAGCGCGCCCAACAGCAGCACGCCCGCGGCCGTCGCGAGCATCGCCCAGTCCAGCCCCGCCGGACCGCTCTCCTCGCCCTCCGTGCCGGAGGCCAGCCCCAGCATCGCCAGGCCCGCGCACACCACGCCCACCGCCGCCCACTCCACGCCGCTCAGCCGCGTCCGCAGCAGCCGCGACGCGGCCACCGCCGTCACGGCGAGCGACGCGGCGAGCGCCGCCCCGACGGCGTAGATCGGCACCGAGCGCAGTGCGGCGATCTGCAGCAGGAAGCCCAGCCCGTCCAGCGCCAGGCCCGCCAGATAACGCCACTGCCGCAGGGCCCGCAGCAGCAGCGCGGCGTCCCCACCGCGGCCCGGAGCGGCGGCCGCCCGCGCCGCGATCGCCTGCAACACCGTCGCCGTACCGAAGCAGACCGCCGCGCCGAGCGCGCACACCATTCCGAAGAGCACGAAGCGACTGTAGGCGAGCGTTCCCGGGCAGGGGTCCCTGTACGGCCGCTCACACCGATCTCTAGGCTGAACGACGAGAACCGGACACCCTTTCGACGGGGAACAACCGCACACCACGGGGGAACGATGGCCGACACACGGCGACAACTGCGCTCCGGCACGGTGGTCCTCGGCGGCATGGGACTGCTCGCCGCCGCCCTGACCGCCTGCTCCTCGGACCCGGACAAGCGCTGCGTGGACCGCGGCAGCTACAACCTCTCCAAGGGCTACAAGGTCGTCTCCGACAAGAACTGCAAGTCCGGCACGGGCACCGGCGCCTGGTACTACGGCGGCAAGAAGAAGAACGGCTGGGTCGACGGCGGCTCCTTCACCAAGCCCCGCAAGGGCGGCGGCGGTTCGGGCGGTTCCGGCGGCAGCCACGGCGACGGCGTCGACCGCGGCGGCTTCGGCGGCGGCAAGGGCAGCGGCGGCGGCTGAGCGGGACACCGGGAACCGAGAAGCCAAGGACGCGAGGACCCCACCACGCATGGAACGCCGTACCGTCGCACCCCGCCCCGGCTGGCAGCAGACCGTCGAGGCACAGGGCCTGATCTACCCGCTCACCCGCTACCCCGACGACTCCCTGCGCCCGTACTGGGACGAGAGCGCCTACTACGTCTTCTCGCTGGAGGAGGTCGAGGCGCTGGAGGAGACCGTCGAGGAACTGCACCGCATGTGCCTGGCCGCCGCCGGGCACATCGTCGCCACCGGCCGCCTCGCCGACCTCGGCATCACCGACCCGCGCGTCGCTGGCGCCGTCACCGAGGCCTGGCACCGCCGCGCCGAACTGCCCTCCGTCTACGGCCGGTTCGACCTGCGCTACGACGGCACCGGCCCCGCCAAGCTGCTGGAGTACAACGCCGACACGCCGACCTCCCTGGTGGAGGCCGCGTCCCCGCAGTGGTTCTGGATGGAGGACCGCTTCCCCGGCGCCGACCAGTGGAACTCCCTGCACGAACGGCTGGTCGCCGCCTGGCGCCACCAGGCGAAGCTGCTGCCGCCCGGCAGCCCGCTGTACTTCGCGCACTCCTCCGACGACGAGCTCGGCGAGGACCTGATGACGGTCGCCTACCTCAAGGAGACCGCCGAGCAGGCCGGCCTGGACACCGACTGGATCTCCATGGAGGAGATCGGCTGGGACCCGCTCTCCGGCCGCTTCGTCGACAACCGGCTCCGCTTCATCCGCAGCTGCTTCAAGCTCTACCCCTGGGAGTGGCTGACGACCGACCGGTTCGCCGACCACGTCCTCGACACCCTCGACAACGGCGGCGGCACCGGCTCCACCCTGTGGATCGAGCCCGCCTGGAAGATGCTGCTGAGCAACAAGGCGCTGCTGGCGATCCTGTGGGAGCTGTACCCCGGCCACCCCAACCTGCTGCCCGCCTACCTCGACGGCCCCCGCGAGCTGGCCGACGGCCCCGGCTGGGTCGCCAAGCCGCTCCTCGGCCGCGAGGGCGACGGCGTGACCGTCCACGAGGCGGGCAGCGCGCCCGGCCCGCGCGACGAACCCTGCTGCTACCAGCAGCTCGCCCCGCTGCCCGCCTTCGACGGCAACCACGTCGTCCTGGGCACCTGGGTCGTCGAGGACGAGGCGGCCGGCCTCGGCATCCGCGAGTCGTCCGGCCTGATCACCGACGAGTACGCCCGCTTCCTGCCGCACGTGATCCTCTAGGGGACTTCTCCAGCGCCGTGGGGCCGGCCCGCATGGTGGACGGCCCCGCCCGGCCGTCCGGCCCGCCCGGTAGGCTGACCGTGGGCCGTGACTGGCGCGCTGGGATGGGATGGACCATCGGGGAGCGGCCCCGTCCGACACAGTGCCGTGCGCCTGGGCCGTACCGTGAACGCTGAACGCCGACGTCCGGAGGTCCCCATGTCAGCCGAGCCGCTGTCCACCGAGTCCACCGCCTTCCGAGCCGCCCTCGACGTGATCCGTGCCGTCGAGCCCCGCGTCGCCGACGCCATCGGCCAGGAGGTGCACGACCAGCGCGAGATGCTCAAGCTGATCGCCTCCGAGAACTACGCCTCCCCGGCCACCCTGCTGGCGATGGGCAACTGGTTCAGCGACAAGTACGCCGAGGGCACCGTCGGCCGCCGCTTCTACGCCGGCTGCCGCAACGTCGACACCGTCGAGTCCCTCGCCGCCGAGCACGCCCGCGAACTCTTCGGCGCCCGCCACGCCTACGTCCAGCCGCACTCCGGCATCGACGCCAACCTCGTCGCCTTCTGGGCCGTCCTCGCCGACCGCGTCGAGGCGCCCTTCCTGCAGAAGACCGGCGTCCGCCAGATCAACGACCTCACCGACGCCGACTGGGCCGAGCTGCGCCAGGCCTTCGGCAACCAGCGCATGCTCGGCATGTCCCTGGACGCCGGCGGCCACCTCACCCACGGCTTCCGCCCGAACATCTCCGGCAAGATGTTCGACCAGCGCTCCTACGGCACCGACCCGGCCACCGGCCTCATCGACTACGACGCGCTGCGCGCCCAGGCCCGCGAGTTCAAGCCGCTGATCATCGTCGCCGGCTACTCCGCGTACCCGCGCCTGGTGAACTTCCGGATCATGCGCGAGATCGCCGACGAGGTCGGCGCGACGCTGATGGTCGACATGGCGCACTTCGCCGGCCTCGTCGCGGGCAAGGTCCTCACCGGCGACTTCGACCCGGTCCCGCACGCCCAGATCGTCACCACCACCACCCACAAGTCGCTGCGCGGCCCGCGCGGCGGCATGGTGCTGTGCGACGACTCCCTCAAGGACCAGGTCGACCGCGGCTGCCCGATGGTCCTCGGCGGCCCGCTCCCGCACGTCATGGCCGCGAAGGCGGTCGCGCTGGCCGAGGCCCGGCAGGAGTCCTTCCGCGACTACGCCCAGCGCATCGTCGACAACTCCCGCGCGCTCGCCGAGGGCCTCATGCGGCGCGGCGCCACGCTGGTCACCGGCGGCACCGACAACCACCTCAACCTGATCGACGTCGCCACCTCCTACGGCCTCACCGGCCGCCAGGCCGAGCAGGCGCTGCTCGACTCCGGCATCGTCACCAACCGCAACGCGATCCCGGCCGACCCGAACGGCGCCTGGTACACCTCCGGCATCCGCGTCGGCACCCCGGCGCTCACCACCCGCGGCCTCGGCACCGCCGAGATGGACGAGGTGGCCGGCCTGATCGACCGCGTGCTGACGGCCGCCGAGCCCGGCACCACCAAGTCGGGCGCGCCCTCCAAGGCGGCGCACGTCCTCGACGAGAAGATCTCCGACGAGATCTCCCGCCGCGCCACCGACCTCGTGGCCGGCTTCCCGCTCTACCCGGAGATCGACCTGGGCTGACCCGCGCTCACAGGTCGATCAGCTCCTGACGCGGCTCACGCGGCGGTCCGGCACGGTGCCGGGCCGCCGCGCGGCGTACCAGCAGCGTGCCGGCGACCCCGGCGGCGACCCCCGCGGCCGCCCACGCCACGCGCTCCCGCACACCGCCCCCGTCCTCGCCGGCCGGCGTGCCCTCGAGCAAGGGGAAGCCGTCGCCCGCCAGCCGGTCGTACACCCGGCGGGGCGCCCGGTGCCAGCGGATGTCGTCGTCCGTCAGGTCCGGCGCCGGGTCGGTGCGCACCCAGGGGGTGCCGTCCTCGGCGAGGAACAGCTGGTCCTGGCGCAGCATCGCCACGTCGCCGCCGGGGGCGCGCCGGGTCTGCGGCCAGCCCCCGACGCCGGTCAGCCCCCACAGCACGGTGAACCGCGCCGTGGGGTACCGCCCGCGCGTCCAGTCCTGCGGTACCGGCTCGGTACCGGTGCGCTCGGGCTCCAGCAGCTCGCGGAGCCCGTCGAACACCTTCTCCCCGGCATGCCAGGCCTCGGTGCGGCCACCGTCCGTGACGACGACGGCCACGTCGGGCTCCTCGGTCACGGCCCCGGCGGGCGCCGCGACCCCCAGCACGAGCAGCGCCGCCCCCACACCCCACGATCCCCTCATCGCGGCCCCTCCCTTGTTCGCCCCGCCCAGTCTGCGCGACCATCACCCGCTCGGGGAACGCCGTGGGACGGGTTGCCCCGGAGCGCACGGCACCCGGGGCTGCCGTGACCGCCGTGGGGTGCGCGGCCCGGCGGTGCGGGGTCACCCGCAGACGAACCACCAGCGACACCCCCTGTTACCGTCCCGGAGAAAGATCGGGTCGGGTCTGTTTCCGGGCTGTTCCTGTTCGGGGTCCGCGCTCTGCGAGAATGGGCGCATGGCCTCTGATCGACCCCGCGTGCTGTCCGGCATCCAGCCCACCGCCGGCTCGTTCCACCTCGGCAACTACCTCGGCGCCGTGCGCCAGTGGGTGGCCCTCCAGGAGTCCCACGACGCGTTCTACATGGTCGTGGACCTGCACGCGATCACGGTCCCGCAGGACCCGAAGGACCTGCGCGCCAACACGCGCCTCGCCGCCGCCCAGCTCCTCGCCGCCGGCCTGGACCCGGACCGCTGCACCCTCTTCGTGCAGAGCCACGTCCCCGAGCACGCCCAGCTCGCCTGGGTCATGAACTGCCTCACCGGCTTCGGCGAGGCCGGCCGCATGACGCAGTTCAAGGACAAGTCCGCCAAGCAGGGCGCCGACCGCGCGAGCGTCGGCCTGTTCACGTACCCGATCCTCCAGGTGGCCGACATCCTGCTCTACCAGGCCCACGAGGTCCCGGTCGGCGAGGACCAGCGCCAGCACATCGAGCTGACCCGCGACCTCGCCGAGCGCTTCAACGGCCGGTTCGGCGAGACCTTCACCGTGCCGAAGCCGTACATCCTCAAGGAGACGGCGAAGATCTACGACCTTCAGGACCCGTCGATCAAGATGAGCAAGTCGGCGTCGACGCCGAAGGGCCTCATCAACCTCCTCGACGAGCCGAAGGCCACCGCGAAGAAGGTCAAGAGCGCGGTCACCGACACCGACACCGTCATCCGCTTCGACCGGGAGAACAAGCCGGGCGTCAGCAACCTCCTCTCCATCTATTCGACCCTCACCGGGACGGGTATCACCGAGCTGGAGGAGAAGTACGACGGCAAGGGCTACGGCGCGCTCAAGACGGACCTCGCCGAGGTGATGGTCGAGTTCGTGACGCCGTTCCGCGAGCGCACCCAGAGCTACCTGGACGACCCGGAGACGCTGGACTCGATCCTGGCCAAGGGCGCGGAGAAGGCGCGCGCCGTGGCCGCGGAGACCCTGGCGCAGGCCTACGACAAGGTCGGCTTCCTGCCGGCCAAGCACTGAGCGGAAACGGCACGGCGGCTCACCGTACGCGGTGAGCCGTAGAGCACACATCCGCACCCGCCCACCACGACGGCGGCAGCCGTAAAGTCGATAGCCGAGGCTGCCGCGGCAGCCACCCCTGCCCCGGACCCGCCGGGGCGACACGACGACAGGAGACGACGTGGGGACCGTAACGATCGGCGTGTCGATCGCGGTCCCGGAGCCTCACGGCAGCCTGCTCCAACAGCTGCGTGCGGGCTTCGGTGACGCCGCGGCCCACGGTATCCCCACGCACGTCACGCTGCTGCCGCCGACCGAGGTCGACGAGGGCGCCCTGCCGGCCGTGGAGGCGCACCTCACCCGCGTCGCCGCCGCCGGCCGCCCGTTCCCGATGCGCCTGCACGGCACCGGCACGTTCCGGCCGCTGTCCCCGGTGGTGTACGTCAAGGTCGTCGCGGGCGCCGAGGAGTGCACCCGGCTCCAGCAGCAGGTCCGCGACGCCTCCGGCCCCGTCGCGCGGGAGCTGCAGTTCCCGTACCACCCGCACGTCACGGTGGCGCACGGCATCGACGACGCCGCCATGGACCGCGCCTACGCCGATCTCGCCGACTACGAGGCCGACTGGTCCTGCACCGGCTTCGCCCTGTACGAGCAGGGCGCCGACGGCGTGTGGCGCAAGCTGCGCGAGTACGCCTTCGGCGGCGCGGTGGTCCCCCCGCAGGCCGGCAGCGTGGAACAGGGCTCCCTGCGCTAGAGCGAGGCGACCGCACCGCCCGGCGACGCCGCTAGAGCGGCAGGCGCCGGAACACCCCACGCGGCAGGTGCCGCAGCGCCGCCATCACCAGCCGCAGCGTGCCCGGCACCCACACCGTCTCCGAGCGGCGGCGCAGGCCGAGTTCGACGGCGGCGGCGACCGCCTCCGGCGTCGTCGCGAACGGCGTCTGATCCCGCTCACCCACCGTGCGCGTACGCACCGGGCCGGGCCGTACGACCATGACGTGCACGCCGGTGCCGTGCAGCGCGTCGCCGAGGCCCTGCGCGAAGGCGTCCAGCCCGGCCTTGCTGGAGCCGTAGATGAAGTCGGAGCGGCGGGCCCGCTCACCGGCGACGGAGGACAGCACGACGAGCGAGCCGTGCCCCTGGGTCTGCAGCGCGCGGGCGCTGACCAGGCCCGCGGAGAGGGCCCCGGTGTAGTTGGTCTGCGCGACCCGTACCGCGCAGGACGGCTCGCGCTCGTCGCGCGCCTGGTCGCCGGCCACCCCGAAGGCGAGCAGCACCAGGTCGATGTCGCCCTCCGCGAACACCTTGCCGAGGACCGTCTCGTGGGCCTCGGGGTCGAGCGCGTCGAAGGCGACGGTGCGCACGTCGGCGCCGAGCGCGCGCAGGCTCTCGGCGGACCGTTCCAGGCCGGGGGAGGGCCGCCCGGCCAGCCACACCGTGCGGGTGCGGCGCGCGATCAGCCGGCGCGCGGTGGCCAGCGCGATCTCGGACGTCCCGCCGAGGACGAGCAGGGACTGGGGAAGACCGAAGGCGTCCTTCACGAGCGGCTCCTGGAGAGGTCGTACAGAGGGCGGTGGACGAGGTCGTGGCGGGCGGGACGCCGGGCTTCAGAGCCCGAGCCGGCGGGCCAGGTCGGAGACGAACACCCCGCGCGGGTCGAGGTCCGCGCGCAGCCGGTGGAAGTCGGCCAGGCGCGGGTACATGGCGGTGAGCAGGTCGGGCCGCAGCCGGGAGTCCTTGGCGAGGCAGACGCGTCCGCCGGCCGCGGCGACCTCCTCGTCCAGCGCGTCGAGGAGGCCGGCGAGTCCGGGCAGCCGCGCCGGCAGGTCGAGGGCGAGGCTCCAGCCGGGCGTGGGGAAGGACAGCCAGCCGGGGTCGGCGTCCCCGAAGCGTTTGAGGACGGCCGGGAAGGAGGGGCAGCGGTGCGCGGACAGGCGGCCCACGATGCGGCGCAGGGCGTCCTCCTCGCCGTAGCCGACGACGCACTGGTACTGCACGACGCCGGCGCGGCCGTACAGGCGGTTCCAGTGGGGCATGCCGTCCAGGGGGTGGAACCAGCCGGTCAGCGGCCGCAGTTCGCCGCTGCGCGCGCGGGCGGCCCGGCGGTGGCGGAGTTCGCCGGCCAGCGCGGCGGTGGTGCGGCCGAGCAGCCCGGTGGGCAGCAGGGCCGGCGGGGCGGGCAGGCGGCGGGGGCGGAAGGCGAGCGGTGCGTGCCAGGCGCGGGTGCCCTCGCGCAGGGCGTCGCGGGGCGTGTGGTCGGCGTGGGTGATCACGCCCCGGCCGGTGGCCGCGCCGCGGGCGAGCAGGTCGAGGCGGGCGGTCGCGTGGCGGTGGCGGCGGGCGGCGGCGGCCAGGCGGCCCATCAGGTCGTCGAGGTCGCGGGCGCGTTCGGAGCCGACGGTCAGCAGGGACGTCTCGACCGGCTGGAGCCGGAGCGTGGCGGTGAGGATCACGCCGGTCAGGCCGAGTCCGCCGGTGGTCGCGTCGAACAGCGGGGTGCCGCGGGGCACGGTGTGGATGGAGCCGTCGGCGGTGAGCAGTTCGAAGGACAGCACATGGCGGGAGAAGGAGCCTGCGACGGGGTGGTCGCCGCCGTGCACGTCGGCGCCGATCGCGCCGCCGACGGTGACCTGGCGGGTGCCCGGCACCACCGGGACGAACCAGCCGAGCGGCAGCAGCACCTCCATCAGCCGGTGCAGCGAGACCCCGGCGTCGACCAGCGCGGTGCCGTCGTCGGCGTCGACGACGTGGACGCGGTCGAGCGCGGTCATGTCGAGCACGCAGCCGCCGGCGTTCTGCGCGGCGTCCCCGTAGGCCCGGCCGAGCCCGCGGGCGATGCCGCCGCGGGCTCCGCACTCCCGGACGGCGGCCACGGCCTCCGCGTAGTCGCGGGGGCGGATCAGCCGGGCGGCGGTGGGGGCGGTGCGGCCCCACCCGGTGACGGGCACGGTGTCGGTTGCCATGAAAAGACGCTATCGACACGAAATGCGCCGTTAGTTTACTAACATTCCGACTCTGCACAGAACGGGTGATTAGTGGGACAACGACACGGTATCGGCGGTGGTGCTTGGGCGGCCCGTGACCAGGGGAGATCACGAGCATGGACTGGCTGACCCGACTCCCCGTCGTCGGACCGCTGCTCGCGCGCCTGATGCTCACGCACGCGTGGCGGTCCTACGAGCGGCTGGACCGCGTGAAGTGGACGCGGCTGGCGGCCGCGATGACGTTCGTCAGCTTCGTCGCGCTCTTCCCGCTGCTCACCGTCGGCGCCGCGATCGCCGCCGCCACCCTGAGCACCGGTCAGCAGAAGACCCTGGAGGACAAGATCGCCGACCAGGTCCCCGGCATCTCCGACCAGCTCGACATCCAGGGCCTGGTGGACAACGCCGGCACCGTCGGCCTCATCGCCGGCGCGGTCCTGCTGCTCACCGGCATCGGCTGGGTCGGCCAGGTGCGGGACTGCCTGCGCGCGGTGTGGGAGTTGCCGGACAGCACCGAGAACCCGCTGCTGAACAAGGCGAAGGACGCCGGGATCCTGCTCGGCCTCGGCGGCGCGCTGCTGCTCACCTTCGCCGCGTCCACGATCGCCTCGGCCGCGGTCGGCTGGATCTCCCGCCAGGCCGGCCTCGACGAACACGGCTGGGGCAGCGTCCTGCTGCGCGTCGCCGCGTTCGCCGTCGCCGCCCTCGCCGACTTCCTGGTGCTGCTGTACGTGCTCACCCTGCTGCCCGGTGTCGAACCGCCGCGCCGCCGGCTGCTGGTCGCCGCCCTGCTCGGCGCGGTCGGTTTCGAACTGCTCAAGCTGCTG
This sequence comes from Streptomyces sp. NPDC014801, assembly GCF_043082085.1. Classification (NCBI taxonomy): domain Bacteria; kingdom Bacillati; phylum Actinomycetota; class Actinomycetes; order Kitasatosporales; family Streptomycetaceae; genus Streptomyces; species Streptomyces sp. NPDC014801. The sequence continues at coordinate 72,671 of NZ_JBIBXG010000007.1, read as the reverse complement.
CTGAGCGGCTACATCCAGGGGATCGCCGCGAAGAGCATGTACGGCGCGTTCGGTGTCCCCGTCGCCCTGCTGCTGTGGATCAACTTCACGTCGAAGCTGGTGCTGTACTGCGCCGCCTGGACGGCGACGCGCAGCAAGGAGGAGGAGGGCGTCAGCGTCGACGCCCCACCGGCCACCGCCGGTTGACGAGGAACGCGCCGCCGCCGAGCAGCACCAGCACACCGCCGGCGATGCCGAGCGCGACACCCATGCCGCCGGAGCCGCTCGCGGTCGGGGCGCTCGCCGCCGCCTTGCCGGCCGCGGGTCCGCCCGAGGTGGACTCGGCGCCCTGCCCGGACGAGGCCGCCGCCCCGGGCTGGGCGGTGGCGGCCACGCTCTTCGGCGCGACCAGCTCACCCACCGGCCGCACCTTCCCGGCCGCCTGGAAACCCCAGTCCAGCAGCCGTGCGGTCTCCTTGTAGACCTCGTTGTGCTCGCTCTTCTCGGGGTGCATCACGGTGACGAGCAGCACATGCCCGCCGCGCTCGGCGACGCCGGTGAAGGTGGCACCCGCGTTGGTGGTGTTGCCGTTCTTCACGCCCGCGATGCCCTGGTAGACGGGCACATCGTGGTCGGTGCCGCTCAGCAGCCGGTTGGTGTTCTGGATCTCGAAGGACTTACGGACGGTTTTGCCCGACTTGTCCTTCTCGGTCTGGCCGGGGAACTGCGCCTTCACCGTGGAGCAGTACTCGCGGAAGTCCTTCTTCTGCAGCCCGGAGCGGGCGAACAGCGTCAGGTCGTACGCCGAGGACACCTGCCCGGGGGCGTCGTAGCCGTCCGGGGTGACCACGTGCGTGTCGAGCGCCTGGAGTTCCTCGGCGTGCTCGTTCATCTCCTTCACGGTGGCGTCCACGCCGCCGTTCATCGACGACAGCACGTGCACCGCGTCGTTGCCGGAGCGCAGGAACACCCCGAGCCACAGGTCGTGCACCGTGTAGGTCTCGTTCTCCTTTATCCCCACCATGCTGGAGCCGGAGCCCACGCCGAGCAGGTCGTTCGGCACCACCTTGTGCTGCGTGGAGGCGGGGAACTTCGGCAGCACCGTGTCCGCGAACAGCATCTTCATCGTGCTCGCCGGCGCCAGCCGCCAGTGCGGGTTGTGCGCGGCGAGCACCTCGCCGGACTCGGCGTCGGCGACGATCCAGGACCGCGCGGTGACGTCCTTGGGCAGCACCGGCACCCCGGTGGCCAGATTCACCTGGGTCCCCGGCAGCCCGAGCCGCGCCCCGCCCACCGTGGACATGGACGCCGGGGGCGTGACCGACGGACTGGCCGACGGGGAGGGCTTGGGGGCGGCGAGGGCCGCCGGCGCGGTCAGCGCGAGAGACAACAGAGTCGCGGAGGTGACCAGCAGCGATCGCCTGCCGGTCCTACGGGGTGCGGGCACGACGCAGAACGTACCTCCCGCGCCCGCCGAAGTCCCGCCCCGCCCCCCACCCCGCGCATGGAACCGGACACGCGACCGCGATACTGAGGGTATGAAGCTCAGCCGCCCGGTCTCCTGGTTCCTGCTCGCCTTCGGGGTGTGGAGCTGGGTCATCTGGGTCACTTTCGTCAAAAATCTCATCAAGGACGGCAGCGGGCTCGCCTTCGACGACGGCCGTCCGACGGCGTACTTCTGGGTGCACCTGCTGCTCGCGATCGTTTCCTTCGTATGGGGGACGGTCATCGGGGTCATCGGGTTGCGCGGAGTGCGCGCACTGCGCCGCACGTCATAGTCCGACCACGGGAAACGGGGGAGGGGCACGGTGATCGTCGTCTTCGCGCTCGTGGCGCTGCTCGTGCTGGCCGTCGTCGTGGCGGCCAACTGGTATGTGTGGCGGCGCCTGTTCCGCGACCCGACCACGGGCCCCGGCCGCACCCGCCGCCTGGGCGCGGCCCTGATCGCGGGCGGCTGGGCCCTCGCCGTCGGCGCGCTCGTCGCCGAACGCACCGGCGCCCCGTTCTGGCTGCAGCGGGTGCTGGCCTGGCCCGGCTTCCTGTGGCTGGCCCTGTCGGTCTACCTGCTGCTGGCCGTCCTCGCCGGCGAGCTGCTGCGGCCGCTGCTCCTGCGGCTGCCGCGCCGGCGCCGGCCCGCCGAGACGGCCGTACCCCACCCGGAGCCGGTGCCCGCGGGCGGCCCGCCGCGGGCCCCCGAGGCGCCGCGGCCGCACGGGGCGACGCCCGTCGCCGCGCCCTCGCGCCGCCTGGTCGTCTCCCGCCTCGTCGCCTCGGCGGCCGCCGCCACGGCCGTCGGCACCGTCGGATACGGCACCTACGGCGTCCTGCGCGGCCCGCGGGTGAAGCACGTCACGGTGCCGCTCGCCAAGCTGCCGCGCGCCGCGCACGGTTACCGCATCGCCGTGGTCAGCGACATCCACCTCGGGCCGGTCCTGGGCCGCGGCTTCGCGCAGAAGGTCGTCGACACGATCAACGCCACCCAGCCCGACCTGATCGCCGTCGTCGGCGACCTCGTCGACGGCAGCGTCAAGGACCTCGGCCCCGCCGCCGCCCCGCTCGCCGGGCTGCGGGCCCGGCACGGCGCGTACTTCGTCACCGGCAACCACGAGTACTTCTCCGGCGCCGAGCAGTGGGTGGAGGAGGTCCGCCGGCTCGGCCTGCGCCCGCTGGAGAACGCCCGCACCGAGATGCCCTGGTTCGACCTCGCCGGCGTCAACGACGTGCAGGGCGAGAGCGAGGGACACGGCCCCGACTTCACCCGCGCCCTCGGCGACCGGGACACCACGCGCGCGTGCGTGCTGCTCGCCCACCAGCCGGTGCAGATCCACGAGGCCGTCCGGCACGGCGTCGACCTCCAGCTCTCCGGCCACACCCACGGCGGCCAGCTCTGGCCCGGCAACCTCCTCGCGGCCGCCGCCAACCCGACCGTGGCCGGCCTGGAACGCTACGGCGACACCCAGCTCTACGTCAGCCGCGGCGCCGGCGCCTGGGGCCCGCCGACCCGGGTGGGCGCCCCCTCGGACATCACGATCGTGGAACTGGCCTCACGGCAGGCCTGAGCGAACCTTCACGAATCAACCAAATCCTCTTCCCCCGCATGAAACTCCTGTGATTAATTGAGCCGCGCGCCACTAATAGGGGAGTGGCCGCCACTTGGGGGAGTGGCACTGCACAGGGGGGCCCGCGACGGGCCCGTGGGAGGGCAACACCACCATGCGATCACTTCGCATGCGCATTCTGGCGGCCGTACTCGTCCTGGCCACCGCCGGAGTGGTCGGATGGCAGCTGCTGCCGTCACAGGGAAACAAGAACAAGACCATCGTGGTCGGCACGACCGACACCATCACCTCGCTCGACCCGGCGGGCGCCTACGACGCCGGTTCCTGGGCGCTGTTCAGCAACGTCTTCCAGTCGCTGCTCACCTTCGAACCCGGCGGCACCCAGCCCGTGCCGGACGCGGCGAAGAACTGCTCCTTCGTCGCCGGGAGCCTGCGCACCTACCGCTGCGAACTGCGGGACGACCTCGCCTTCCCCAGCGGCCGCGCGGTGACCGCCCAGGACGTGAAGTACTCCTTCGACCGGATCAAGAAGATCAACTCCGACGTCGGCCCGGCAGCCCTGCTGTCCACGCTCGCCTCGGTCGACGCCCGGGACCGCACGGTCACCTTCCACCTGTCCTCGCCCGACGCCACGTTCCCGTTCAAGGTGGCCACCGGCGCCGGCGCCATCGTCGACGCCGAGCGCTACCCGGCCGACGCCCTGCGCCAGGACACGAGCGCCGACGGCACCGGGCCGTACGAGCTGGCCTCGTACACCAAGGGCGCCAAGGCCGTCCTGAAGCCCAACTCCCGCTACCACGGCGCCATCAAGAACACCGGCACGCCCATCGAGCTGCGCTACTACAAGGACCCGACGGCCCTGAACGGCGCCTGGAAGGCCAAGCAGGTCGACGTCGCCACCCGGCAGCTGCCGCCCACCGTGCTCGCCGGCCTCAACGCCAGCGACCCCGGGCAGCGCGTCTTCGAGGCCGACAGCTCCGAGACCCGCAACCTGTACTTCAACACCCACAAGGGCTCCCCGCTGCACGACGCGCGCGTGCGCCGCGCCATCGCCTGGCTGGTCAACCGCGAGCAGCTCGCCGGGGACGTCTACGACGGCACGGTCGAGCCGCTGTACTCGCTGATCCCGACCGGCATCATCGGCCACACCACGTCCTTCTTCGACACCTACCCCAAGCAGGACGCGGCCAAGGCGCGCGCCCTGCTCGCCGAGGCCGGGGTGAGCCTGCCGGTCCGCTTCACCTACGGCTACGGCATCGGCAGCGGCGCCGCCGAGCAGGAGGCGAACGAGCTCAAGCGGCAGCTGGAGGCGAGCGGCCTGTTCAAGGTCGACGTCAAGGGCTACGAGTGGACCGACTTCCAGAAGCGCTGGGCGACCGGCAAGCTGGACGCGTACGCGGTCGGCTGGGTCGCCGACTACCCGGACCCGGACACCTTCACCGGCCCGCTCGTCGCCACCGACGCCACGATGAACACCGGCTACAGCGACAAGACGGTCGACACCTACATCCGCTCCTCGCAGCAGTACGCCGACCGCGGCCGCTCCGCCACGGACTTCCGCCGCCTGCAGGGCCGTATCGCCGAGGACGTCCCGGTGATCCCGCTGTGGCAGAGCAAGGAGTACGTCGTCACGAACGTCGACGTCAGCGGCGGCCAGTACCTGTCGGACGGAAACGGCGTGTTCCGGCTGTGGCAGCTGACCTGGATCTGAGACCGCTTACCCGGGACCGGGGCTGAGACCGCCCGGCCGGGGGCCGTGACCGTCGGCGGGACCGAGACCGCCCGGCCCGGGGCCGGGACGCGCTCAGCGGTCCCGGTCCTTCCCGCCCGGCGCCGGCAGCACCTTCGTCATCCCGGGCAGGAAGTCCGTGAACAGCTCGTGCACCTCGCGCACCAGCGGCCGCAGCACCCGGAACCGGGCCAGCGACACACCGCGCGCGGTGATCCGCGCGCCGCGCTCGGCGAGCCGGTAGCTGCGCTCGCGCCCCGGGGTGCGGTCGAAGATCCAGTACAGCACCAGCCCCATCTGCGCGAGCCACATCAACTCGGGCAGGGCGTCCCGCAGTTCCTCGGGCACCTTGGTCTTCACCGAGCCCGCCAGCACCGCCCGGTGCACGCTGATCGCCTCCTCGCGCGCGTGCTCCGACTCCTGCGAGAAGGGGCTGAGCGGGCTGTCCGGGTCGGCGGCGTTCTTGAAGAACTGCACCGCGAACTCGTGGTACGGCGCCGCCACGTCCAGCCAGGTCTTCAGCACACCCGCGAGCCGCGCCTCGAAGTCGGTCTCCCGCGCCAGCACATCGCGGACCGCCGCCTGGTGCTCGGCGGCGATCCGGTCGTAGAAGCCCTGGATCAGGTGCTCCTTGCCGGCGAAGTAGTAGTAGGCGTTGCCGACGGAGACACCGGCCTCCTGGGCGATGGCCCGCATGGTGGTCTTGTCGTAGCCCCGCTCCTGGAACAGCCGCATCGCCGTCTCCAGGATCAGCGCGCGGGTCTGCTCCGACTTCTCGGACTTCGGGGTCGCGGGGCCCTCATGCGGGCTGTCGTTCTTGGCGGGCACGACACCAGAGCCTAGTCAGTGGCGCAGGCGCCGTCGTCACAGCCGGGTGGGTTGTACGTCCAGCCGCTCCCGGGCGCGTACGACCAGCCGTCGCCCCGGCGGTACACCCGCCCGCCCCACCCCTGCGGCCGGCCCCGCCACTTCGCGGCCGCGAGCACCGCGCCCCGGGCCAGGCGCGCGCCCGCCGGGGTGCTCAGCCGGTGGGCGAGGGGCCGGTGCTCGCGCAGGGCCCACAGGACGACGATCCAGGCGGCGGCGTCCCGGTAGACCTGGCCTCCGTCGCCGACGACGGTGACCTCCTCCAGGGTGGCCCGGTGGTCGAGGCCTGGGAAGCGCCGCCGGGCCTCGACCGACCCGGCGGGGACCAGCTCCAGCGGCACCAGCTGCGGCTGCCGGACGAGCCAGTCCCGCAGGAAGGCGCACAGGCCGCACTCGGCGTCGTAGAGGACGGTGAGCCCGCGCACGGCGCCTTTCCCGGCGGTCACGTCGTTCACGCCCCGGTGCCCGGCGCCACCCAGCCCTGCGGCGGGACGGGCGGCACCTGCTCGCGCTCCATCACCCCGCGCCGGCGGATCCGGTTGAGCACGTACACGTTGCCGAGGTGCATCACGCCGAGGACCAGCAGCACCACGCCGAGCTTGGTGGACAGGGCCTCGAAGATGCCGCGGGTGTCCTCGATGGACTGGTCGCCGCTGAGGTAGAGGGCGACGAAGCCGAGGTTCACCAGGTAGAAGCCGACGACCAGCAGGCGGTTGACGGCGTCGGCGAGCTTGTCGTTGCCGTGCAGGACGTCGGCCAGGAACACCCGGCCGTTGCGGCTGAGCGTCCGGGCCACCCAGATCGTCAGCGCGATGCTGACGACCAGGTAGATGACGTAGGCGATGACGGTGCGGTCCATGCCCCACCCCTTCTTGAACGCGTTCAAAACGCTGACGTCATGGACTGTAGTCCTGTTTTTGAACGCGTTCAAGAAGAGTGGGCGGCCGGCCGGCTCCGGCGGTCGCGGATGCGGCGCGGATCAGGTGCGGCGCCCCAGTTCGGGCCGCTTGGAGTAGTCCGTGAACCCGACGACGTTGCCCCAGGGGTCGGCGATCTCGACGGTCCATCCGGTGGCCACGGCGAACGGCTCCTCCAGGGGTGCGATCCCGGCCGCGGCGAGGCGCCGGGCGGCGAGCCGGGCGTCGGGGACCTCCACCCACACGCGGGAGGCGGGCCAGGCGGGCGACCGGTACCCGAGCGCGTCCTCCTGCCGCAGCAGGATCCCCGGCGTCTCGGCGCCCACCCGCAGCAGCGCGATCCCGGCCTCGTCGAGCCGGAACCCGACGGCGAATCCGGCCCGCTCGTAGAACCCCACGGCCTCACCGAGATCGCCGACGGGCAGCAGTACGTTGTCGAACCCGAGCAGTTCGTACGACTCGTCATCTGACATACCGTCAGAATAGGTGCATGTCCGCCCGTAGCCGGTGATTGGCGGCACGTCGTCGCGCGGCAGGGGGCGGTGGGTGCCGGTGGACGCGGTGGGCTTCTCCGCCGCGGCCCCCTTCGGGCAAGATGGCGACGACTCGTCCGCGATCATGGCTATCTCGCACCCCGAGCGCGGCGGAATCGGATCCCAGGAGCACACACACCTTGAGCGACCAGTCGCAGCAGCCGCCGAATCAGCCGCCCGGGTACGGCTACCCGAACGCCGGCCCCTACCAGCAGCCGGGGTACGCCTACCCGCCCGGCGGCCACCCGCAGGGCGGCTACCCCCAGGGCGGTTACCCGCAGGGCGGTTATCCGCCGGGTGGCGGCTACCCCCCGGGGCCCGTGCCGCCCGGCACGTACACCGGCGACCCCCACGCGCCGTACGGCTACGACCCCTACGGGCGGCCGTACTCCGAGAAGTCGAAGATCGTCGCGGGCGTGCTCCAGCTCTTCCTCGGCACCTTCGGCGTCGGCCGCTTCTACATCGGCGACGTCGGCATCGGCCTCGCCCAGCTGTTCACCTGCGGCGGCTTCGGCATCTGGGCCCTGATCGACGGGATCATCCTGCTGACCAGCAACACCACGACGGACCAGCATGGCCGCGTCCTGCGAGGCTGACACGTCGCGGGCGGCGTCCCGCGAGGCCGGCACGGCGCGGGCCGTGTCCTGCGAGGCCGGCCCCTCGCGCGGCGCCGAGCCCTCGCGCGGCGCCGCCCCGGCGCCCCGGCGCGCCGACCTCCGCGCAGCCCCCCGCACGGCCCCCCGCACGGCCCTCCACACCGCCCTGCGGCACCCGGTGGTGGCCCCGCTCGCGGTGTTCGCCGCGGGCGCGGCGGGCGCGGCGTACCTCTACGGCACCGATCCGCACGAGCCGGGGCACCTGCTGCCCCGCTGCCCGTTCCGTCTCCTGACAGGGCTGCTGTGCCCGGCCTGCGGCGGCACCCGCATGGTGTACGACCTGATGCACGGTCACCTCACCGCCGCCTGGCTGGACAACCGGGCGCTCCTGCTGGCCTCGCCCCTCGCGCTGGGCCTGCTGGCGCGCTGGGCCGTGGAGGGCGTCCGCGGCAGGCGCTGGCGGCCCACCCTCTCGGCGCGGGCCCAGGCGCTCGTCCTGCTGCTGGCGGTGGCCTGGACGGTGACTCGCAACCTCACCTGAGCCGCTCTCAGCAGTGCCGCTGACCAGGCGAGTTGACCAACGCATTACGGAATCGACACGATCCCTCCCCAGACCTCCCGCGAGGGACCACCGCCCCTCTAGGCTCCATGATCCGCAGGGGGGATGAGCGCATCGGGCTGCCGCCGTACAGGTGTCGCGTGCTCCCGCCTGGATCACTCCGGAACGTCACCGTTCCTCCCTTTCACATCCCAGGAGCAGCACGCATGTCCGTCCCCACCCCCGAGGCCCCCTTCGGCGTCGACCCCCAGGGCCGCCCCTACTCCGACAAGTCCAAGGTCGTCGCCGGCGTCCTGCAGCTGTTCCTCGGCGGCTTCGGCGCCGGCCGCTTCTACGTCGGCTCCACCGGCGTGGCCATCGCCCAGCTGCTCACCTGCGGCGGCCTCGGCTTCTGGGCCCTGATCGACGCGATCATCTTCTTCACCAGCAACGACCGCACGGACAGCCACGGCCGAGTCCTCCGCGGCTGACCCCCGGCGCAACACCGACGGGCCCCGCCCTCCCCGGAGGCCGGGGCCCGTCGGCGTCGGGGTGCCCAGGAGGGAGGAGGCCGTGGTGTTCGCCCCGCGTCGAGAGCGGGCGGGGCGTTGCCGACCTCGCCTACGACGTCACCATGTGGATCGCGGGCCTCTGAAACGCCTCCGCACGGCCGGCGGACGCGGTGCGAGCCGCTGTGCCGGCCGGCACGGCAAGGGCCCCGCTCCCCCCTTGGCAGGGGAGACGGGGCCCAGGGGCGAGGTGCCGGGACGGCCTCAGTAGCGGCGCGTGATCAGCGCCCTCTTGACCTCCTGGATCGCCTTCGTGACCTCGATGCCTCGGGGGCAGGCGTCCGTGCAGTTGAACGTCGTGCGGCAGCGCCAGACGCCGTCCTTGTCGTTCAGGATCTCCAGACGCTGCTCGCCGGCCTCGTCGCGCGAGTCGAAGATGAAGCGGTGCGCGTTGACGATGGCGGCCGGGCCGAAGTACTGGCCGTCGTTCCAGAAGACCGGGCAGGACGACGTGCACGCGGCGCACAGGATGCACTTGGTGGTGTCGTCGAAGCGCTCGCGGTCCTCGGCGGACTGCAGACGCTCACGCGTCGGCTCGTTGGTGTCCTTCGTGATGAGGAAGGGCATCACGTCGCGGTACGCCTGGAAGAACGGCTCCATGTCGACCACGAGGTCCTTCAGGACCGTCAGGCCCTTGATGGGCTCGACCGTGATCGGCTTCTCCGGGTTGATGTCCTTGATCAGCGTCTTGCACGCGAGGCGGTTCTTGCCGTTGATCCGCATCGCGTCGGAGCCGCAGATGCCGTGGGCGCAGGAGCGGCGGAAGGTCAGCGTGCCGTCCAGGTCCCACTTGATCTTGTGGAGACCGTCGAGGACGCGCTCCTTGGGGTCGATCTCCAGCTGGAAGTCTTCCCAGGTCGCCTCCGCCGAGACCTCCGGGTTGAACCGGCGGATCCGGAAGGTGACGGTGATGTAGGGGGAGGCCGCGGACTCCGCCTCGACCTTGTCCAGAACAGGGGTAGCCATCAGTACTTACGCTCCATCGGCTGGTAGCGGGTCTGGACGACCGGCTTGTAGTCGAGACGGATGGACTCGGTCCCGTCGGCGCCGACCTCGCGGTACGCCATGGTGTGGCGCATGAAGTTGACGTCGTCGCGGTTGGGGTAGTCCTCGCGGTAGTGACCGCCGCGGGACTCCTTGCGGGCCAGCGCCGAGACGGCCATGACCTCGGCCAGGTCGAGCAGGTTGCCCAGCTCGATGGCCTCCAGCAGGTCGGTGTTGAACCGTTTGCCCTTGTCCTGGATCGCCACGTTCTTGTAGCGCTCGCGCAGCTCGGCGATCTTCTCGACGGCCGTCTTGATCGTCTGCTCGGTGCGGAACACCATGACGTTGGCGTCCATGGTCTCCTGCAGCTCGCGCCGCAGGTCCGCGACCCGCTCGCTGCCCGTGGAGCTGCGCAGACGCTCGATCTGCTCCACCACGAAGGACTCGGGGGCCTCGGGCAGCTCGACGAAGTCCGCCTTCTGCGCGTACTCCGCGGCGGCGATGCCGGCCCGCTTGCCGAAGACGTTGATGTCCAGCAGCGAGTTGGTGCCCAGGCGGTTGGCGCCGTGCACGGACACGCAGGCGACCTCGCCGGCGGCGTACAGGCCGGGGACGACGGTGGTGTTGTCCGCCAGGACCTCACCCTCGACGTTCGTCGGGATGCCGCCCATCGCGTAGTGGGCCGTGGGCTGGATCGGGATCGGGTCCGTGTAGGGCTCGATGCCGAGGTAGGTGCGCGCGAACTCCGTGATGTCGGGCAGCTTCGCGTCGAGCTGCTCCGGCGGGAGGTGGGTGAGGTCCAGGTAGACGTGGTCCCCCTCGGGACCGCAGCCGCGGCCCTCGCGGATCTCCGTGTAGATGGAGCGCGAGACGACGTCACGGGAGGCGAGGTCCTTCATGACCGGCGCGTACTTCTCCATGAAGCGCTCGCCGTCCTTGTTGCGCAGGATGCCGCCCTCACCGCGGGCACCCTCGGTGAGCAGGATGCCCATGCGCCAGATGCCGGTCGGGTGGAACTGGAAGAACTCCATGTCCTCCAGCGGGATGCCCCGGCGGTAGACCGCCGCCTGGCCGTCACCGGTCAGCGTGTGGGCGTTCGACGTCACCTTGAAGAACTTGCCGCAGCCGCCGGAGGCGTAGATGACCGACTTCGCCTGGAAGATGTGGATCTCGCCGGTGGCCAGCTCGTAGGCCACCACGCCGGCCGAGCGCTTGACGCCGTCGACCTCGGTGATCAGCTGGTCCAGGACGTAGAACTCGTTGAAGAACTCCACGCCCTCCTTGACGCAGTTCTGGTACAGCGTCTGGAGGATCATGTGGCCGGTGCGGTCGGCCGCGTAGCAGGAGCGGCGGACCGGCGCCTCGCCGTGGTTGCGGGAGTGACCGCCGAAGCGGCGCTGGTCGATGGTGCCGTTCGGGGTCCGGTTGAACGGCAGGCCCATCTTCTCCAGGTCGAGGACGGAGTCGATGGCCTCCTTCGCCAGGATCTCGGCGGCGTCCTGGTCGACCAGGTAGTCACCGCCCTTGACCGTGTCGAAGGTGTGCCACTCCCAGTTGTCCTCCTCCACGTTGGCCAGCGCGGCGGCCATGCCGCCCTGCGCGGCGCCCGTGTGGGAGCGGGTGGGGTAGAGCTTCGTCAGGACGGCCGTGCGGCTGCGCTTGGTCGCCTCGATGGCGGCCCGCATACCGGCGCCACCGGCGCCGACGATGACGGTGTCGTACTTGTGGATCTTCATGATTCTCGCAGCCCCGTGCCTAGCGGATGTTCGGGTCGAAGGTGAAGATCACCAGCGTGCCCAGCAGGATGGTGAACACCGTGGCGGTGTAGAGCAGGCCCTTGAGCCACAGGCGGGTGTTCGCGCGCTCCGCGTAGTCGTTGATGACCGTGCGCAGGCCGTTCGCGCCGTGCAGCATCGCCAGCCACAGCATCAGCAGGTCCCAGACCTGCCAGAACGGCGACGCCCAGCGGCCGGCCACGAAGGCGAAGCCGATCTTGGACACGCCGCCGTCCAGCACGAGCTGGATCAGCAGGTGGCCGATGACCAGGACGACCAGCACGACGCCGGACAGGCGCATGAAGAGCCAGGCCGCCATCTCGAAGTTGCCCCGGGTCGACTTCGGGGTCTTCTTGGTGCGCTTGCGCGGGGCCTCGATGAACGGCGCCGGGTTGTCGACGGAGTAGACGTCGCCGCCCTCGACCGGGCCGATACCGGAAGCAGTGGTTTCAGTGGTGGACATGCGCGTCAGCTCCCGAACAGAACACGAGCGGCGTGGCCGAGGACGGGGTAGATCGCCCCGAGCATCAGCACGACCCAGATGCCCACGACGGTCCAGAGCATCTGCTTCTGGTAGCGCGGGCCCTTGGACCAGAAGTCGACGGCGATGACGCGGAGGCCGTTGAGCGCGTGGAAGAGGATGGCGGCGACGAGGCCGTACTCAAGGCAGGCGACGATCGGCGTCTTGTAGGTGGCTACGACCTTGTCGTAGTCCTCGGGGGAGACACGCACGAGAGCGGTGTCCAGCACGTGAACGAACAGGAAGAAGAAAATGAGGACGCCGGTGACTCGATGAGCCACCCAGGACCACATTCCTTCCCGGCCGCGGTACAGCGTTCCAGCCGGCACGGAAATTTCCTCCGGGAGCGGGGGTTGGGGCCGCGCCGGCTTCGGTGTCGGTCGGGCCCGGCCGGGTACGGTCCACCGGCCCCCAGCATCGTAGCGACGCGCCGCCGCCGGGCTGCGCCGGGGTCCCTCGGTGTGATCAAACTGGCACGCAAAGAGGTACGTGTGGGCTAGTGGGACTACTGAGGTGGCTGGTTTGTGCCCCTTTGCCCGGTGGGGACCGTCAAGCGTCGGCCTGGCGGGTCCCCGCGCCGCCGAGGAGATCGAACAGGCGTTCCCGCGCCAGGCGCCGGAGCTCGTCCGCCGCGACGACCCGCTCCTCCTCCGGGTCGTTGGTCAATCGTGACCGGATCGCTTCCAGGACGTAGTCGAGGGCCTCGGACGGGGGAACGCCGCCCAGGCAGATGACGAACGTGTGTCCGAATCGGGACTCGTAGGCGGCGTGCGCCGCGCTCAGGGCCGTGTGGGCCGCGCCGTAGGCGTCGTCCGGAAGGGCGGGCAGGGACTCCGCGGCCAGGGCCTCGGCCAGATCGGCGGGGGTGAGGTCGTAGGCGGCCTCGTCGGACGCCGCGAGCAGGGCTTCCAGCGTGGGGTAGGGGCGGTGGGCGGCGATCCGGCGGGCCCAGCGCAGGCTGCGCAGGCAGGTCAGCAGGGCGCGCGCCGCCTGGTCGGCGGGCGCGGTGTTGAAGTCCTCCAGGCCGGCCGGCGGGCGCGGGACGCGCGGCTGTTCGGGCAGTGCCGGTATGGCGACTCGGCCGGGGAGACGGGGAAGACGGTGCGCGGGCAGCGTGAGTCCTCGGCGTGCGTGATGTGTGGGTCGGCAGGGGATCATGTGAGGGATGTGACACCACGTTATCGATAATGGTCACGCTGTGTCCGACGGATGGCCGGAATTCACCCGCACGGGAGAGTTTCAGAACGTGTGGTGGACCACCGGTTCCCGGGCGGCGGACAGGACGCGCGCCGCGCGGAGTCGTACGTTGGCGGGGTGAGCCAGCACAGCCGCAAGCACAGCAGCCACAAGCGCACCAACCGGCGACTCGTCGTCGCCGCCGCCTTCGCCGGGACGATCGCGCTCGGCGTGGGCGTCGGCGTATGGGCCGCGACGGGCGACGGCTCCTCCGGGGACACGCCGGCCCAGGCCCGGCCCTCCGAGGCCGGATCCGTCGCGTCACCCGGCCGGTCCACGCCCCGGCAGCCGACTCCCACGCCCAGCCCCAGCCGCACGTACCCGCTCTCCACCGCCCCGCGCACCATCCCCGCGGTCCGGTCGCACACCCCGGCGCGCGGCCCCGGCTGGCGCCCGGCGCACACCTCCCGGGTCGTCGTCAGCGACCCGGAGCTGGCCGACGAGGGCAAGCTGATCGCCGGCGAGCTGGGGATGACGTACGCCGGGCAGCGCGGCGACGTGCGTGCCGGGGACGTCCGGCTGGCGCTCGGCGGCGAGGGCGGCAACCCGGAGTCGTACACCATGACCGTGCGCGGCGGGCGGGTGGTGATCAGCGGGCCCGGCGAGGCCGGCGTGTTCTACGGCACCCGCACGCTCAAGCAGGAGGTGCGCGGTGCGGGCGCCGCGCCGGAGGGCGTGGTGCGCGACGCGCCGGCCAAGCCGGTGCGCGGGCTGATGCTCGACATCGCGCGCAAGCCGTACTCGGCCGGCTGGATAGAGGACCGCATCCGCGAGCTCGGCGATCTGAAGTACAACGAGCTGGGGCTGCACTTCTCCGACGACCAGGGCTTCCGGATCGAGTCCAGCACCCATCCGGAGATCGTCTCGACGGACCACCTGACCAAGGCGCAGGTCAAGCAGATCGTGCAGCTCGCGCAGAGCCGGCACATCACGGTCGTGCCGGAGATCGACTCGCCGGGGCACCTGGGCGCCGTCATCGCCGCCCACCCGGACCTGAAGCTGGTCAGCGCGCGCGGCACCGTGGCCCGCGGGGCGGTGGACATCTCCAAGGACCAGGCCGCGCGGATCGTCGACGACCTGCTCGACGAGTACGCGGGCCTCTTCCCCGGCGGCAAGTGGAACCTGGGCGGCGACGAGTACCAGGCTCTGATGGCGAAGAACCCCGAGGCCTCCTACCCGCAGCTCGCGGCCGCCGCCCACGACGCCTACGGCGCCTCGGGCACCATCGCCGACCTGGCCACCGGCTGGCTCAACGACCGCGCCGGCACCGTCCGCGCCCACGACCGCGCGATACGCGCCTGGAACGACGGCTTCTACGCGGGCACGTCCGTCAAGCCGGCGGGCGACCTGCAGGTGGCGTACTGGACCGGCAAGGAGATCGGGGCCCGGCAGCCCGTGGACTACCTCGCCGCGGGCCGCAAGGTGATCAACTACAACGACGCGTACCTCTACTACGTCCTCGGGCAGCCGAACCAGTTCTTCTACCCGACCGGGCAGCGGATCTACGAGCAGTGGACCCCGCGGGTGCTGCGCGGCAGCCAGCCCGTCCCGGCGCGCTACGACGGGCAGATCCTCGGCGGCACCTTCGCCGTGTGGGGCGACTTCCCCAACGCTCAGACGCAGGCCCAGGTCGCGGCCGGCATCCGGATGCCGCTGCGGGCGACGGTGCAGAAGCTCTGGGACCCGGGCGCACCGGCCCTGTCCTGGACGCAGTTCAAGTCGCTGGCCGCGCAGCTCGGCTAGGTGGTGTCTCGGGACTGGCGCAACAGGCCCCGGGCCGCGCCGGAATCCTCCCGGCCGGCCGCGCACGGCCGTACGTTGGTGGCGCATGCGGCACGCGACCGCGGGCCGGGCGGAGCCGGGGGGACGGGCATGGGCTACTGGGGGTACTTCGTCGTCGGCCGCGCCGAGCGGCCGCTGGACGGGCTGCGGCCGCTCGCCGGGCTGACCGGGCTGCGGCGGCACACCGAGGCGCCGGGCGGCTGGCAGGTGTGGGAGTACCCGAACGGCGAGGGCGACGTCGGCAGCATGAACGCGCTGGCGCGTGAGACGGGGGCGCCGGCGCTCTTCGGGTACGTCATGGACGGCGACTGCGTGGTCGTCGAGGCGGCGGCCCCGCTGAGCGGGACGTGGACGGCCTGCCTGGGCCGGGAGGCGATGGCCGGATACCTCGGGCAGGACGGGCTCGCCCTGGACGACTACTTCCTGCCGCCCGACGACGCCGCGGGCCGCGCCGCCGCCTGGGCCGCCGAGGCCGGGCACATGGTGGCCGAGCCGGAACTCCTCGCGGTCCTCACCGCCGACCCTGATCCGCTGGCCGAAAATCTCTTCTTCCGCCTCCTCGACCGGCTCGGTGTGGTACCCCTGTGACACTGCGCGGGCGTCGCACGCAGTAAGGGGAAGTGCGGGCTCCGTAAGGGATGGCGCCCCGTCGAGGGAGGCGTGGATGAGCCTGGTGGACCTCATCTCTCAGGCCGACGAACGCGGACTGGCCGCGAGCGGACTGGCTTGTTTGGATCGGTGCCTGCCCCTGCTGGGCGGCGACGACGAGACCCTGCGCCCGCTGTGGGGGAATCTCGCCGACAGCGCCGGCGACGCCGGCGAGACCTGGGGCGACCTGCTCGACGCGGTCCGCGGCAAGCTCCCGGCCGGCGAGGACGCCGACGACGAGGCGACCCTGCTCGCCCAGCGGATGCTCGCCGCCGCGCCCGACGAGCGGTGCGCGCCGCAGGTGCGGGTGTGGGCGGACGCCTGCTCGGTCGCCTCCCTGCAGATCCACCGGCTGCTCGACCCCGCCGAGGACGCCTCCGGCGTCGACGCGCGCCGCGAGGGCCGCACCGACGGCATGTCCCCGCTGGTCGCCGCCGAACTGCGGCGCCAGGTCACCGTCCTCGAAGTCCTCGCCGAGCACGGCCCGTCCGGCCTGCGCCGCGCCCTCGACGTCTCCACCGAGGGCCGCCGGGTCCTGCGCGCGGTGGTCTCCCGCCGGGCCCGCGGCCGGGTGTGAGACCGGCGGCGGGAACGCCGTCGGGCACCCCCCGCCCGGCGGGCTCGCCGCCCGGGGAACCCCGATCCGCAGGGGTCAAACCTGCCCCCGTGGACGGGTCCTGTGACCGTCGTGCGGGGGCGGTGGGGCGGTTGCGCACCCGTTCGCGGAACATCCCCGGCAGCCCGTGACGCGCGACCGGCGCGGCGCGCTCTTCCCTACGTGACGACTGTTACCCCTCAGTACACGACCTGGCACGAGCGGACGCCCGGGCAGGGCGGCAGACCGCAGGCCGCCGCCAAACCCGCACGGTGGGCGGCCGACGTGGTGGCCACCATGCGCGAGGGCGCCCGCGTCCGCCTCGACTACTCGGCGCAGAGCCTGTGGCGCGTCGACCGGATGATCGAGGAGATACGGCGCGAGGGCGCCCCGGAGGACGCCGTGGCGACCGTGCTGCGCGGTTTCGGCGCCTACGCCGGTGAGGTGATCGTCCGTCAGGCCGGCGCCGAGTGGTGGGCGAGCGGCGGTGACCACTGGGTGCGCACCCCCGACGGCAAGCTCTGGGACCCGGTGGACGAGGCCCGTCGCGCCTACGCCGGCCACGGCTCCCTGCGGCTGCTGTGCCGGGACGCGACGACACGGTCCTGACCCCGGGCGCCTCGCCGTCGCAGGCGGTACGACGCACGAGACGCCCGAAGGTTGTACGCGCGCGGCACGTTTTTACTGTGGGAAGAGACACTCATGGGGCCCGTGATGCCCAAGACCCCGCATCCGCTGGGTAGTCGGGGGGACGGCGCCCGCGTTCTCCCGTGCCGAGTGAGGGGGACGCCATGCACACCGCGCACGAACACCGTCCGCACGCACGGGAGATGCGACCGCACGCGGCGGCCTTCGTCGCCCGCGCCACCGCCCGCAACCGGCTGCCGCTCGACTACTCCGTGCGCAGCCTGCGCGTCGTCGACTTCATCGTGGACGGACTGCGCAAGGGCGGCGCCGAACCCGACCGCGTGGCCGGCACGCTGTTCGGGCTCGGCGCCTACGTCGGAGAGGTGCTGGTACGCCGGGCGGGCGCCGCCTGGGTGGACCTCGACGCCGAGCAGCGCGTCTACTTCGGGCAGGCGGTCGGGGTGCGGATGCCCGACGGGCGGGTGTGGAACCCGCTCGGCAAGGTCCTCAACCGCTTCTCGGCGGGCGCCCCCGAGGACTCGCTGCAGACCTTCTACCTCACCCTGCACGGACGAGCTCGCCGGGCGGTCGCCTGACATGCTGTGACACTTCTGTGAGCCGCGACGCTGATGACCGTGGAGGCGTGGACGACGAACGAGGGCGGACTTGGGCCAGGGAGCTGAACCCCGGCGCGCGCGGGCGAACGACGGGGAGCTGGGCGCGGCGGTCGCGCGGGCCCAGGACGGCGACGAGGCCGCCTTCGCGGTCGCGTACCGCATCGTGCAGCCCGCGCTGCTGGGCTATCTGCGCGGCCTGGTCGGGGAGGACGCCGAGGACGTGGCCTCCGACGCCTGGCTGGAGATAGCCCGCGACCTCGGGCGGTTCCAGGGCGACGGCGCCGGGTTCCGCGGCTGGACGGCCACCATCGCGCGGCACCGGGCGCTGGACCATCTGCGCCGCCGGCGCTCCCGGCCCCGGCCGGCGGCGCTGGAGGCGGAGGTCCTCGACCTGCCCGGGCCGCACAGCACGCACGAGCAGGCGCTGGAGTCGCTCTCCACCGCCCAGGCCCTCGCGCTCGTCCGCGCGCTGCCCCGCGACCAGGCGGAGGCGGTGCTGCTGCGGGTCGTCGTCGGCCTCGACGGACCCGCCACGGCCCGGGTGCTCGGCAAGCGCCCCGGCGCGGTCCGCACCGCCGCCTACCGAGGGCTCAGGCGACTCGCCCGGCAACTGGATGTACCGGGCACGGAGGGCGAAGGTGTGACGGATGAGGCTTCCCGGACGCTGGGGGAGTCGAAATGAAACGGTGGCGGCGACAGGCCGTACACCCCACAGCACAGGTCCGGCACGGCGGGCCGGGCGGACAGGGACGGACACGGACATGGGTGACACGCACAGGGGAGGCGGGCCGCACGCTCGTCGGCACACGCTCCCCGGCGGCACCGTGTCCGACGACACCCGCCGCCCCGGCGACCGCGTGGCGGGCGGCGGCGAGCACGCCACGCTGGAGGCCCTGCTCGCCGCGGCGATCCGGGCCGACGTCATCGACGGCGACGCCGAGCAGCGCGCCGTGGCCGCGTTCCGCGCCGCCCGTGCCGAAGGCGCTCAGGCCCGCACCCGCGGCCGCGACGACTGGCGGCCGCGCACCCGCCGCCCCCGCCGCTCGCTGAAGGCCGCCCTGTCCGTGGTCGTGGCCGGCCTCACCCTGGGCGGGGTCGCCTACGCGGCCATCGGCACCCCGGGCGCCTCCTCCGACGGCCCCGGCGGCCCGGACGACGGACGGCGCGCCTCCCACGCGGCGACCGGCGACGCCGGACGCTCGCCGGACACGGCCGCGACCGCCGCGCCGCACGGCGGTTCCGCCGGTCCCGGTGCCGTCGGATCGCCCGGCCGCCCCGACCGGCCGGACGGCGCGCAGGACACCGAGGCCCACTGCCGGGCCTGGGAGCGCGTCGGCGAGAACGGCAAGGCGCTCGACGCCACCTCCTGGCAGCGGCTCGTCGCGGCCGCGGGCGGCACGGACCGGGTCCGGGCGTACTGCGCCGAGCAGCTCGCCCACGCCGCGCAGGGGCAGGGCACCGCCAAGCCCGGCACGGCCGCTGAGCCCACCACGGCCGCCGAGCCCACCACGGCCGGGAAGCCCACGACGGCGGGGCAGCCCACGACGGCGGGGCAGCCCACGCCGGCCGGACACCCCGCCCAGCCGGGCAACGGCACCGAGCACAGCGGCGGACCGGACAACGGGGGCAAGGCGCAGTAGCGCCACGGAAGAGAAGGCGAAGCAGCCCCCCGGAAGCAGCGCCCTGGATGCAGCGCCCTGGATGCAGCGGAAGAAGCCGCAGGATCCCAAGAAGCGGAAGAAGCCGCCGGAGCC
Source organism: Streptomyces sp. NPDC014801 (assembly GCF_043082085.1). Lineage (NCBI taxonomy): Bacteria > Bacillati > Actinomycetota > Actinomycetes > Kitasatosporales > Streptomycetaceae > Streptomyces > Streptomyces sp. NPDC014801. The sequence goes on along the minus strand of NZ_JBIBXG010000007.1, from coordinate 53,346 downwards.
GAAGCAGCCGCAGCAGCGCAGGATCCGTAGAACACCCCGCTCACCTGGGCCTTCAGCCCCTCGCGGGGGCCGCCATGGCAACGGCCGGGGCCGCCACCCCCCACAGGAGAGGCCCCGGCCGTCGCGCGGCACGGGCCGCGCGGCGGCCCGTACTTCCTACAGCGCCGAGCGTGCGTTTTCTGTCACACCCCGTCGGCATTCGTGCGCGTCACGAGTCGGTTGCATCCCGGACCGACGTGGACGAGCAGTGGTTTAAAGCCGTAACGTGCCTTTCGCGCCGGACCGCGGGGGGCCCGGACCACCGCGACCACCTGCGGTCTTGAACCGCGACCATCGATCGAGGAACCAGGGTGCTGGGGGACGACGCGGAGCTGACAGCCGCGGTGCGTGCGGCGCAGGACGGGGACGAGACCGCGTTCCGGACCGTGTACCGCACCGTGCACCCGCGGCTGCTCGGATACGTCAGGACGCTCGTCGGCGACCTGGAGGCGGAGGACGTCGCTTCCGAGGCGTGGCTGCAGATCGCCCGCGATCTGGAGCGGTTCGAGGGCGACGCCGACCGCTTCCGCGGCTGGGCCGCCCGGATCGCGCGCAACCGGGCGCTGGACCACATCCGCATGCGCGGCCGCCGCCCCGCCGTCGGCGGCGACGAGACCGAGCTGACCGGCCGGCCCGCCGATTCCGACACGGCCGGCGAGGCCATCGAGGCGCTGGCCACGGACCGCACCCTCTCCCTCATCGCCCGGCTGCCGCAGGACCAGGCCGAGGCGGTCGTGCTGCGCGTGGTCGTGGGGCTCGACGCGAAGACCGCCGCGGAGACCCTCGGCAAGCGGCCGGGAGCCGTGCGCACGGCCGCGCACCGCGGTCTGAAGAAGCTCGCCGAACTGCTCGGGGAGCGCCCGGACACCGATCCGGAATCGGCCGGCGTGCTCGACGCGCTGCCGCCGCAGAGAGAACCGCGCGCCCGCGCGGTGTCGTCCGCCGGTGTGACGCAACGATGGGCGCGGACGCAGAAGGACATGTGATGGCCGACGAGCAGTACAGGTGGCTGGACCGCGAGACGGCGGAGCGTCTGCTGCGCGGCGAGCCGCTGGACGCCGTCGCAGACGAGGCCCGTGAGCAGGCCGAACGGCTCACCCGCGCCCTGGACGCGCTGTCCGCCGTTCCGGAGAAGGCCGACGGTGAACTCCCCGGTGAGGCCGCCGCGCTGACCGCCTTCCGCGCCGCGCGCGCCACCACCCCGGCGGCGTCCCCCGCGCGCGCCGGCCGTGCGGCGGACACCGGTCTCGTGCGGTTCGGCGGCGCGGGCACCGCCCGCCGCTCCCGCTGGGGCCGGCCGGTCCGGCTCGCGCTCTGCGCCGTCGTGGCCGCCGGAACCGTCGGCGGGGTCGCGGTCGCGGCCGGAACCGGGGTGCTGCCCACGTTCGGCGGCGCCGAGCCCGGCCCCCGCGTCTCCGTGTCCGCCGACGCCACCGCCGAACACCCGCCGGCCCCGCCCACGCCGGACGGCACCGGGTCCGTCGCACCCGAGGGCGGCAGCGGCGGTACGGCGGGCCGGGGCACCGTCCGGGACGGCGACCGCGGCACCGCGGCCCGCCCCGGCACCACCGAGGGCCAGGGCACCGACGCATGGCGGCGCCGCATCACCGAGGCCTGCCAGGACCTGCGCGGCGGCCGCGGCCTGGACGGCGACCGCCGGCGCGCCCTGGAGACGGCGGCGGGCGGCGCCCCGCGCGTGGGCGCGTACTGCAAGACGGTCCTCGCCGCGCCCGGCGCCGACACCGGCCACGACGGCCGGGGCACCTCCCAGGGCGGTTCGGGAGGGAAGAACGGCACGTCCGGCAAGCCCGGCACCGGCACGGCCACCGAGGGCCTCAAGGGCGGCGGCGGCCAGGGCAACGGCCAGGGCGGCGGGAACAGCCAGGGCGACGGCAACGGCGGCAAGGGCAACGGCACCGGCCAGGGCGGCGGCGGCGACAAAGGCCAGGGCGGTGACGACGACGGCCATGGCAGAGCCGGCTCCCAGGGCCACGGGGGGCACGGCTCCGGCGGCACCGGCGGTACCGGTGGTTCCGGAGGCCACGGTGGCTCCGGCGGTCACGGCGCGGGCGGCGCGAACGGCACCGGCGGCCACGGCTCCAGCAAGGGCGCGGGCAAGGGCCAGGGCAACGGCGGCCACGGCCACTGACGCCACGCCCCACCGACGCCACGCCCCGCCGACGCCCTCCGCTCGGCCCGCCGCGCCCGGCGCCGCCCCCGCACATCACCCCCGTCTCGCCCTGCGAACCGCCTCTGACCTGCGGTTTCGTAACACACGAAAAATTCTTCGCCCAAGGTGTGACGTTTTTTGCCGCGGGGGCGCAGTAATGAGTGAGCCGACTGGTCATCGGCCGTCGCACTGAGCCGGGGTTCCCCCCGTACCCACGGCTCGTGCACCTGGCGCGGGCGGGACACGTTCCCCCGGTCCCGCCCGCGCCCCGTCTCTCTTCGGCCCTCCCGGTGTCCCGGCCTCTCGCGCCGCGCGGTTCCTCACCAGTACACGACGACCTTGTCCCCGGTGCGCACCTGCGCGTACAGCGCCGCGATCGCCGTCTCGTCCCGCACGTTCACGCACCCGTGCGAGCCGCCCGCGTAGCCCCGGGCGGCGAAGTCGTATGAGTAGTGCACGGCCTGGCCGCCGCTGAAGAACATGGCGTACGGCATCGGCGAGTCGTACAGCGTGGACACGTGGTGCCGGGACTTGAAGTACACGTGGAAGACGCCCTCCCGGGTCGGCGTGTACTGCGAGCCGAAGCGGACCGACATCGTCGACACGGTCCGCCCGTCGATCATCCAGCGCAGGGTGCGGCTCGACTTGCTGATGCACAGCACCCGCCCGGTCATGCAGCGCGGGTCCGGCGCGGCGGCGGGCTGACCGCCCATCAGGTACAGCTCCCACTTCCCGGGCTCGTGCGTCATCCCCAGCAGCCGCTGCCAGGTGACGGTGTCGACGCGTCCGGTGCGCGGCAGCCCGCGCTTGCCCTGGAAGCCCTTGACCGCCTGCTCGGTGAGGTCGTCGTAGGTGCCGGTGGGGCCGTCGAAGAGCCATGCCACCTGGCGCAGCCGGGCCTGGAGTTCGCGCACGTTCCGGCCGGTGTCGCCGGGGGAGAGCAGCACGGGCGGCGCGACGCCCTGCTTGCCGTCACCGGAACCGGAGGAGCCGGTGGCGGTGGGCGCCGACGGTCCGCGCGACGGCGAGGACGTGCCCGGCAGGTCGACGTGGACCGGGGACCGGCCGCCGCCCGCGCCCTGCACCGTGCACCCGCCGCCCACCGCGACCACCGCCACCACGGCCGCCCCTGCGGCGATCGCTCTGACCCTGCCCGTACCGCGCATCACGGACCCCCCGTCGTCCCACCGCTTCGGGTTGCTGTCCTTCAGATGCTTTCCAGGCGTGACGCCCCGCGAACGGCGGGGCATGGTGGGGAGGGGGTCTGTGAGGAAGGTCCCAGCGTGGGGCCCTCCACCGGTCGCACGGCCGTCGCTACAGTCCGTGCCGAGGGTTGGTTTCTACTGGCGAGTAACGACGTAGTGCGGAGGCACACCATGGCACGCGAGTCGGAGTCCGGACTGCCCATCGAGCCGGTGTACGGGCCAGGGGCTCTGGCGGGCTGGGACCCGGCGGAGAAGCTGGGCGAGCCGGGCGCCTACCCGTTCACCCGCGGCGTGTACCCGACCATGTACACCGGCCGGCCCTGGACCATGCGCCAGTACGCGGGCTTCGGCACCGCGGTGGAGTCCAACGCCCGCTACAAGCAGCTCATCGCCAACGGCACGATGGGCCTGTCCGTGGCCTTCGACCTGCCGACCCAGATGGGTCACGACTCCGACGCCCCGATCGCGCACGGCGAGGTCGGCAAGGTCGGCGTGGCGATCGACTCCGTGGACGACATGCGGGTGCTGTTCGACGGCATCCCGCTGGACAAGGTGTCCACGTCGATGACGATCAACGCGCCCGCGGCCCTGCTGCTCCTGCTGTACCAACTGGTCGCCGAGGAGCAGGGCGTCAGCGCGGACAAGCTGACCGGCACGATCCAGAACGACGTGCTGAAGGAGTACATCGCGCGCGGGACGTACATCTTCCCGCCCAAGCCCTCGCTGCGGCTGATCGCCGACATCTTCAAGTACTGCAAGGCCGAGATCCCGAAGTGGAACACCATCTCGATCTCCGGCTACCACATGGCCGAGGCCGGCGCGTCCCCCGCGCAGGAGATCGCCTTCACCCTCGCCGACGGCATCGAGTACGTGCGCACCGCCGTCGCGGCCGGCATGGACGTCGACGACTTCGCCCCGCGTCTGTCCTTCTTCTTCGTCGCCCGCACGACGATCCTGGAGGAGGTCGCCAAGTTCCGCGCGGCCCGCCGGATCTGGGCGCGGGTGATGAAGGAGGAGTTCGGGGCGAAGAACCCGAAGTCCATGATGCTGCGGTTCCACACGCAGACGGCGGGCGTGCAGCTGACCGCGCAGCAGCCCGAGGTGAACCTGGTGCGCGTCGCCGTCCAGGGCCTCGCGGCGGTCCTCGGCGGCACGCAGTCCCTGCACACCAACTCCTTCGACGAGGCGATCGCGCTCCCCACGGACAAGTCCGCGCGCCTGGCCCTGCGCACCCAGCAGGTCCTCGCCTACGAGACGGACGTGACCGCCACCGTCGACCCGTTCGCGGGCTCCTACGTCATCGAGAAGATGACCGACGAGGTCGAGGCGGCCGCGCTGGAGCTGATGGGCAAGGTCGAGGACCTCGGCGGCGCGGTCAACGCCATCGAGCACGGCTTCCAGAAGAACGAGATCGAGCGCAACGCCTACCGCATCGCCCAGGAGACCGACAGCGGCGAGCGGGTCGTCGTCGGCGTCAACCGCTTCCAGCTCGACGAGGAGGAGCCGTACGAGCCGCTGCGCGTCGACCCGGCGATCGAGGCCCAGCAGGCGGAGCGGCTGGCCAAGCTGCGCGCCGAGCGGGACCAGGCGGCGGTCGACTCGGCGCTCGCGGCGCTGAAGAAGGCCGCCGAGGGCGAGGACAACGTCCTGTACCCGATGAAGGACGCCCTGCGCGCCCGCGCCACGGTCGGCGAGGTCTGCAACGCGCTGCGCGAGATCTGGGGGACGTACGTGCCGTCGGACGCGTTCTGAGAGTCGACGGCCGACCGGGACTCGAGACGGGCTCAAGGGGTGTCGTAGCCGCGTGCGACACTCCTGTGCATGTTCGGCGTCATCGATCTCCCCACCTACCTGGCCGGTCTCGTGCTGATCGTCCTGCTGCCCGGCCCCAACTCGCTCTACGTGCTGTCCGTCGCCGCCCGCAAGGGCATCCGCACCGGGTACAAGGCGGCGGCCGGCGTGTTCACCGGGGACACGATCCTGATGACGCTGGCGGCGCTCGGCGCGGCCTCCGTGCTGACCACGACCCCGCTGCTGTTCCTGGTGGTGAAGTACGCCGGCGCCGGCTATCTGGCGTGGATGGCGTACGGCATGCTGCGCTCGGCGTGGGCCCTGTGGAAGGCGCGCGGCGAGCACCGGGAGGCGCCCGCCGAGCCCGCCGTCGCGGACGCCGCCGACGAGCGGCCCTACCGGCGCGCCCTGGTGGTCTCGCTGCTCAACCCGAAGGCGATCCTGTTCCTGATCTCCTTCTTCGTGCAGTTCGTCGACCCGCACTACGCCTACCCGGCGCTCTCCTTCGTCGTCCTCGGCGCCCTGCTGCAGACGGCCAGCTTCCTCTACCTGTCGCTGCTGATATTCAGCGGCACCCGCCTGGCCGACGCCTTCCGCCGCCGCCGGCGCCTCGCGGCCGGGGCCACCTCGGCCGCCGGCGCGATCTTCCTAGGCTTCGCGGTGAAGCTGTCCCTCGCGAGTGCGTAGCGGCTAGGCGTCGGGCCGCCCCGCCGGACGGTTCAGCAGCGCCCTCAGCTTCGGGGTGAAGCGTTCCTCGACCAGCTTGTTCATCAGCCAGGCCAGGCCGAGCATGATCGTCACCGTGAGCAGGAACGTGCCCGCGGACGGGATGCCCAGGCCCCGGTGCAGGGCCTGGATGACCGGCCAGCCCAGATGCTCGTGGACCAGGTAGAAGGGGTACGTCAGCGCGCCCGCGACCGTCAGCCAGCGCCAGTTCGCCCAGTGCAGCCAGCCCAGCCCGATCGCGGCGACGGCGAGGAAGCCGAGCGTGACGATCAGGATGACGCCGTAGGCGCTGCGGTAGGAGAACATGTCCGGCGTCGCCGGGTGCCACAGGCTGCGCACGGCGACCTGCTGCCCGATCAGCCAGTTGACCGCCGTGATGCCCCAGGCGTACGGGTCGCGGCGGTCGCGGTGCACCAGGTACAGGCCCATGCCGCCGATGAAGAACGGCGCGTAGTCCGGCATCACCACCGCGTCCAGCACCGGCTGGTTCAGCCCGCCCGCGATCGCCGCCGCCAGCGTCCAGCACGCGCAGAACAGGATCACGCGCCAGCGGGTGGCGCCCGGCAGCACGATGCACAGCGCGAACAGCGCGTAGAAGCGGACCTCCGCCCACAGCGTCCAGCACACGCCGAGCACCCGGTGCGCCCCGAGCGGCATCTGCAGCATCGTGAAGTTGACCAGCGTCTCGCTCGCCGACACCGTCTTGTACGTCAGCACCGGCAGCGCCATCACCGCCGTCACCAGCACGATCGCCACCCAGTAGGCGGGCAGCAGCCGGGAGGCGCGGGAGGCGAAGAACGAGCGCAAGGGGCGGCCCCAGCCGCTCATGCAGATCACGAACCCGCTGATCACGAAGAAGATCTGCACGCCCAGGCAGCCGTAGGCGAACAGGGTGTGCAGGGTCGGGAACTGCAAGCGCGGGGAGGACCCCCACGCCTTGGTGACCTCACCGCCCCGGCCGCCGTAGTGGTACGCCGCCACCATCAGCGCGGCCACCAGCCGCAGCCCGTCCAGGGCGCGCAGCCGAACCGTGCGGGGCGGCCGGTCCGGGGCCTGCGGGGGCGCGGTGCGCACCGCCGGGTCGGCCACGGGGCTCCCCAGGGTCTCCGCGGGCGTGTCGATCACAGGGACCTCTCATCGAAGCTCGTCAACTCAACCGGACGGTAACGGGGAGCACCGGCCGCTTCGGCCCCTCGCGGCGACCTTTCGCCGGGCCGTCCGCGAGTGTTCATTCAGGCGTCGCCCCGGCGGGCCACCCGCCGCCGCAGCCGTCGCGCCCGCCGCGCCATCCGCCGTACCGTCGCGTTGCGCGGGATGAACGCGAGCTGCGCCGGGACCCCGCCGGGCAGGCCCAGCGAGGTGAGCCGGCGGCGCTTGAAGTACCGCCGGGTGCGGGCGTCCAGGTGTCGCGTCAGATAACGCTCGGCCTCCGGGCGCAGCTCGGGATAGATCTTGGACTGCATCGCGTAGCCGACGGCCCGCAGCAGCTCGGTCAGCCCCTCGGCGTCCAGTCCCCGGCGCTGCTCCCGCACGGCGTCGCCGTCGGCCAGGTCGGGCAGCAGCGCGTCGACGATGGTGACCGGGACGCGGTTGCTGTTCTCGTACGGGGTGAGCCGCTCCAGCAGCAGCCCGGTGCCGGTGCGGGCGACCGGCAGGCCGTACAGCGCGGACGCGGTGAGCAGGGCGGTGGAGAAGCAGCCCACGACGAGCGCGGGCCGCATCCGCTGGTAGACCACCTCGGCCAGCACGGGCGTGTCCAGCACGGTCAGGGCGGCGCCCAGCCGCCCCGCCTCCCGCTCCAGCGCCCGCGACCAGCGGGCCGGGGCCGAGGGGTGCGGCTTGAACACCACGCGCGTGTGCCCGAGCGCGACCACCCCGCGCAGCATCCGCACATGGAGGTCCTCCTCCTCCTCGGCGGTGAGGATGTCCAGCGCCGACAGGTACTGGCCGAGCAGCAGCGCCGCCCCCTCCGCGGCCGGCAGGTCCTGCTCGGCGCCGCCCAGTGCGGCGAGCACCTTCGTGAAGGCGTCCGTCGGCACCATCTCGGGGGCCACCCCGAACTCGGTGAGCAGCAGCGGGGCGAGGCCCGGCACCAGGTCCAGGTGCAGCACACGCCGCACCCGCGTCCCCACCAGCGGATCGATCTTGAACCGGGTGGGGCCGTAGCTCATCAGCCCGTCCGCGTACACGTCGACGGGCGCGCCGGCGAAGATCTGGCAGATCGCCAGCGCCGGGTTGACCTGGATCGACTCCACGGCCAGCTCGATGTGGTCGTCGCCCAGGTCCCACAGCATCCGCAGATGGCGTTCCCACAGGATCTGGTCGTCGGGCCGGGGGCCCCAACCGCCCGGGTGGAAGGGCGCGATGGCCTCGTTCCAGGACAGCACCCCGTCGAACCGGTCCCGCAGGTGCGCGAAGGCGGGGGAGCGGCCGAAGGGGTCGCTCAGCTCCGGCGTGGCGCTGTTGTCGCTGACCAGCAGCAGCAGCCGGTCCGCGGGGCCGAAGCAGCCCGCGTCGAGCGCGGCGGCCAGGGTGGCCGCACCGTACAGGGTGGAGGCGCACAGGATCCGGGTGGTGCGGCGGGAGCCTCGGGCGGTGTGGGGGCTCGGGGTGCTCATGCCGCCGCCTCCGGGGCGGTGGAGGGCCGGCGGCGCAGACGGCGCAGCTGGGTGGCGCGGTCGAGGTCCATGGAGTCCAGGGTGTCGTCGAGCAGGTCCTGCGGCATGCGGCGCAGGGCGGCGGCGCTCAGGGAACGGAGACGGCGGGCCACCGGCGCCTCGAACTTCTCGATGGTGGCCAGGTGGTGGCTGATGATGGCGCAGTAGGTGCGCACGGCCTTCGGCAGGAACCGGTCCGCGTCCGGGTCCTCGGCGGTCTCCCGCAGCACCCGGTCGAAGGAGGGGATGAAGTCCAGCTGCCGCATGTCGCCGATCTGCGTGAGCGACGACGTCACGCCCCGCCGGTAGAAGATGCCGAACACGCTCGGCACCGCGAAGGACCGCGCCTTGCGGTGCAGCCGCCAGATCCACGGCCGGTCCTCGGCCGTGCGCAGGTCCTCCGGGAAGTGCAGCAGCCCCTCGCCGATCAGCCGCCGGTGGTAGGCGCCGGCCCAGGAGTAGGGGTAGTCGACCGGGGTGGAGCGCTCGGCGGGCAGGATCACGGCCCGCGGGTCCACGACCGTGTCGCGCGGCCCGAACGGCACCCGGTACAGGGTGCGCTGGCTCCCGGTGAACCGCACGTGGTCGGTGCGGACGAAATCACAGCCCAACGACTCGATCGAGTCGAGCAATTGCGCGAAATAACCCGGAGCCGCGTAGTCGTCTCCGTCCATGAACGTCAGATACTCGCCGCGGGCCGCGTCGATTCCGGTGTTGCGTGCGGCGGACACCCCTTTCTCGGTGCGTCGGATCAGCACCGCGCCAGGAAGATCGCGCTCGGCCTGTTCGAGAATTTCTTTCGTGCCGTCCGTCGAACAGTCGTCGATCAGAAGGAACTCGAAGTCCTCACGGGCGTTCGCGCGCAGCGACCGCAGCGCGGCCGGGGCGTATTGCTGCACGTTGTAGAAGGGCACGATGACGGAGAGCTTGACCACGCAGGCGACGTTAGGGCGCGGGCCCGGCCCGCGTCTTTGCCGTCGGTTTGCCGAGGAGTGAACGACGCGTGGCGGAGTCGTGAATCCAGCCCTTCCCGGGGCGTTCCGCGTCCCGATTCGCCGTTCGGCGAAGTGCTGTTAACCATTTGTTGCGTTCCGGTTGGGCCGCGCCTCGGAATGCCTTCCTAGCGTCTTCGGCGTGCCAGTCAGTGCAACGAACGCCCCGCGAGTAGCCGTTCTCGCGGATTCCGACACCCGGTGGAAATGGGGCGCGCTCACCGCGCGGCGCCTGCTCCCCGAGGCACCCGGAATCCGGCTCGACGGCTATCTCCTGCGAGGCCGCGCCACCCCCACCGCCCGCCAGCTGCGCGAAGTCGGCGTCCGCGCCGACTCCCTGCGCGAGGTGACGGCCGTTCAGTTCCTCGACGGGATGCGCGAGGAGCCGTACGACGTGCTCGTGCTCGCGCTCGTCGGCGGCGGGGTGCAGGCGATGCTGCACGGACTGCGGCGCGCCTGGGAGGGCCGCGCGCGGCGGCCCGTCGTCGTCACCGGCTATGTCGGCGTCGTCTACGAGAAGCTCGCCGACGGCCTGCTGCTGCGCCACGGCGCCGACCTCGTGCTCGCCAACTCCCGCCAGGACGCCGAACGTTTCCGCGCGGTGTACGAGGGCGTGGGCGCCGACGCCTCCGCGGTCACCGAGGTCGCGCTGCCGTTCCTCGGCGGCGCGCCCTACACCGGCGAACGCGAGCCCTGCACGGTCGTGTTCGCCGCCCAGCCCTCCGTCCCGGAGTCCCGCGCCGACCGCGCCTACCTCCTCGACCGCCTGATCCGGCACGCCCGCCTGCACCCCGAGCGGGAGGTGCTGCTCAAGCTGCGCTCCCGGCCCGGCGAGCACACCACGCACCTGGAGGAGCTGCCCTACCAGAAGCTGGCGCAGAAGGCCGGTCCGCTGCCGCCCAACCTGCGTCTGGTCTACGGCAACATGGGCGAGGTCCTCGACCGCACCGACCTGCTGGTCACGGTCAGCTCCACGGCGGCCCTGGAGTCGCTGCACCGCCGCATCCCCACCGCCGTGCTCACCGACCTCGGAGTGCGCGAGGTGCTCGGCAACCACCACTTCCTCGGCTCCGGCTGCCTGGCCTCCTGGGACCAGCTGGACGCCGGCCGGCGGCCCGAACCCGACCCCGAGTGGGTGGCCCGCCAGGGCGTCGCCGCCGGCGGCACCCCGTCCGGGGGAGGGACGTACGCGACCGCCTTCGACGCGGCCCGCGAGCGGATCGCCAAGCTGCTCCACCGGCCCGGCCCGCTGCCGCCCCTCACGCCGTACTACACCGTCGAGACCGCCCCCGGATACCTGCCCGGCATCCTCGCCCGCCACCACCTCGCCCCCGACGGCAGCCCACTGCCGGGCGCCCCCGCCGCCGACCGCGAACCCGGCCCCGTCCGGCAGATCGTGCGCCGGGCCGCGCGCGGCGCCTACCGGCACGGCGTGCAGCGCGTGGCGCCCGTCATCCGGCGGATGGGGGAGCTGTGACCGCGCTCCACGGAGCCCAAGGAGAACACCCCATGCCCGACACCCCGGCGCCCCGCCGCGTCCTCGCCGTGATCCCGGCGCGCGGCGGCTCCAAGGGCGTCCCCGCGAAGAACCTCGCCCCCGTCGGCGGCGTCCCGCTGGTCGCCCGCGCCGTGCGCGCGTGCCGCGCCGCCCGTCTGGTGACCGACGTCGTCGTCTCCACCGACGACCAGGCCATCGCGGCCGCCGCCCGCGAGGCCGGCGCCGAGGTCGTCTCCCGCCCCGCCGCCCTCGCCGGCGACACCGCGACCTCGGAGGCCGCGGTCCTGCACGCCCTCGACGCCTACGAGGCGCAGGCCGGCACGCCCGTGGACGTCGTCCTGCTCGTGCAGTGCACCAGCCCCTTCCTCCTCGGCGAGGACGTCGACGGCGTGGCCGCGGCGATCGTGGAGCAGGGCGCCGACACGGCGGTGACCGTGGCCCCCTTCCACGGCTTCCTCTGGCGCGACGACGCCGGCCGCGAGGAGGACGGAGGCTTCGGCGTCAACCACGACAAGTCCTACCGCCCCCGCCGCCAGGACCGCCCGCAGGACCTGCTGGAGACCGGCGCCGCCTACGCCATGGACGCGGCCGGCTTCCGCGAGCACCGCCACCGCTTCTTCGGCCGTACGGAACTGGTGCGCACCGACCCCGCGCGCGTCCTGGAGATCGACGACCCGCACGACCTCGCCCGAGCCCGTGCGCTCGCGCCCCTCCTCGACGCGGACCGGCCCGGCGCCCTGCCGACCGCCGACGACATCGACGCGGTCGTCCTCGACTTCGACGGTACCCAGACCGACGACCGGGTGCTGATCGACGCCGAGGGACGCGAGTTCGTCTCCGTGCACCGCGGCGACGGACTCGGCATCGCCGCCCTGCGCAGAAGCGGCCTGAAGCTGCTGATCCTGTCCACCGAACAGAACCCGGTGGTCGCCGCCCGCGCCCGCAAGCTGCAGTTGCCGGTGGTGCACGGCGTCGACCGCAAGGACCTCGCCCTCAAACAGTGGTGCGAGGACACGGGCACCGCGCCCGAGCGGGTGCTCTACGTCGGCAACGACGTCAACGACCTGCCCTGCTTCGCCCTCGTCGGCTGGCCCGTGGCGGTCGCGAGCGCCCACGACGCCGTACGCGGCGCCGCCCGCGCGGTCACCACCGTCCCCGGTGGCGACGGCGCGATCCGGGAGATCGCCGGCTGGATCCTCGGCCCCTCCCTCGACGCCCTTCCCCCCGCCCCCCACCTTCCCCACCTCCCCCAGCTCACCAAGTAAGGACACCCCCTGTCATGAGCACCCCCTCCCGTCTGCGCACGTTCGGCTCCCGCGAGGTCGGCCCCGGCCGCCCCGTCTACATCTGCGGCGAGATCGGCATCAACCACAACGGTGAGCTGGAGAACGCCTTCAAGCTGATCGACGCCGCCGTCGAGGCCGGCTGCGACGCCGTGAAGTTCCAGAAGCGCACCCCGGAGATCTGCACCCCGCGCGACCAGTGGGACATCGAGCGGGACACCCCGTGGGGCCGGATGACGTACATCGACTACCGCCACCGCGTGGAGTTCGGCGAGGACGAGTACCGGCAGATCGACGAGTACTGCCGCACCCGGGGCATCGACTGGTTCGCCTCCCCGTGGGACACCGAGGCCGTCGCCTTCCTGGAGAAGTTCGACCTGCCCGCCCACAAGGTCGCCTCCGCCTCCCTCACCGACGACGAGCTGCTGCGCACCCTGCGCGCCACCGGCCGCACCGTCGTCCTCTCCACCGGCATGTCCACCCCGAAGCAGATCCGGCACGCCGTCGAGGTCCTCGGCAGCGACAACATCCTCATGTGCCACGCCACCTCCACCTACCCGGCCAAGGCCGAGGAGCTGAACCTCCGCGTGATCAACACGCTGGAGAAGGAGTACCCGAACGTCCCGATCGGCTACTCCGGCCACGAGACCGGCCTGCAGACCACCCTCGCCGCCGTCGCCCTCGGCGCCTGCTTCGTCGAGCGGCACATCACCCTCGACCGCGCCATGTGGGGCTCCGACCAGGCCGCCTCCGTCGAGCCGCAGGGCCTGCAGCGGCTGGTCCGCGACATCCGCACCATCGAGGAGGCCCTCGGCGACGGCGTGAAGAAGGTCTACGACTCCGAGCTCGCCCCGATGAAGAAGCTGCGCCGGGTCAGCGGCGTGGTCGCCGAGGCGGAGATCGCGGCGGCGGCGGGCGAGCCGGTCGGCGTCTGACGGATCCGCAGCTCTTTCTGACGGGACGGACCTGCGTCGATGAACCCGCGCGCCGGTGAGACCGGCACCACCCTCGCTTTCGTGGAGAGCCCGGTACAGCTCCTCAACGTCCTGGAGTGGGCCCACGCCCACGGCATCCGGCCGCTTCAGGAGCCCGGCGCGGGGTTCACCCTCGTCGTCCTGTCCCCGACCGACCCCATGACCCGCGGCCAGCTGCGCCGCATGGCCGACCTGGCGCGGGACGAGGGGCACACCGTGCGCTGGGAGGAGGCGCGGGGCGGACCCGCGGCCCCCTTCCAGACGGTCGGCGGCCTCGCGGGGCGGCTGCGGCGCGCCGAGCGGATCGTGATGGGCGACCCGTTCTCCCGGTACGTCCAGCTGCTGCTGACCATCACCCGCGCCCGTGACCTCGTCGTCGTCGACGACGGCACGGCCACCATGGAGTTCGTCGGCCAGCTCGCGCGCGGCGAGCGCCTCGTGCGCTGGCACCGCAAGGGCGGCCGGCGCGGGCCGCGCGACCTGGTCTTCGCGCCGGTGTCCGCCCTCGCCCGGCGCCGTCTCACACCGGGCGGCGAGCGCGACGTGGAGATCTTCTCCTCCATGCCGATCGACGAGGTCCCCGACGGGGTGATCGTCACCCGCAACGCCTTCGCCTGGACCCGCGCCCGCTTCGGCCCGCCCCGCATCACCAAGGGCGCCGACATGGTCGGTACGTCCCTGGTGGAGACCGGCGTCGTGGACGGCGAGCGCTACCTCGACGCCGTCCGCACCCTGGCCAAGACGCACGGCGCCACCCGCTACTTCGCCCACCGCCGCGAGAGCGCGGAGAAACTGCACCGGCTGGCCGTCGAGACCGGGCTGGAGGTCGTCCGCCCGGAGCTGCCGCTGGAGCTGATCGCCCGCCGGGGGCCGGTCGGCCGGACCGTCCTCAGCTTCCCCTCGACGGTCGTGCACACCCTGCCGCTGGCCCTCGCCGGCACGGAGGTCCAGGTCGCGGTCTGCGACATCGACCCCGACTGGCTCACCCGCACGGCCTCCCCCCGCGCCCAGGGCTTCCTCTCCGGCGTGACGGGCACGGCCCACGGCGCCCGCAGACTGACGGCGATGAGCGTGGCCTAGGGGGTCGCGCCGGATCGAGGGCGGTGGCGCGGGGGCCGCGCGGCCGGTCAGCCCGGCTTGCGGGCCAGCAGGAAGGCCCGGGGGCGTCTCTCCTCGTCCAGGGGTTCGCGGACCATGCGGGTCTGCGGGGGCAGGCCCGCCTCCCTCAGCGCCGCGGCCACCGCCTCCGGGCTCCGCCAGTAGTAGTCGAGCGTGATCTCCTGCCCGAAGCGTTCCGTCATCCGCAGCCGCTCCCCGTCGCCCACCTGGAACGCCAGCAGGACGTACCCGCCGGGCACCAGCACCCGGCGGAACTCGGCGAACACCGCCGGCAGCCGCTCGTCGGGCACATGGATCACCGAGTACAGCGCGAGCAGCCCGCCCAGCGTGGCGTCCGGCAGGTCCAGCGCGGTCATCGACCCGACGTGGAAGCGCAGCTCCGGGTGCGCCGCACGGGCGAGGGCCACCATCCGCGGCGAGAGATCCACGCCGAACACCGGCACCCCGAGCGCGTGCAGCCGGGCCGTCACATGTCCGGGTCCGCTGCCGACGTCGGCGACGGGCTCGGGCCCGTTCCCCGTCACCAGCTCCGCGAACGCCGCGAGCAGCGCCCGCTCCAGCGGGCGGTCGCCCAGAATGTCCGGGTACGTTTCGGTGTAGGCGGGCGCGATGGCGTCGTACGAGGCACGGGTGGCGGCGAGGAGGGCATCCGGGGATGCGGGGGAGGCGGTCACGTCCGGGCACCCTACGGTCCCCGCGCCGCCCGGGTGAGGCGATCCGCCAACCCCGCGCCGTCCCGACAGACGAACATCGGCCGCGTGGTCTGCGCGCGGCGTGGTATCCGTGGAAAAGAGGTGAAAAGAGAAAGAGGGGGCGGGCGCCCATCCGAAGCCGGCCCGCGATCGACCCGGACTCGATGCCCCATCGACCCGGGTGTGATCCGGTCGGAGTCGGGCGAGTTTACCCGTCCACGACGACCACTATGCGTCGAGCGGCCAGATTTTCTTCCCCTAACGGGTTGAACTTTTGTTGATCGCGGGTCAGTTGGCCGCCCCGGCGCCCTACCCTTCAGAGGGTGAAGCAACTGATGTCGCCACAGTCCGAGGCCGATCCGTCCAGGGACGCCGTGCTCCCCGGCGCGCTTCCCGAACAGCTGCGCGCCGAACTCGTCGCCTTCCGCCGCGACCTGCACATGCACCCGGAGCTCGGCAACCAGGAGTTCCGCACCACCGCGGCGATCAAGGCACGTCTGGAGACGGCCGGGCTGCGCCCCCGCGTGCTCCCCAGCGGCACGGGCCTCATCTGCGACATCGGCGTACCCGCGGACGCGCCCCTCGACGGGGGCTCCGGCGTGCTCGCGCTGCGCGCCGACATCGACGCGCTGCCCATCCCGGACACCAAGGCCGACTGCCCGTACCGGTCCACGGTGCCCGACCGCGCCCACGCCTGCGGCCACGACGTGCACACCACCGTCGTCCTCGGCACCGGTCTGGTCCTCGCCGAGCTGCACCGGCAGGGCCGGCTGCCCCGGCCGGTACGGCTGATCTTCCAGCCCGCGGAGGAGGTGCTGCCCGGTGGTGCCGTCGAGGTCATCGACTCCGGCGCGCTGGAGGGCGTGGGCCGCATCCTCGCCGTGCACTGCGACCCGCGGGTCGACGCGGGGCGGGTCGGGCTGCGGGCCGGTGCGATCACCTCGGCCTGCGACCGGCTGGAGATCTCCCTGGACGGCCCCGGCGGCCACACCGCCCGGCCGCACCTGACCACCGACCTGGTCACCGCCGCCGCCCGGGTGGTCATCGACGTCCCCGCGCTGGTCGGCCGGCGGGTCGACACCCGCAGCGGGCTCGCCGTGACCTGGGGCCGCATCGAGTCCGGGCACGCGCCGAACGTCATCCCGCAGCACGCGGAGCTGGCCGCGACCGTGCGGTGCCTGGACATCGAGGCGTGGCGGCAGGCGCCGGACATCGTCGTCGCCGCGATCGACGAGGTCGCGAACCTGCACGGGGCGAAGTCGGAGATCAACTACGTGCGGGGGGTGCCGCCGGTGGTGAACGACCCCGCCTCCACGGAGCTGCTGCGCGAGGCGATGACCGCGCGGCGGGGCGTGGAGTCGGTGGAGACGACCGAGCAGTCGCTGGGCGGCGAGGACTTCTCCTGGTACCTGGAGCGCGTCCCCGGCGCGATGGCCCGGCTGGGCGTGCGCACACCGGGTGAGCGGACGGTGCGGGACCTGCACCAGGGCGACTTCGACGCGGACGAGTCGGCGATCCAGGTGGGCGTGGAACTGTTCACGGCAGCGGCGCTCCTGGACGCGGTGGGCCGTCCGGCGGTTTGACGGCTATGGCGGCTGTGCGGGTGGGTGCGGTGTCTTGCCGAGTGCGAGTCCGTCGTGGCTTGTCGCGCAGTTCCCCGCGCCCCTTGAATGCCTGCGGCGGCCTGCGCGGGTCCGGTGGCCGGTTGCGGTAGCGCGTTCTGCGGGTGGGTGGGTCGGGGCCGCGGTGGGGGGTGTCCGTCCTCGGTACGGCCCTACGTCAGTTCAAGAGGGCACCCGAAGGCAATGCCGTCCGCTGCGGGCGGACACCCCCCACCACGTCCCCTCCCCGCCGTCGGCGGCTGTCCGCCTCCGTAGCTGCGGGCAGTCGTGCCGCTGGGGCGGCACGGGTGGGCGCTGGGACCCCCCTGCTCGAAGAGCTTGGGGGAGGCACCCGCGGCGGTCACCTGAGGCCGCACCGTGATCACCGAAGGTGGACGTGATCTGGGCGGCGGCCCGCCACGCTGACCGTGACCACCCCGTAGGTACGACCCGCGGTCCGAGGGGACGAAAAGGTGCCCGATCGGTACCTCTTCGTCCCTTTGTGTCACCCCGCTGTAACCGGAGGTCTCCGCTCGTCATCCACCGGCGGCACGAAACGGTAACGCCGGGCGCAAGGCCGTTCCCCCGCCCCTCTACGCGCGTTACTGTGCGCCGAAATCGCCACCACTGGCGGCACGTTGGGGATGCGGTCCGGTGACGGCACCGTGGGGATGAAGGGGTGCTCGCAGTGCGTATGAACTCTCGGAGGACCAGGTTCTCCCAAGCCGCCGTGACGGCGGCGGTCATCGCTCTCGCCGCCGCCGGCTGCGGCTCGTCCAGCAGCAGCTCCTCGTCGGGCGGCGAGAAGTCGTCCGGCGCCTATTCCGGCAACGGCATCGGCCTCGCGTACGACATCGGCGGCAAGGGCGACCAGTCGTTCAACGACGCTGCCTTCGCCGGCTTCCAGAAGGCCGAGAAGGAGTTCAAGATCGGCGGCCGGGACGTCGAGCCCAGCGACAACGAGTCCAACGCCGACAAGGTGCAGCGCCTCGAGCAGCTCGCCAAGGCCGGGTACAACCCGATCATCGGCGTCGGTTTCGTCTACGCCCCGGCGGTGAAGGAGGTCGCCGCCAAGTATCCGAAGATCACCTTCGGCATCATCGACGACGACACCGTCCAGGCGAAGAACGTCGCGGACCTCGTCTTCCACGAGGAGCAGTCGTCGTACCTCGCGGGCGTCGCCGCGGCCAAGGCGACCAAGAAGAACCACATCGGGTTCATCGGCGGTGTCGACATCCCGCTGATCCACAAGTTCGAGGCCGGCTTCGTGCAGGGCGCCAAGTCCGTGAACCCGAACATCAAGATCGAGTCGCAGTACCTGACGCAGACCGCGCAGGAGGGCGGCTTCTCCAGCCCCGACAAGGGCGAGGCCGCGGCCAACGGGCAGATCGACGCCGGCGCCGACGTCGTCTACCACGCCGCCGGCCTGTCCGGCCAGGGCGTGATCAAGGCCGCCGCGCAGCACAAGGTGTGGGCGATCGGCGTGGACTCCGACCAGTACCGGCAGAGCGCGCTCGCCGCGTACAAGGACTGGATCCTCGGCTCCGCCCTGAAGAACGTCGGCGGCGCGGTCTACGACCTCGCGAAGTCCGTCCACGAGGGCAAGCCGCTCAGCGGCACGGTCCGCGGCTCCCTCGCCAACGACGGCGTGGGCTTCGCCGACTCCAACCCGAAGTACCAGGCCATGAAGGATGTCGTGGCCGCGGTCGACAAGGCCAAGCAGGACATCATCAACGGCAAGGTGACCGTCAACACCAAGTAGGCCCTTAGGGTTCCTTCCCGCCGTCACGCCCCTCGCTTCCCGCGAGGGGCGTTTCGCTGTCCGTAATCTGGGCCGCGACTGCGGCCACAGCTCGATAACGGACCGGACAGAAGGGTTTTTCCGTCTGGTCTACGCGCGTTACGCTGCGGCGGAACCAGCGCCTGGTATGGGCGCTTGCACAAAGGAGTCTCGTTCCATGCGCCGGGTGTCCCGTATCGCGGTCGCGGGTGTTGCGACCGCAGCTCTCGCCGTCACCGTTTCCGCCTGTGGAAGCTCGTCGTCGAGCTCGTCCTCCAGCGGTAACAAGGATCTTGGCCTCGCTCTGGCCTACGACGTCGGCGGCAAGGGCGACCAGTCCTTCAACGACGCCGCCACCGCCGGTATGGAGAAGGCGAACAAGGAGTTCGGTTACAAGTCCACGGCCGTCGAGCCGCAGGACGGCGAGTCCGACGCGGACAAGGTGCAGCGCCTGGAGACCCTCGCCAAGCAGGGCTACAACCCTGTCATCGGCGTCGGCTTCGCCTACGCGCCGGCCGTCAAGGAGGCCGCCGCCAAGTTCCCGAAGACCACCTTCGGCATCGTCGACGACAACACCATCAAGGCGTCCAACGTCGCCGACCTGGTCTTCCACGAGGAGCAGGCCTCCTACCTCGCCGGTGTCGCGGCCGCCAAGGCCACCAAGAGCAACGTCGTCGGCTTCATCGGTGGTGTGAACGTCCCGCTGATCCACAAGTTCGAGGCCGGCTTCAAGCAGGGCGTCGCCGACACCAAGAAGGGCGTCACGGTCAAGTCGCAGTACCTGACCGAGACCGCGCAGGAGGGCGGCTTCTCCAGCCCCGACAAGGGTGAGAACGCCGCCGAGGGCCAGATCGACGCGGGCGCGGACGTCGTCTACGCCGCCGCCGGTCTGTCCGGCCAGGGCGTGATCAAGGCCGCCAACGCGCGCCACGTGTGGGCGATCGGCGTCGACTCCGACCAGTACAAGCAGGACGCGCTGGCCAAGTACAAGGCCTCGATCTTCACCTCGGCCATGAAGAACGTCGAGGGCGCGGTGTACGACCTCGCCAAGTCCGTGCACGACGGCAAGCCGCAGACCGGTGAGATCCGCGGCAGCCTGGAGAACGGCGGCGTGAGCCTGTCGAACTCCAACCCGGCGTTCGCCGGCAACAAGGCCGTCCAGGACGCCGTGAAGAAGGCGGAGGAAGGCATCAAGAACGGCACCATCCAGGTGAAGACCTCCTGACCGTCCCGGTCAGAGGCCTTGGCCAACGGATCGCCGTAATGGCAGCGTTACGGCCACGGAACGGGGCGCGGAGAGGATGGCTCACCGCGCCCCTGCCGCCGGTCTCCCGATCGGCGGCGGGGGCGACCCGTTCGCGCGGCAGAATGCTCGGAACCGATCGGGTACCTGAAAAGACCCGGTCGGGTCCGGGCTCTATTTAAAGCAGGGGCGCTACGCGCGTAGAGCGGCCCCTTTCCCGAGGAGAGTGCGCCATCGACGCGACCAGCAGCCCTCCGCTCACCGCTCAGTCGACGATCGCGGTGGAGCTCGCGGGCATCACGAAACGCTTCCCGGGTGTCGTCGCCAACCACGACATCCACCTCACCGTCCGCAAGGGCACCGTCCACGCGCTCGTCGGCGAGAACGGCGCCGGCAAGTCGACCCTGATGAAGATCCTCTACGGCATGCAGAAGCCGGACGAGGGCACCATCACCGTCGACGGCGAGCAGGTCACCTTCTCCAGCCCCGCCGACGCCATCGCCCGCGGCATCGGCATGGTCCACCAGCACTTCATGCTGGCCGACAACCTCACCGTGCTGGAGAACGTCGTGCTGGGCAGCGAGAAGCTGTACGGCATCGGCGGCTCCGCCCGCAAGAAGATCAAGGAGATCTCCGACCGGTACGGCCTCGGCGTACGCCCCGACGTCCTGGTCGAGGACCTCGGCGTCGCCGACCGCCAGCGCGTGGAGATCCTCAAGGTCCTCTACCGCGGCGCGCAGACCCTGATCCTCGACGAGCCGACCGCCGTGCTCGTCCCGCAGGAGGTCGACGCACTCTTCGCCAACCTGCGCGAACTGAAGTCCGAGGGCCTGTCCGTCATCTTCATCTCGCACAAGCTGGGCGAGGTGCTGTCGGTGGCGGACGACATCACCGTCATCCGCCGCGGCACGACGGTCGGCACGGCCGTCCCCGCCGAGACCACCCCGCGCCAGCTCGCCGAGATGATGGTCGGCAGCGAACTGCCCACCCCGGAGACCGCCGAGTCGACCGTCACCGACCGGCCGGTGATCGAGGTCCAGGGCCTCACGGTGTACGCCGCCGGCGCCTCCCTCGGCACCGAGGCGGAGCCCACGTCCGTCGGCACCGCCCTCACCGACGTCTCCGACGCCGGCGCCAAGCGGGTCCTCGACGACGTCACCTTCACCATCCACGCCGGCGAGATCATGGGCATCGCCGGCGTCGAGGGCAACGGCCAGACCGAACTGATCGACGCCCTGATCGGCACCAAGAACGCCGACGCGGGCACGATCCGTTTCCTCGGCGAGGACATCACCGGCTGGGCCACCCGCAAGCGCCGCGAGTCCGGCGTCGGCTACATCCCCGAGGACCGCCACCGCCAGGGCCTGCTCCTGGAGTCCCCGCTGTGGGAGAACCGCATCCTCGGCCACGTCACCGAGAAGCCCAACGCCAAGGGTTTCTGGCTGAACCCCAAGGGCGCCCAGGACGACACCCGCCGCATCGTCGAGGAGTACGACGTCCGCACCCCGGGCATCGACGTCACCGCGGCCTCCCTGTCCGGCGGCAACCAGCAGAAGCTGATCGTCGGCCGCGAGATGAGCCACGACCCCAAGTTCCTGATCGCCGCCCACCCCACCCGCGGCGTGGACGTCGGCGCCCAGGCGCAGATCTGGGACCGCATCCGCGACGCCCGCCGCGAGGGCCTGGCCGTGCTGCTGATCTCCGCCGACCTCGACGAGCTGATCGGCCTGTCGGACACCTTGCGCGTCATCTACGACGGCAGGCTGGTCGCGGACGCCGACCCGGCCACCGTCACGCCGGAGGAACTGGGCTCGGCCATGACGGGTGCCGCCACCGGTCACCTGGAGCACGAAGCGAACGGCGGCGACGGAGCCGCCCCGGAGGACGAGGCCCGATGAAGAAGTTCGACAAGGACCGCGTGCTCGTCGCGGTGGCCGGACCGGTCATCGCGCTGGTCTCCGCGATCCTGCTCACCTCGGTCGTACTGATCGCGTCCGGCCGCAACCCGATCGAGCCGTACCGGCTGATGCTGGAGCAGATCGGCTACTCCGACGTCCAGGTGCTGATCATCAACCAGGCGTCGCTGTACTACATCGCCGCCCTGGCGGTCGCCCTCGGCTTCCGGATGAACCTGTTCAACATCGGTGTGGACGGCCAGTACCGGCTCGGCGCCCTGATGACCGCGCTGGTCGGCGCCCACGTGGCCCTGCCCGCCGCGCTCCAGGTCCCGATGCTGCTGATCGTCGGCGCCCTCACCGGCGCCATGTGGGCCGGCATCGCGGGCGTGCTGAAGGTGACCCGCGGGGTCAGCGAGGTCGTCTCCACGATCATGCTGAACTCGATCGCCACCGCCCTGATCGGCTACCTCACCCTCACCGACAACTTCGGCGTGCTGGTCGGCGACAACAACACCACCGGCATCATGAAGAAGTCCGGCTGGGTGCCCGGCATCGACCTCGGCCCCGACGTCGGCGAGATCTACGGCCTGGTCTTCCTCGCCGTCCTGCTCGGCGTCGCCTACTGGATCGTCCTCAACCGCACCCGCTTCGGCTTCGACCTGCGCGCCACCGGCGCCTCCGAGACCGCCGCCGCGGCCTCCGGCGTCAACGCCAAGCGCATGACGCTCACCGCGATGCTGATCTCCGGCGCCGTCGCCGGCCTCTCCGGCCTGCCGCTGCTGCTCGGCGACGCCCACACCTACGGCCTGACCTTCCCGGCCGGTGTCGGCTTCAACGCCATCGCCATCGCCCTCCTCGGGCGCAACAACCCCGGCGGCATCGCGCTGGCCGCCCTCCTGTGGGCCTTCCTCGACAAGGCGTCCCCGGCGCTCGACTACGCCGTCCCGGTCGCCTACGAGAAGGAGATCGCCACGATCATGCAGGGCGTGATCGTCTTCACGGTCGTCATCTCCTACGAGGCCGTCCGCCAGTGGGGTCTGCGCCGCCAGCAGAAGAGGGTCGGTGCCGAGCTCGCCGCTCAGGCCGCCCACAACACGAAGGAGGTGGCGGCCTGATGTCCACCGCGACCGTCGCCAAGCCCCCGGCGAAGCAGCCCGGCAAGGGCAGCCGCCGTCTCTCGCTCCCGGTGCTCCTGCTGATCATCGCGGGCGTGCTGGTCCTGACCTCGATCGTCCGCATCGTCTCCGGCGCGGACGGCATCACCTCCACCGGCCAGATGTCCACCGCGCTGCGCCTGGCCGTCCCGATCGGCCTGGCCGGTCTCGGCGGTCTGTGGGCGGAGCGCTCCGGTGTGGTCAACATCGGCCTCGAGGGCATGATGATCCTCGGCACCTGGTTCGGCGCCTGGGCCGGCTACCAGTGGGGCCCGTGGACCGGTGTCGTCTTCGGCATCCTCGGCGGCGCCCTCGGCGCGCTGCTGCACGCCATCGCCACCGTCACCTTCAACGTCAACCACATCGTCTCCGGTGTGGCCCTGAACATCCTGGCCCTCGGCGTCACCCGGTACCTGTCGAAGTTCACCTTCGAGGACGCGCCCCAGGGCTCGTCCAAGCAGTCCCCGCCGATCGACTCGCTCGGCACGTTCAGCATCCCCGGCCTGTCCGACGGGCTGCAGACACTGAACGAGAAACACTGGTTCCTGATCTCCGACATCGCCGGCCTGCTCGGCGGCCTGGTCACCAACCTCTCGCCGCTGACCGTCATCGCGGTGGCCCTGGTGCCGGCGACCTGGTGGGTGCTGTGGCGCACCGCGTTCGGCCTGCGGCTGCGCTCCTGCGGCGAGAACCCGGTCGCGGCGGAGTCCCTCGGCGTCAACGTCTACAAGTACAAGTACATCGCGGTGATCATCTCCGGCGGTCTCGCCGGTCTGGGCGGCGCGTTCCTGTCGATCGTCGCGTCCAACGTCTACCTCGACGGCCAGACCGCCGGCCGCGGCTTCATCGGCCTCGCGGCGATGATCTTCGGCAACTGGATGCCGGGCGGCCTCGCCCTCGGCGCGGGCCTGTTCGGCTACACCGACAGCCTCAACCTGCGCGGCGGCACCACCAACGTGCACGCGCTGATCCTGCTGCTGGCGATCCTGCTGGTCTTCGGCGCGGCGTACCTGCTGTGGCGCAAGCGCCTGGTGAGCGGTGTCATCACGCTGGTCATCTCGGCGCTGATGTTCCTCTGGTACAGCAGCACCGACGAGGTGCCGCGCCAGCTGGTGACGGCCACGCCGTACATCGTCACCCTGCTCGTGCTGTCCCTCTCCGCCCAGCGGCTGCGCATGCCGAAGGCGGACGGACTGCCGTACCGCAAGGGACAGGGCAAGTGACCCCGCCCGCCGCAGCCGGCACCGGCGTCGACTGGGAGGCGCTGCGCGCGGTGGCCCGCGAGGCCATGACCCGCGCGTACGCCCCCTACTCCGGCTACCCGGTCGGGGTGGCCGCCCTGGTCGACGACGGCCGCACGGTCTCCGGCTGCAACGTCGAGAACGCCTCCTACGGCATCGGCCTGTGCGCCGAGTGCGGGCTGGTCTCCGAGCTGGCCCGCACCGGCGGCGGGCGGCTGACGCACTTCACGTGCGTGGACGGCCGCGGGGACATCCTCGTGCCGTGCGGCCGCTGCCGGCAGCTGCTCTACGAGTTCGGCGGCCCCGACCTGCTGCTGGAGACCCCGGCGGGCATCCTGCCGCTCTCCCAGATGCTGCCCCAGGCCTTCGGCCCGGACCATCTCGGCAAGTAACTCCGCGCGGCCCCTCTGAGTCGGCTCAGAGGGGCCGCGTATTTCCTGAACGTCTCGGAAGGAACGCCATGGCCATGGACGCCATCTCCGTCATCCGCACCAAGCGCGACCGCGGTGAGCTCAGCGACGAGCAGATCGACTGGGTCATCGACGCGTACACGCGCGGCGAGGTCGCCGACGAGCAGATGTCCGCGCTCGCGATGGCCATCCTGCTCAACGGCATGGACCGCCGGGAGATCGCCCGCTGGACGGCCGCGATGATCGCCTCCGGCGAGCGCATGGACTTCTCCTCCCTCAGCCGCCCGACCGCCGACAAGCACTCCACGGGCGGCGTCGGCGACAAGATCACGCTGCCCCTGGCCCCGCTGGTCGCCGCCTGCGGCGCGGCCGTGCCGCAGCTGTCCGGCCGCGGCCTGGGCCACACCGGCGGCACCCTGGACAAGCTGGAGTCCATCCCGGGCTGGCGGGCGCTGCTGTCCAACGAGGAGATGCTGCGGGTCCTGGACGAGGTCGGCGCGGTGATCTGCGCCGCCGGTGACGGCCTCGCGCCCGCCGACAAGAAGCTGTACGCGCTGCGCGACGTGACCGGGACGGTCGAGGCGATCCCGCTGATCGCCTCCTCGATCATGTCGAAGAAGATCGCCGAGGGCACCGGCAGCCTGGTCCTGGACGTCAAGGTCGGCTCGGGCGCCTTCATGAAGACGATCGAGGACGCCCGCGAGCTGGCCACCACGATGGTCGGCCTCGGCACCGACCACGGGGTGAAGACCGTCGCCCTCCTCACGGACATGTCCACCCCACTCGGCCTGACCGCGGGCAACGCCCTGGAGGTCCGCGAGTCCCTGGAGGTCCTGGCGGGCGGCGGCCCCGCGGACGTCGTCGAGCTGACCATCGCCCTGGCCCGCGAGATGCTCGACGCGGCCGGGATCAAGGACGCCGACCCGGGCAAGGCCCTCGCCGACGGGTCCGCGATGGACGTGTGGCGCCGCATGATCGCGGCCCAGGGCGGCGACCCGGACGCGGAGCTGCCGGTGGCCCGCGAGCAGCACGTGATCAAGGCGCCGTCCTCGGGCGTCCTGACCCGCCTCGACGCCTACGACATCGGCGTGGCCGCCTGGCGCCTGGGCGCCGGCCGTGCCCGCAAGGAGGACCCGGTGCAGGCCGGGGCCGGCGTGGAGATGCACGCCAAGCCCGGCGACACGGTGACCGAGGGCCAGCCCCTCCTCACCCTCCACACGGACACCCCCGAGCGCTTCGCGTACGCCCTCCAGGCGATCGAGGGCTCCTACGACGTCGCGGCCCCCGGCACGTCCTTCACCGCGTCGCCGGTGGTGCTGGAACGTATCGCCTGATCAGGGGGTTTCTACTTTCGGGTGAACGGGATCGGTGGACCGCCACCGGTCCCGTTCGGCATGCTGGGATCGGTGCCGCACCGATTGGAGAACCGCCATGAGCGCACTCACCGTCGACCACTCGACGGCCGGCGGCCGCGAGTGGGACGGCCTCGTCCGTATCTGGGAGGAGACGGACGCACCGGAGGGCTGCAAGGTGGAGATCATCGAGGGGATCGTCACCGTGGCACCACCGCCGTCGAATGACCACAACGACATCGCTGACCTCGTTCAGCGCAGTCTGTACGAAGTGATCCCCAAGAGTTGGGGCATTTACCAGACACTGGGTACGGCAGTCCCGTCCCGTGACGGGCTGTACATCCCGGACATCGCCGTCGCGCCGAGGGAAGTACTGCGCGCGCAGAAGAGTCACTACATCGCGGCAGCTGCGGCCGAGCTCGTTGTGGAGATCACGTCGAAGTCGAACGCGAGCAATGACCGGATCAAGAAAGCTGCGGGTTATGCGCAGGCCGGTGTTCCTCTCTACCTCCTCATCGACCACTGGGCTCCCGGTGGACCAACGATCACGCTGTACGGCGAACCGCACGGTGACGTCTACCGCGTCTTGCGCGCCGGCAAGTTCGGCGTCACGATCTCCCTGCCGAAGCCCTTCGACCTCGACCTCGACACCAGCGAGTTTCCGGTCGACTGACCCTCACCCCAGCACCGCCGCCACCGCCACCAGTACCGGTACCGACGCCACCGTCGACAGCAGGATCGACTCGCGGGCCAGGGACTCGGCGACGCGGTAGCGGCTGGCGTAGGTGAAGAGGTTCTGCGCGGCCGGGAGGGCCGAGGTCACCACCACGTCCAGCAGGGGCGCGCCGTGCAGGCCGAAGACGCCCCGCGCCAGGAGCCAGGCGATCAGCGGCTGGCCCACCGACTTCAGGGACACCGACAGCAGGACCGGATGGCGGTCCCGCCCCCGCCCCGGTGCCGCGCTGCCGTACAGGGAGATGCCGAAGGCCAGCAGGGACGCCGGCACCGACATGTTGCCGATCAGCTGGATCGGGTCCATGACCGGTCCGGGCACGGTGAGGCCCGACGCCGACACCAGGACCCCGGCCAGCGAGCCCACCGCGACCGGGTTGCGCAGCGGCGTGAGCAACCGCTGCCACAGCGGGCCCTTCTCGCCCCGCCCCGACAGGTCCAGCACCGCCAGGGCGGCCGGGGTGACCAGGATCAGCTGGAAGAGCATCACCGGCGCCACGAGGGAGGCGTCCCCGAGGACGTACACGGCGATGGGGATGCCGAGGTTGCCGGAGTTGACGTAACCGGCGCACAGCGCGCCGATCGTGGTGCGGCCCACGCCCCACCGGCGCCCCACGCCGACCGCGACGAAGACGCCGACCACGGCCGCCGTGCTCAGCGCCGTCACCAGCAGCCGGCTGGAGAAGATCACCGACAGGTCGGCCCGAGCCAGCGTGCTGAACAGCAGCGCGGGCGTCGCCACGTGGAAGGCGAGCGCGGTCAGCACGTCCCGGCCCTGCTCGCCCAGGGAGCCGAGCCTGCCGAGCACGTATCCGACCCCGATGACGACCGCGATGACCGCGAACCCGCTCAGCACCCCTTGCACGGGGCCCCCTCGGAGCGCGGAAGGCCGTCGGGTGTCAGCGCGGGTGCTGGTTCGCAGGGCATGGCGCCCACCCTGCGCGGCTTGGCGGAGCGCGGTCAATGTGATCCTCGTCGGCGGCCCCGCCCGCCGCGATGAGTTCCGTCCGTCCGCGCGGTCTACCGCACGTGGACGCCATGACACCGCCCGTACTCGCGCTGGCCGGCCCCGTCACCCGGGAGGAGGTGGCGGGGCTGTGCGACGACGTGCGGGCGCTGCTGGAGGGGACCCGGACCGGCGTCGTCGTCTGCGACGTGGGCGGCCTCGGCCCGCCCGGTCTCGCCGCCGTGGACCTGCTCGCCCGGCTCCAGCTGACCGCCCGCCGCGTCGGCGGGCGGATACGCCTGCGCGATCCCGACCCCGGGCTAGCCGCCCTGCTGGACCTGACCGGCCTCCGGTTCGAGCTGGAGGGGCAGGTCGAACAGCGGGAACCAGCGCTGCACGTCCAGGAAGCAGTGGAACCCGGTGATCCGGCCGTCTGAGATCTCCAGCGCCTGCACCGCCCACGCGGTGAACCCGCCCGTCTTCTCCGGGTCCGGCTTGTAGTGCGCGAACCCCGGCAGGCCGTTGACCTGCACGGGCACCAGACGCGAGTCCGCGCAGGACGCGCCGAGCGTGGTCATGAAGCCGGTGATGTCCGCCGGGCCGGTCAGCCACAGGTCGAACGGCGGCATCGTCATGATCGCGTCCTCGTGCAGCAACGCCGTGAGCGCGGCCATGTCGTAGCCCTCGAAGGCCTGCACATACCGCTCCAGGAGCTTGCGCTGCTCCTCGTCCAGCGGGTCCGACACGGCCGCGTCGGCGCCCCGCTCGGGCTGCTCGGCGAGCGTCGCGCGGGCCCGCTGCAGCGCGCTGTTCACCGACGCCACCGACGTCTCCAGCAGCTCCGCGACCTCGCTCGCCTTCCAGGCCAGCACCTCGCGCAGGATCAGCACCGCGCGCTGCTTCGGCGGCAGCTTCTGCAGCGCCGCCATGAACGCCAGCCGCACCGACTCCTTCGCCACCGCGGCCTCCGCCGGGTCCTCGACCACCGGCAGCACCCGGGCGTCCGGCATCGGCTCCAGCCACGTGTTCTCCGGCCGCGGCGACAGCGCCGCCCGCGCCAGCGGCGTCGACTCCGTCAGATCCATCGGCCGCGCCCGCTTGTTGCCCGCCGTCAGCATGTCCAGGCAGACGTTGGTCGCGATGCGGTACAGCCACGAGCGCAGCGAGGAACGGCCCTCGAACTTGTCGTAGCTGCGCCAGGCGCGGACCATCGTGTCCTGCACCGCGTCCTCGGCCTCGAAGGAGGAGC
The DNA here is from genome assembly GCF_043082085.1 of Streptomyces sp. NPDC014801. Taxonomy (NCBI): domain Bacteria; kingdom Bacillati; phylum Actinomycetota; class Actinomycetes; order Kitasatosporales; family Streptomycetaceae; genus Streptomyces; species Streptomyces sp. NPDC014801. Next base: position 24,594 of record NZ_JBIBXG010000007.1, on the reverse strand, counting down.
CGAGCATGCGGTAGCAGTACCCCGTCAGCTCGACCCGGTGCTTCTCCAGCCTGACGTCCAGATCCGCCGTCGCCGTACCGTCACCCATCGTCCACCCACCCCTGTGGCCGTGTCGATGCCCGGCCGCATCGTCGCGACCGGACACTTCGGAAGCTACCGCAGCCCACTGACAACGGCCTCCGGAGTGGACGAAAAGGCAGGTCAGGAGGCGGGGGCGATCAGTGCGCCGGCACCGGCTCCCGGCGCGCGGCCACCCGGGCCGCCCGGGTGCCGAGCAGGGTGATCGCCACGACGCCGAGCACCGCCAGCAGGCCCACGCCCACCGTCCCGGCCCAGCCGCCCGAGTGGAAGGCCAGCGCGCCGACCGTGCTGCCGACGCTGGAGCCGATGTAGTACGCCGACTGGTACAGCGCCGACGCCTGCGCCCGCCCGTGCGCGGCCGTCTTGCTGACCGCCGAGGACGCCACCGCGTGCCCCGCGAAGAAGCCCGCCGTGATCAGCACCAGACCCAGCAGCACCAGCGGCAGCGAGCCGATCAGCGACAGCAGCAGCCCCGCCGCCGTCGTGCCGCCCGCCAGGTACAGCGCTCCGCGCCGGCCCAGCCGCCCGACCAGCCGGCCCGCCGTCGACGCCGACACCGTCCCCACCAGGTACACCAGGAAGATCGACCCGACGATGCCCTGCGGCAGCGAGAACGGCGCCCCGGTCAGCCGGTACCCGATCACCGTGTACACCCCGCCGAAGACCGTCATGAACAGCGCGCCGATCGCGTACAGCCGCCGCAGCAGCGGGTTCGCCAGATGGTCGCGGACCGTGCGGGCCAGCACCCGCGGCCTGAGCGACCCCGGCGTGAAGTGCCGCGGCGCCGGCAGCAGCAGCCGGAACGCGACCGCGCACGCCACCGCGATCACCCCGACCACGGCCACCGCGACCCGCCAGCCCCACTCCTGCGCGACCCAGCCGGTGATCACCCGGCCGCTCATCCCGCCGACGCTGTTGCCCGCCACGAACAGCCCGATCGCGGTGACCAGCGCCCGCGGCGAGACCTCCTCCGCGAGATACGCCTGCGCCGAGGCCGGCAGCCCGGCCAGCGCCGCGCCCTGCAGCGCCCGCAGCACCACCAGCACCCCGAGCGAGGGGGCGAACGGCACCAGCAGCCCCACGGTCACCGCCACCGCCAGCGAACCGGTCATCACCGTACGGCGGCCGTAGCGCTCCGACAGGGCGCTCATCGGCAGCACGAACAGCGCCAGACCGCCGGTCGCCGCCGCCACCGTCCAGCTCGCCTCGCTCGCCGCGACCCCGAAGTCCCCGGAGATCAGCGGCAGCAGGGCCTGCGTGGAGTACAGCAGCGCGAAGGTCGCCACACCCGCGAGGAAGAGGGCGAGGCTCATCCGGCGGTAACCCGGGCCGCCCGGGACCATGCGGGAGTCGGAGGCCGGGGAGGGAGCAGGGACACGAGCAGCGGCGCCCACGGTGGTGGACGCCCCGGTACTGGCGGGAGTCATGCCACGACCGTAAGGAGGCCGCCACTCATCCGTCCAATGCATGGAATCGCCATAATCGTTCCCATGCCGCATCAGCAGAGGTCACAGCCCCGACTGTCACCGTCCGGTGACACAGAAGACATGGCGCTGACGCTTGCGCCCCGCCTGGCGTACTTCGCCGCGGTCGCCCGCACCGAGCACGTCACCCGCGCCTCCCACGAGCTGAACGTCCCCCAGTCCACCCTCTCCCGCGCGATGGCCCGCCTGGAGGAGGACCTCGGGGTGCAGCTGTTCGCCCGCCACGGCCGCACCGTCTCCCTCACCCCGGCCGGCCGCACCTTCCTCACCTCCGCCGACCGCGCCCTCGCCGAGATCCGCCGCGCCGCCGAGGAGGTCCGCGCCGACGCCGACCCGGCCACCGGCAAGGTCGCCTTCGGCTTCCTGCACACCATGGGCGCCGAGACCGTGCCCGGCCTCATCCACGCCTTCCGCGCCGACCATCCCGGCGTCCGCTTCAGCCTCGTCCAGAACTACGGCGAGGCCATGCTGGAACGCCTGCGCGCCGGCGACCTCGACCTCTGCCTGACCTCACCCGTCCCCGACGCCCCCGATCTGGTCGCCCGCCGCCTCGACGAGCAGAAGCTGCGCCTGGTCGTCCCGGCCGACCACCGCCTGGCCTCGCGGCGCCGCATCCGCCTCGCCGAGGCCGCCGACGAGGCCTTCGTGACCCTGGAGCCCGGCTACGGCCTGCGCCGCATCACCGACGACCTGTGCCGCGAGGCCGGCTTCACCCCGAAGGTCGCCTTCGAGGGCGAGGAGGCGGAGACCCTGCGGGGCCTGGTGGCGGCGGGCCTGGGCGTGGCGCTCCTGCCCCCGCCGGCCGTCCCCCGCCCGGGAGTGGTGGAACTGACGGTCACCGCGCCGAGGGCGGCCCGGGAGATCGGCGTCGCCTGGCTCAACGGCCACCCGGACACGCCGCCGGTGGCCGCGTTCAAGAAGTTCCTGCTGTCGCGGAGGGGAAGTCTCCTGCCCTGAAGGCACGCCGGGGCGCCACCACCGCGGCCCGCACCGCCACCGCCCTACCGCCGTAACGGCCCGCACCGCCACCGCCCTACCGCCGTAACGTCCGCCCGAACCCGGAGGCCAGCGGCATGCGCAGCCCGAGCGGCGGCGGAGCCTCCAGCGCGTCGCGCACCGGCCGCGAGAACGCCCACCCGAACACCGCGCCCATCACGAAGTCCGAGGCCAGCGCCAGCACCTCGTCCCGGTAGGCCCGCAGCCCGTGCCCGTCCCCGTGCACCTCGAACCGGCACACCTCCCGGTTCGACTTCTTCGCCCGCGCCGCCAGCCGGAACGACAACTCCGGGTCCGTGCGCTGGTCGTTGGTGCCGTGCACGATCAGCACCCGGCGGCCGGCGAGCTGTTTCACCGGTTCGGGTGGCGCCGCCACGTCGTCCTCGGGCAGGCAAGGCGCCAGCGCCAGCACCGAGTTCACCGCCTCGTGGCCGGCGGCCCGCAGCGCGGCCCGCCCGCCCATGCCGACACCGGTGAGGCAGACGGGGACGTCGCCGTAGCGCCGTACGGCCTCCTCCGCGGCCCAGGCGGCGTCCTGGGCGGGATGGGCGTCGCTGCCGTTCCAGCCGCGGTAGCGGTAGTGCACCACGTGCACGGCCAGCCCCTCACCGCGGCCCGTGCGCGCCAGGGTGCGCCCCAACGCCCGCACGGAGGCCGCCGCCAGCGTCGGCGAGGGCTTGCGGGAGGAGACCTCGTCACCGCCGGGGAGCAGCAGGACCACGCCGCTCACCGCCGTCGGTTCCGGACCAAGTGCCCGCCCCAGCCGGGCCGTGCGGACCGGCGTCGCTTGCTGTCCCATGACAGAACAGTGTCAGAAGCGAGGGTGTACGCCACCCGTCCGTGCGGTCACCGTTACATATCGGCGGCGATGTACACCAGGCCGTCTACGCGCGTAGGAGGTAGAGTGCGGAAATGACGAGCCAGACCATCCAAAAGGGCAGCATTCCGACGCCGGACCAGATCCGCCGGGCGCCCAAGGTTCTGCTGCACGACCATCTCGACGGCGGTCTGCGTCCGGCCACCGTCGTCGAACTCGCCCGGGAAAGCGGCTACTCCCAGCTCCCGGAGACCGATCCCGGCAAGCTCGGCCTGTGGTTCCGCGAGGCGGCCGACTCCGGCTCGCTGGAGCGCTACCTGGAGACCTTCTCGCACACCGTCGGCGTGATGCAGACCCGCGAGGCCCTGGTGCGGGTCGCCCGCGAGTGCGCCGAGGACCTCGCCGAGGACGGCGTCGTCTACGCCGAGGTGCGCTACGCCCCCGAGCAGCACCTGGAGGGCGGGCTGACGCTGGAGGAGGTCGTCGAGGCCGTCAACGAGGGCTTCCGGGAAGGCGAGCGCCTCGCCCGCGAGAACGGCCGGCGCATCCGCGTCGGCGCCCTGCTCACGGCGATGCGGCACGCGGCGCGCGCCCTGGAGATCGCCGAACTCGCCAACCGCTACCGGGACTCGGGTGTCGTCGGCTTCGACATCGCGGGTGCGGAGGCCGGTTACCCGCCCACCCGGCACCTGGACGCCTTCGAGTACCTCAAGCGGGAGAACAACCACTTCACCATCCACGCCGGCGAGGCGTTCGGACTGCCGTCCATCTGGCAGGCGTTGCAGTGGTGCGGCGCGGACCGGCTCGGGCACGGGGTGCGGATCATCGACGACATCCAGGTGGCGCAGGACGGCACGGTCACGCTCGGCCGGCTCGCCTCCTACGTCCGCGACAAGCGCATCCCGCTGGAGCTGTGCCCCAGTTCCAACCTCCAGACGGGGGCCGCGTCCTCGTACGCCGAACACCCCATCGGGCTGCTGCGGCGGCTCCACTTCCGGGCGACCGTCAACACGGACAACCGCCTGATGTCGCACACGAGCATGAGCCGGGAGTTCGAGCACCTGGTCGAGGCGTTCGGTTACACGCTCGACGACCTGCAGTGGTTCTCCGTCAATGCGATGAAATCAGCGTTCATTCCTTTCGATGAACGACTGGCCATGATCAATGACGTGATCAAGCCCGGATATGCAGAACTGAAATCCGAATGGCTGTTTCAGCAGACCGCCTCGACCAGCGGTTCTGTGTCCTCGGAGGACTGAGGCCGGGCGGGACCGGCACGGAAATGCGGACGGGCGTTCACAATCCGTCCGCATTTCGATGTTTGCGGCCGGTGGCGCCCCGTGTTTACGGTCGTGGACCGCTCAATCCCCGTCTCCATTCGAGGACGCATTTTCATGAAGCAGTCTGCTGCCAAGACCCTCGGTGTCGCCGCCCTCGGTGCCGCCTTCGCCGCCGCGGGCGCCGGCGCCGCGAACGCCGCCCCCGCCCTCCCGGACGCCACCCAGGCGCTGGGCGGGGTGACCTCGACGCTGCCGGCGCAGAACGTCGCCTCGGCGCTGCCGGGCGCCGGCCAGGCGCTGGGCCAGGGCCAGGGCGCGGCCGGTGCGGGCCTGGCCGCCGCGCAGCCGGCCATCGGCAAGGTGCTCGCCGACGGGCCCGCGAAGCCCATCACCGGGCTGCTCGGCGGACTGCCGGTGCAGGGCCTCGGCTCCAGCGGCCTGAACGGGATCCCGCTGGGCTGACCTCGCGGCACCCGCGAGACGCCTGACACGCGCGACGGGGCGCACCCCTGCCCAGGGGTGCGCCCCGCCGTCGTGTCCGTGGCCCACGGGCCGGTCGGTTCACCAGGCGGTGCGGGCCTTGTCCTCCGCCGGGAGCAGGATCCACAGCGCGATGTACAGCAGGAACTGCGGCCCCGGCAGCAGACACGACAGCAGGAAGATCACCCGCATCGTGGTCGCGGAGGTCCCGAAGCGCCGGGCCAGTCCGGCGCACACGCCGGCGATCACACGGCCATCGGTGGGGCGGGTCAGGGCGGTCATGGTCGGCTCCTTCGCGAGCGGTGGTCGTAAGGCCGCCCGAGCGGCTGCCTCGACTGACCTCCACGCTACGGGGACGAAGGGGGCGCAACGTCGCTCCACGGGGCGATCCCGACCCTGGGAATCGTCGGGGTACGACCCTGACCCGGCTCCTGCGCGGGCAGGAGCGCAATCCGCGACCTGCGCCGCAGCCAGGCGCGGCCGGCGGGGACGACCAGCAGGTGCGCCAGCGCCACGCCGGTGGTGTTCAGCAGCAGCGCGTCCACGTCCGTGACCTGCCCCGGCACGCCCGTCTGCAGCAGCTCGACGCCGAGCGAGAGCAGGGCCGCCGCGGCCGTCGTGCGCAGCAGGGAACCGAGCGGGGAGGCGTCGAGCCGGCCGTGCGCCAGCGGCAGCAGGACGCCGAGCGGCGCGAACAGCGCCAGGCCGGTGCCGATACGGCGTGCCGCCACGGCGGGGCCCAGCGTGAGGTCGTAACGGATCCCGGCGAACGGGCGCAGGTTCGCCGGCATCACCCAGGGGACGTCCAGCGGCCGCAGCGTGAACCAGGCGACGAACGCGAGGTGTGCGACGAGGAGGAGACCTCCTGCCACCCGGACGCGAGACGCGGCGCTGCCGCCGATGGAGCCTTGACGCTGCACGCCCCCCAAGACGCACCCCACGGCAGGATCGGTTCCGCACCCCACCGCGGCCTACTGAGGCGTCGCCCACACCCGGCAGACCACCAGCCGACCGGGGCCGTGCGTCCGCGCTGTCCGCGGCCGCGCGCCGCCGGGCGGCAAGCGGAGCGTTCGTCCGCCCCACCCGCGGGACGCGGGTCGGCGGGCCCGGGGCGTTCGTCCGTCAGCCTCACCCGCGGGCATGCGTGCCGCCTGGGGCGGCACGGGTGGGCGCGGGCGGCACCCCGCACCGCCGGGCTGCGATCCCCACGGCATTCACGACGACCCCGGGTCACCAGGCAACCGGCGCACTGCGCACCCGGCGTTGCCGTCACCGCCGGGGTCGCGCAGCCCGGCGTGACGGGGTGCCGCTGCGCCCACCCGTGCCGCCCCAGCGGCACGACTGCCCGCAGCTACGCGGGGTGGGCGCCGCCCGCAGCGGCACGACTGCCCGCGGCTACGCGGGGTGGGCGCCGCCCGCAGCGGCACGACTGCCCGCAGCTACGCGGGGTGGGCGCCGCCCCCAGCGGCACGGCTGCGGCGGGGGCGTCGGTGTCGGTCAGGTGCCCGTGACCTCCGTCGACGGGGGTTCCTTCGTGCCGGGGCGGGTGCGGACCGCGTTGGTGCAGGCGTAGCGGCGCAGCGGCTCGCCCGAGGGGCCGCCGAGGATGACCGAGCCGTCGCCCTCGGCCGCCGCCGAGTCGGAGAAGGTGCACACGATCTGCGCGAGGGCGTACGACGTGAGGGCGCTCGGCGCGGTGCTCAGCCGCAACGCGTCCTCGGGGTCGTGCGCCCCGGGCCCGGAGACGGTCATGCCGCCCCGCACGTCGGTGGAGTACCCGGCCTCCCGCTCCGCCGCCGACGGCGTCTCGGCGAGCTGGTCGAGCAGCCCCTGCGCCACCAGCACCCGCCGCTTGGAGTCGGCCGCGCCCTCCGGCACCCGCACCACCCGGTCCACCGCGACCAGCGAGGACCCGCACAGCAGGAACACCTGCACCGGCACGCCCCGCGAGGTCTGCGTGGACAGTTCCGGCTCGGACAGCGAGCAGCGCACCCGTGAGGGCGCCGCGCCGAAGTCCGTCGGCACCTCGGTCGCCCGGATCCCGCACCCCGCCGCCAGCACGGCGAGCAGGGGCAGGGCCAGCAGGCGTCGCGCGGCCCTCATCAGCCGTCGCCCTCCTTCTCCCGGTTGGTCTCCCGGCCCTGTTCCTCCTGCCGGGCCAGTTCCGACGCGTCCCGCGGCAGCCGCAGGGTGAACACCGCGCCGCCCTCGGGGGAGTTCGCCGCGGTGATCTGACCGCCGTGGATGTGCGCGTTCTCCTGCGCGATGGACAGCCCCAGCCCGCTGCCCTCCGACCGCGGCCGCGAGGCGCTGGCCTTGTAGAAGCGGTCGAAGACGTGCGGCAGGACCTCCTCGGGGATGCCGGGCCCGTGGTCGCGCACCTGGAGGACGATCTCGCTGTCGGTCTCCCGCACCGACACCCGGACCGGCGATCCGCCGTGCTTGAGCGCGTTGCCGATCAGGTTCGCCAGGATCACGTCCAGCCGGCGCGGGTCGAGCCGCGCGTGGATGCCGCGCTCGGCGTCCAGGTCGACGGCGTCCAGCCAGGCCCGCGCGTCGATGCAGGCGGTGATCTGGTCGGCGATGTCGACGTCGTCCAGCACCAGCCGTGCCGTACCGGCGTCGAAGCGGGTGACCTCCATCAGGTTCTCGACGAGGTCGTTGAGCCGACGCGTCTCGGAGACCACCAGCCGTACCGCCGGGTCGATCATCGGGTCGATGCCCCCGGCCTCCAGCTCCTCCTCCAGCACCTCGGTCACCGCGGTGATCGCCGTCAGCGGGGTGCGCAGTTCGTGCGACATGTCCGCCACGAACCGCCGGGATGCCTCGTCGCGCGCCGCCATGTCCGCGACCCGCTTCTCCAGGGCCTGCGCCGCGTTGTTGAACGTCCGCGACAGATCGGCCAGTTCGTCGGTGCCGGACACCCGCAGCCGCGTGTCCAGCTTGCCCTCGCCCAGGCGCCGCGCGGCCACCCCGAGCCGCTGCACCGGCTTCAGCACGGTCGTCGCGGCGGCCTGCGCGAGCAGGGCCGCGCCGATCAGCGCCAGGCCGGTCGCGATCCCCAGCGACCAGGCCAGCGAGTTGAGGTCCTTCGCCTCCGGCTCCAGCGACTTGAGCATGTACCCGGTCGGCCCGCCGCCGATCACCCGCGTCCCGGCCACCAGATACGGCTTGCCGTCCTCGACGACCCGCTGCCAGTACAGGTGGTACGGCGACTTGTTCGCGGCCGTCACCTTCTGCTCGCGGTCCACCGCCGTACGCAGCGACCGCGGCACCTCCTCCAGCGAGAAGCCGTTCAGGCCGCCGGAGTTGCCGTACACCGTCTTGCCGCTCGCGTCCGTCGCGACCAGCAGCACGGTGAAGCGCTGACTGCTGTTCGCCATCTGCCCGGCGGTGTGCTGCAGCTCGTCCTGGCTCGGGTGCTCCGGCAGCGCGCCCGCCCGGTTCTGCATCTCCTGCTGGAAGTCGCGCAGTACGGCGTCCTGGGCGCGGGTGAGGACGGCCTCCCGGTTCAGCCAGTACGCGATCCCCGACGCCGACACCGCGGCGGTCAGCGCGACCAGCCCGAACACCACCACCAGCCGCAGCCGCAGGCTGGTGAAGCGCAGCCGCGAGAACACTCCCTTGCGATCCGCGGGCTCCGTGCCGCGGGACTCCTCGTGCTGATCGCTCACTGAGGCGGATCCAGGCGGTAGCCGACACCACGCACGGTACGGATGAGCGTCGGGGACGACGGGACGTCCTCGACCTTGGCGCGCAGCCGCTGCACGCACGCGTCCACCAGCCGGGAGTCGCCGAGGTAGTCGTGCTCCCACACCAGCCGCAGCAGCTGCTGCCGCGACAGCGCCTGCCCCGGCCGCCGGCTCAGCTCCAGCAGCAGCCGCAGCTCGGTCGGCGTCAGCTGCAGGTCCTGCCCGTTCTTCGTCACCGTCATCGCCGAGCGGTCGATGACCAGGCTGCCGAAGGTCGCCGAGTCCGTCGACTCCCGCTCCCCGCGGCGCAGCACGGCCCGGATCCGGGCGTCGAGGACGCGGCCCTGCACGGGCTTGACGACATAGTCGTCCGCGCCGGACTCCAGGCCGACCACGACGTCGATGTCGTCGCTGCGCGCGGTCAGCAGGATGATCGGCAGCTGGTCGGTGCGCCGGATGCGCCGGCACACCTCGAAACCGTCGATGCCGGGCAGCATCACGTCCAGCACGATCAGATCCGGCCGCTGCTCGCGCAGCAGCTTCAGACCGTCCTCACCGCTGGCAGCGGTCGCCACCCGGTGACCCTGGCGCGTCAGTGAGAGCTCCAGGGCCGTGCGGATGGCGTCGTCGTCCTCGATCAGCAACAGGGAAGGCACGGGCTCATTCTGGCCCATGGAGCGGGCCTTGTTCACCTGTGGGTTGTGCAGAACCGGCGAGAGCGTCACCCGGAGCCGTGCACGATCTTCGACGCGGGGCGGCCGTACCCCTGTGACACGTCTGTGACAGTCGGCGGACACGGCGATGAAAGTGCCGCGGCAAGCTTTTCGGCATCGGGCAGGGCACCACCGTCCGAGCCAGTGAGAAGACCGGAAAGTCCACGACGGGGGGCGCGAGATGAACACGCTGCACAGCACCAGCACCAGCGCAGTGGTCACGCGTCTGCACGACGTGCACCGGGGTCACGAGAAGTCCGGTGCCGTGAGCGGGCGGGGGTGCGCTCGCGGCGCCGGGCGTCAGCACACCGCGATCATGACGGTGGTTGACGGTCTCACGGGGGAAACGCACGGGGGAAGCGCGTACGGGGAGGACCCGGGGGAGCGGAAGTCCCTGACGGAAGCGGAATTCACCGCCTACGTCCAGGAGCGCCGCGCCTCCCTGTACGCCACCGCCTACCACCTCACCGGCGACCGCTTCGAGGCCGAGGACCTGCTGCAGAGCGCGCTGTTCTCGACCTACCGGGCGTGGGACCGGATCACCGACAAGGCCGCGGTCGGCGGATACCTGCGCCGCACCATGACCAACCTGCACATCAGCGCGTGGCGCCGCCGCAAGCTGAACGAGTACCCGACCGAGGAGCTGCCGGAGACGCCCGGCGACACGGACGCGATGCGCGGCACCGAGCTGCGCGCGGTCCTGTGGCAGGCGCTGGCCCGGCTGCCGGAACTCCAGCGCACCATGCTGGTCCTGCGCTACTACGAGGGCCGCACGGACCCGGAGATCGCGGAGATCCTCGACATCAGTGTCGGCACGGTGAAGTCGAGCATCTGGCGGTCGCTCCGCCGGCTGCGCGAGGACGAGGTCCTCAGCTTCGGCCGTGACCAGGAGGACGCCTTCGGCGAGCTCGTCGCCTGAGGTCACGGGGGAATCAGGAAACGGGGGAACAGGGAAGACCGGGGAAACCGGGGGCCGGGGGAGCCACGGGGGTGGCACGGTCCGGGGGGACCCACGGGGGAACTCCACGGGGGACGTGGGGGACACGGGGGAACAACCGGGGATCGGGGGATCCCCGGGGGGCCACCGGGGATCGGGGGATCCACGGGGGCCGCGGGGGAAACAGGAGCGGGACTGGAGGGCCGGGGGGTCCGTCCAGTCCCGCTTTCTCGTGCCTGCGGCCGTGCGGGGATACGGCGACGACGCCTACGCCGCCGAGCGGGCCCGTACCTGCCGGCCCGCCGCCGCTGCCGCGAGCCGGCCGAGGGCCTCGTCGAGGTCGCAGCGGTGGGCGCCCAGCGCCGTCTGGCGGGCGATGATCGACCGCTCGGCGCGCATCAGCCGCCAGCCGCGCCGCAGCAGGAACGGCACCGACTTGCGGCCCTCCTTCAGATCCCGCAGGAAGCGACGGCGGAAGGTGGTGACCGCGCCGCGGCTCAGGCACAGCGCGTCCGCCAGCACCCCCGACTCACGGCAGCGCTCGACGATCTCGGCGGCGAAGATGCCCTCCGCGATGAACAGCGGGGTACGGCCGATGCTCAGCGTCTCCTCGCCCGTGCGGGCGCTCAGCGCGATGTCGTACACCGGCACCCGGGTCGAACCGGTCGCGCACAGCTCGGCGATGGCGGCGACGGCGACCTCCGCGTCCCACGACTGCGGGTGGTCCCAGTCGATGTCCGCGCTTCCCTCCACCAGCGGCAGCGTCGGGTCGTCGGCCTCCTTGTAGAAGTCGTCCAGGCGCAGGACCGGCAGCCCGGAGCGGGCCGCGACAAGGGACTTGCCCGAGCCCGAGGGGCCGCACAGCAGCACGACACGGGCGGGGGAGGGGGGATGAAGGCTCACGGAACACCAGTTTGACGCATGGTGGGCCCGCTGCCGACCCCGCGGGTCGGCTTTGGAGTGCGCGTCACACCTCAACTACGCTTCGCGTCGACCCGATTACGTCTCGTAGCAGCATCACGCAAGCGAAGGTGGCACCCGCGATGGCGCGACACGACTTCTCCCAGACCTCGACCGGCCGGCGTGCCCTGGTCGCCCTCGCGACCGTGGGCGCGGCGATGGCGGCCGGCGCGGCGACGGCCTCAGCGGACGTCCTCACCCCGGCGACGGACCCGGGCGCCCCGCTCCTGGAGGTGCCGCACCACGCCTCCTCCCTCGGCAAGGTCGACCCGAAGGCCGGGCTGACGGCGCTGACCAACTCGGTCGGCTATGTCACCGGACCGGTCTCCGGCCTCAAGCCCAACCCGCTGGCCGGCACCGGCGTGGACCCGCTGGACAACGGCGCCGGCACCCAGGTCGCCGACTTCAAGCCGGTGGCCACCCAGGCGCTGACCGCCCCGATCGCGCAGGCGCAGTCGGTCGGCAGCATCCCGGTGCTCGGCCAGGTGACGGGCCTGCTCGGCGGGGTGCAGGGCGGGCCGCTGGGCTGACCCGCCCGGCACCCACGTGCGAGAGCCGCGCCGCCCCCGGACGGAGGGGTGGCGCGGCTCACGCGTGGGGGGTGGCGGTCAGGGGGCCACCGGCGCGGCGGCCTCGCGGACGCGCCGTGCGGCTGCGGTCAGTAGGACGAACCGGAGGCGCCCAGGGAGCCCGTGGGGTGCCAGACCGTCTTCGTCTCCAGGAACGCGGTCATCCGGTCGATGCCCGGCGTCGCGAAATAATCCACAGGCTGTGGACGCAGCACGCGCTTGAGGTTGTCCGCCGCGGCGATCTCCAGCTCCTTCGCCAGCTCCTCGTCGGCGCCCGCGAGGTCGATCGCGTTGACGTCCTGGTGCGCGGCCAGGGGCGCCGCGATCTCCGCCGTACGGCCGGACAGGACGTTGACGACGCCGCCCGGCACGTCGGAGGTGGCCAGCACCTCGGCGAGCGAGAGCGCGGGCAGCGGGGCCTTCTCGGAGGCGACGACCACCGCGGTGTTGCCGGTGGCGATCACGGGCGCCAGCACCGAGACCAGGCCCAGGAACGACGACTCCTGCGGGGCCACGACGGCGACCACGCCCGTCGGCTCGGGGGAGGAGAGGTTGAAGTACGGCCCGGCGACCGGGTTCGCGCCGCCGATCACCTGGGCGATCTTGTCGGTCCAGCCCGCGTACCAGACCCAGCGGTCGATCGTGGCGTCCACGACCGCGGCCGCCTTCGACTTCGACAGGCCCTCCGCGTCCGCGACCTCGCGCACGAACTGGTCCCGCCGGCCCTCCAGCATCTCCGCGACCCGGTACAGCACCTGGCCGCGGTTGTAGGCGGTCGCGCCGGCCCAGCCACCGAACGCCTTGCGCGCGGCGACCACCGCGTCCCGGGCGTCCTTGCGGGAGGACAGGGGAGCGTTGGCCAGCCACTTGCCCTTGGAGTCCGTCACCTCGTACACCCGGCCGCTCTCGGAACGCGGGAACTTGCCGCCCACGTACAGCTTGTAGGTCTTGAAGACGGAAAGCCGCTGATCGTCAGACATCGAGGTACGCCTCCAGGCCGTGACGGCCGCCCTCGCGGCCGAAGCCCGACTCCTTGTAACCGCCGAACGGCGAGGTCGGGTCGAACTTGTTGAACGTGTTGGACCAGACGACACCGGCCCGGAGCTTGTTCGCGACGGCGAGGATGCGCGAGCCCTTCTCCGTCCAGATGCCCGCCGACAGGCCGTACGGCGTGTTGTTCGCCTTGGCGACCGCCTCGTCCGGGGTGCGGAAGGTGAGGACCGACAGGACCGGGCCGAAGATCTCGTCGCGGGCGATGGTGTGCGCCTGGGTGACGTTGGTGAACAGCGTGGGAGCGAACCAGTAGCCGCTCTCGGGGATCTCGCAGGCCGGGGACCAGCGCTCGGCGCCCTCCGCCTCGCCCTGCTCGGCGAGCGCGGTGATCCGGGCCAGCTGCTCCTCGGAGTTGATCGCGCCGATGTCGGTGTTCTTGTCCAGCGGGTCGCCGAGGCGCAGCGTGGACAGGCGGCGCTTGAGGGAGTCCAGCAGCTCGTCCTGGATCGACTCCTGCACGAGCAGACGGCTGCCGGCGCAGCAGACCTGGCCCTGGTTGAAGAAGATGCCGTTGACGATGCCCTCGACGGCCTGGTCGATCGGGGCGTCGTCGAAGACGATGTTGGCGCCCTTGCCGCCCAGTTCCAGCGTCAGCTTCTTGTGCGAGCCGGCGACCGTGCGGGCGATCTCCTTGCCGACGGCGGTGGAGCCGGTGAAGGCGACCTTGTTCACGTCGGGGTGCGCGACCAGCGCGGCGCCGGCGTCGCCGTAGCCCGGGAGGATGTTGACGACGCCCTTGGGCAGGCCGGCCTGACGGCAGACGTCCGCGAAGAACAGGGCCGACAGCGGGGTGGTCTCCGCCGGCTTCAGCACGACCGTGTTGCCGGTGGCGAGCGCCGGGGCGATCTTCCACGCCAGCATCAGCAGCGGGAAGTTCCACGGGATGACCTGGCCGGCGACGCCGAGGGGACGCGGGTTCGCGCCGAAGCCCGCGTGGTCGAGCTTGTCGGCCCAGCCGGCGTAGTAGAAGAAGTGCGCGGCGACGAGCGGGAGGTCCGCGTCGCGGGTCTCCTTGATCGGCTTGCCGTTGTCCAGGGTCTCCAGGACGGCCAGCTCGCGGCTGCGCTCCTGGATGATCCGGGCGATGCGGAAGAGGTACTTGGCGCGCTCGGAGCCGGGCAGCGCCGACCACTTCCCGAAGGCCTTGCGGGCCGCCCGCACCGCGCGGTCGACGTCCTCGGCGCCCGCCCGGGCGACCTCGGAGAGGACCTCCTCCGTGCTGGGGCTGACGGTCTTGAAGACCTTGCCGTCGGCCGCCTCCGTGAACTCGCCGTCGATGAACAGGCCGTAGGACGGGGCGATGTCGACGATCGAGCGGGACTCGGGCGCCGGTGCGTACTCGAATGCGGATGCCATGGTGATCAGTCCACCGTCACGTAGTCGGGGCCGGAGTAGCGGCCGGTGGCCAGCTTCTGACGCTGCATCAGCAGGTCGTTGAGCAGCGAGGAGGCGCCGAAGCGGAACCAGTGGTTGTCCAGCCAGTCCTCCCCGGCGGTCTCGTTGACCAGGACCAGGAACTTGATCGCGTCCTTGCTGGTCCGGATGCCGCCGGCGGGCTTCACGCCGACCTGCACGCCGGTCTGGGCCCGGAAGTCGCGGACGGCCTCCAGCATCAGCAGCGTGTTGGCCGGGGTGGCGTTGACGGCGACCTTGCCGGTGGAGGTCTTGATGAAGTCGGCACCGGCGAGCATGCCCAGCCAGCTGGCACGGCGGATGTTGTCGTACGTCGACAGCTCGCCGGTCTCGAAGATGACCTTCAGTCGGGCGGAGGTCCCGCAGGCCTCCTTCACGGCGGTGATCTCGTCGTACACCTTCAGGTACTTGCCGGCGAGGAACGCGCCACGGTCGATGACCATGTCGATCTCGTCGGCGCCCGCGGCGACGGCGTCCTTCACGTCCGCGAGTTTGACCTCGAGGGCGGCGCGGCCGGCCGGGAAGGCGGTGGCGACGGAGGCGACCTTCACGCCGGAGCCGGCGACGGCCTCCTTGGCGGTGGCCACCATGTCGGGATAGACGCAGACGGCCGCGGTCGCGGGGGTCGTCCGGTCGGTGGGGTCGGGGTGGACCGCCTTGGCGCCGAGCGCCCGGACCTTGCCCGGCGTGTCCGCGCCTTCCAGCGTCGTCAGGTCGACCATCGAGATGGCGAGGTCGATGGCGTACGCCTTCGCGGTGGTCTTGATGGAACGGGTGCCGAGAGACGCGGCGCGCGCCTCCAGGCCGACCGCGTCGACGCCGGGCAGCCCGTGCAGGAAGCGGCGCAGCGTGCTGTCGGACGCGGTGACGTCCGAGAGTGCGTGAGCTGTGGGTGCGGTAGTGGGCATGGTCACCAGACGAGCATATCTACGCGCGTAGCGGATGTATAGCCCCGGGGGCTTTCCGGAGTCGGTGAGGTACCGCCGTGGGCCACCTCGGCGGGGCGGGGCGGGGCGCACCGTGCCCTGTGTGGCGGGCGCCGGGCGGTCGGGGACACCGGCGGGGGGGATCGCGGCGGGCGTCGGGCACAATCGGGGCCATGACCACCCCGGAACACCCGTCACCCGCGCCGCAGCCGCAGGACCCCGCCGTGCAGGACCGCGTCCACCGGTCGTCGGCCGGCATCGCGTCCGGCGTGATGCTGCTGGCCCTCGCCGGCTGGCTCGGCATCGACGCGATCGTCGTCGGGCACGGCCGCACGCCCTGGCTGGCGCTGGCCGGGCTGCTGCTGGTCGTCCCGCTGGTGGTGGCGTACACGCTGCGCCCGGCGATCTTCGTCAACGACGACCGGCTGCGGGTGCGCAATCCGCTCCGCGTGATCGTGCTGCCCTGGGGCACCGTGGGCGACCTGCGCTCGGGTTACTCCAACGAGGTGGTCACCGTCTCCGGCGCGCGGTATCAGCTGTGGGCCCTGCCGGTCTCGCTGCGGGCCCGCAAGCGGGCGGCACGGCAGCGGGCGCGGGCGGCTGCCGCCGGGGGTGCGGAGCGCGGGGGACTGCTCGGTGCGCCGGAGCGGGGTGGGGCGTCGGGGGAGCCGCCGCGGGCGCAGACGGACAAGGCGATGGACGACCTGAAGCAACTCCGCGAGGACCGTTGCACGGCGGACTCGGCCCAGGGCGAGGTGACGGTCCGCTGGGCCTACGAGATCATCGCCCCCGCCTTGGCCGGCGCGATCCTGACGGCAATCCTGGCAGCCCTGGGCTGACACCCGCCTGGCGGCACGCTGCCTTGCGGTGCGCATGCCCTGGGGTGCGGTGACCGCCGTGGGGTGCGGTGCCGGGGGTTGCGAGGCGCCCGGCGCCGGGGTGACCGCCGTGGGGTGCGCGGCCCGGCGGTGCGGGGTGCCGCTGCGCCCACCCGTGCCGCCCCAGCGGCACGACTGCCCGCAGCTACGGCGGATCGGATGCCCGCAGCTGCGACAGGTAGCGGCGACGGCCTGCAGTCGCCGGCGGCGGGGAGGGGACGTGGTGGGGGGTGTCCGCCCGCAGCGGACGGCATTGCCTTCGGGTGCCGTCCGAAGAAACGTAAGGCCGTACCGAGGACGGACACCCCCCACCGCGGCCCCGACTCACCCACCCACGGGACGCGCTACATCAGCCCCCACCGGACCCGCGCGGGCCGCCGCAGGCATTCAGGGGCGCGGGGAACTGCGCGACAAGCCACGACGGACCCGCACCCGGCGACGAAACCGCACCCACCCGCACAGCCGCCGCAGGTACCCCGCACCCGGCGACGAAACCGCACCCACCCGCACAGCCGCCGCAGGCCCGGCGCAGGCGCAACCACGACGAGCCCGCACCCCGCAGCAAACCCCCCCCGCAAACGGCCGCCGGGGCGCCCCCGTGGGCAGGGGCGCCCCGGCGAACACCGGTGCCGGTCAGATACCCGCCGCAGCCGACAGGTCGACCTTCAGCGCGTTCAGCAGCTCCGTCGCCCGCCCCCGAGCCGTAGGCAGACCCGCACGGTCCTCGACCGGTACCACGACCTCCAGGTAGCACTTCAGCTTCGGCTCCGTGCCGCTGGGCCGCACGATCACCCGCGCACCCTGAAGCGTGTACCGCAGACCGTCCGTCGGCGGCAGCGCCTCCGTGCCCCGCGTCAGATCCTCCGCGTTCACCACCGGCAGCCCCGCCAGCCGCGTCGGCGGCTGCTCGCGCAGGCGGCGCATGGCGTCGGCGATGAGCGAGAGGTCCTGGACGCGGACCGACAGCTGGTCCGTCGCGTGCAGGCCGTGCTCCACGGCCAGGTCGTCCAGCAGGTCGAGCAGCGTGCGCCCCTGCTCCTTCAGCTCCGACGCCAGTTCGGTGATCAGCAGCGCGGCCGTGATCCCGTCCTTGTCGCGCACCCCGTCGGGGTCGACGCAGTAGCCGAGGGCCTCCTCGTAGCCGTAGCGCAAGCCCTCCACGCGGGCGATCCACTTGAAGCCGGTGAGGGTCTCCTCGAACGGCAGCTCCGCCTTCTCGGCGATCCGGCCGAGCAGCGAGGAGGAGACGATCGACTCGGCGAACGTGCCGCGCGCACCGCGCCGCACGAGGTGCGCGCCGAGCAGCGCGCCGACCTCGTCGCCGCGCAGCATCCGCCAGTCCCCGCCGTCCCGCACGGCCACCGCGCAGCGGTCGGCGTCGGGGTCGTTGGCGACGACCAGGTCCGGCTCCACCTCGCGGGCCTTGGCGAACGCCAGGTCCATCGCGCCCGGCTCCTCCGGGTTGGGGAAGGCCACGGTCGGGAACTCCGGGTCCGGGTCGGCCTGCTCGGCGACCAGCACCGGCTCGGGGAAGCCGGCGCGGGCGAACGCGGCCAGCAGGACGTCCCGGCCGACGCCGTGCATGGCCGTGTAGACCGTGCGGGCGGTGCGCGCCGAGTCCGGGGCGAGGACCGCGTCCGTACGGGCGAGGTACGCCTCCAGGACCGCGTCGTCCAGGACCTCCCAGCCCTCCGTCGGGCGGTCCACCGTGGTCAGGCTGCCGATCGCGGCGATCTCCGCGGCGATCCCGGCGTCCGCGGGCGGCACGATCTGGGAGCCGTCGCCGAGGTACACCTTGTAGCCGTTGTCGCGGGGCGGGTTGTGGCTGGCGGTGACCTCCACACCCGCGACCGCGCCGAGGTGCCGTATGGCGAAGGCGAGGACCGGGGTGGGCAGCGGCCGCGGCAGCACCGCCGCGCGCAGGCCGGCGCCGACCATCACGGCCGCCGTGTCGCGGGCGAAGTCGGCCGACTTGTGGCGGGCGTCGTAGCCGACGACGACGAGGCCGCCCTCCTGGCCGTTCTTCTTCAGGTACGACGCCAGGCCCGCCGCCGCGCGGATGACGACCGTGCGGTTCATGCGCATCGGCCCGGCGCCCAGCTCACCGCGCAGGCCGGCGGTGCCGAACTGCAGGGTGCCGGAGAAGCGGGCGGTCAGCTCCTTGACGTCGCCGGCGTCGATCAGCCGGGAGAGTTCCTCGCGGGTGTCCGCGTCGGGGTCCTCGGCCAGCCACGCCTTGGCCCGGGCGATGACTTCGTCGTGCACGGTGGGGGTCAACCTCTCGTCCTCGATGGCTGAAGGGTGTTTACAGGCGGTCCAGCACCTGCGCCAGCAGGGAGCCCATGCGGGTGGCGCTGTCGCGGCCGGCCTGCAGGACCTCCTCGTGGTTCAGCGGCTCGCCCGTCATGCCGGCGGCGAGGTTGGTGACCAGGGAGATGCCGAGCACCTCGGCGCCCGCCTCGCGCGCGGCGATGGCCTCGAGCACGGTCGACATGCCGACCAGGTCCGCGCCGATGACGCGGGCCATGCGGATCTCGGCCGGGGTCTCGTAGTGCGGGCCGGGGAACTGGGCGTACACGCCCTCCTCCAGCGTCGCGTCGACCTCCTTGCACAGCGCGCGCAGCCGCGGCGAGTACAGGTCGGTCAGGTCGACGAAGTTGGCGCCGACGATCGGGGAGGTGGCGGTGAGGTTGATGTGGTCGCTGATCAGCACCGGCTGACCGGGACGCATGCCTTCGCGCAGGCCGCCGCAGCCGTTGGTCAGCACGACGGTCTTCGCGCCGGCGGCCACCGCGGTACGCACTCCGTGGGCGACGGCGGCGACGCCACGGCCCTCGTAGTAGTGCGTACGGCCGAGGAAGACCAGGGCCCGCTTGGCGCCGATGCGGTACGAGCGGATCTTGCCGCCGTGGCCCTCGACCGCCGGGGGCGGGAAGCCGGGGAGCTCGGTGACCTGGAACTCGGCCTCGGGAGTGCCCAGGGCGTCGACGGCCGGCGCCCAGCCGGAGCCCATCACGAGGGCGACGTCGTGGGTCTCGGCGCCGGTCAGTTCGCGCAGGCGCGCGGCGGCGGCGTCGGCGGCGGCGTAGGGGTCGCCCTGGATGTCGTCCGGAAGAAGAGATGCGTTCACGGGGTCGAGGGTAGCCGAGCTTCGCCTACGCGCGTAGATGTCAGAGCCGACGGCATGGGGATCGTTGTCTTGTCGTTTCCGACGAGCCGCTGTGACAAGCCCCCGGTCCCGACTCGCCGACCGGCCACGACGCACCCGCACCCGGCGACGCACCCGACGACACGCCCGCACCCGACGACACGCCCGCACCCGGCGACGCACCCGCACCCGGCGACGCACCCGCACCCGGCGACGCACCCGACGACACGCCCGCACCCGGCGACGCACTCGGCGAGGCACCCGGCGCCGCAGTCATCCGCGGAGCGCTCAGCAGGGCCGTTTCCGCAGCTCCATCACATAGTCGTGGGGCGCGCCGGCCGACTCCGCGGCGTCGGCGATCTCGCCCAGGTAGCGGGCCGACGGCAGGCCGCCCTCGTAGGCGTTGAGGGCGTACGTCCAGGCGCGCTCCTCGCCGTCCAGGGTGTGGACGCGGACCCGGACGCGGCGGTAGAGGTCCAGGCCGACGCCCTCCCAGCGGTCCAGGGAGGGCTCGTCCATCGGGGCGACGTCGTACAGGGCGACGAAGACCTGCGACAGCGGGTCCTCCACGATCGTCGCCAGCGCGCCCTCCCAGCCCAGCTGCTCGCCGCCGAAGGTCAGCCGCCAGCCGTTCATCCAGCCCGTGGCGCGCAGCGGGGAGTGCGGGGCGCGGCGGGACATCAGCCGCGCGTCGAGATGGGCGGCGTACGCGGCGTAGAGCGACATGGAGCGAAGGGTACGGCAGCGCATCAGGTGTCACTCCGGCAACAGGACGGCCCCCGAGGCGGTAGCACGTTGAAGGGTGCGGGACAATGGGGTACGTGACTCGGATCGTGATCATCGGTGGCGGACCCGGCGGATACGAAGCGGCCCTGGTGGCCGCCCAGCTCGGTGCGGAGGTGACCGTCGTCGACTGCGACGGTCTGGGCGGGGCGTCGGTGCTCACCGACTGCGTACCGTCGAAGACCCTGATCGCCACGGCCGAGGTGATGACCACCTTCGACTCCTCCTACGAGGAGCTGGGCATCATCGTCGCCGACGACACCCCGCCTCTGGAGCAGGCGGCCCGCGTGGTCGGCGTGGACCTCGGCAAGGTCAACCGCCGTGTGAAGCGCCTCGCGCTCGCCCAGTCGCACGACATCACCGCCTCCGTCACCCGCGCGGGCGCCCGGGTCCTGCGCGGCCGCGGCCGTCTGGAGGGCATGCAGGCCCTCGACGGCTCCCGCAAGGTCGTCGTCACCGCCGCCGACGGCACCGAGGAGACGCTCACCGCCGACGCCGTGCTGATCGCCACCGGTGGTCACCCGCGCGAGCTGCCCGACGCCCAGCCGGACGGCGAGCGCATCCTGAACTGGACGCAGGTCTACGACCTCACCGAGCTGCCCGAGGAGCTCATCGTGGTCGGCTCCGGCGTCACCGGCGCCGAGTTCGCCGGCGCCTACCAGGCGCTCGGCTCCCGGGTCACCCTCGTTTCCTCCCGCGACCGCGTGCTGCCCGGCGAGGACCCGGACGCCGCCGCCGTCCTGGAGGACGTCTTCCGCCGCCGCGGCATGAACGTCATGGCGCGCTCGCGTGCCGCCGCCGCCAAGCGGGTCGGCGACCGCGTCGAGGTCACGCTCGCCGACGGCCGGGTGATCACCGGCTCGCACTGCCTGATGGCGGTCGGCGCGATCCCGAACTCCGCGGGCCTCGGCCTGGAGGAGGCCGGCGTCAAGCTGCGCGAGTCCGGGCACATCTGGACCGACAAGGTCTCCCGCACCACGGCCCCCGGCGTGTACGCCGCCGGTGACGTGACCGGCGTGTTCGCGCTCGCGTCCGTGGCCGCCATGCAGGGCCGTATCGCCATGTACCACTTCCTCGGCGACGCGGTGGCCCCGCTGAACCTCAAGACGGTCTCCTCGAACGTCTTCACCGACCCCGAGATCGCGACCGTCGGCTACACGCAGGCCGACGTGGACGCGGGCAAGATCGACGCGAGGGTCGTCAAGCTCCCCCTCCTGCGCAACCCGCGCGCGAAGATGCAGGGCATCCGCGACGGCTTCGTCAAGATCTTCTGCCGTCCGGGCACCGGGATCGTCGTCGGCGGTGTGGTCGTGGCGCCGCGCGCCTCGGAACTGATCCACCCCATCTCGATCGCGGTCGACAACAATCTGACGGTCGAGCAGATCGCGAACGCCTTCACCGTGTACCCGTCCCTGTCGGGCTCGATCGCCGAGGTCGCCCGGCAGCTGCACACGCGGAAGACGGCCGGCGAGAGCTAGGCCCTCTCGGCCCGGCCGAAAGCGACTCCCCGCTGGTCACAGGGAGTTGTCGAGCATGCGTGCGGCATAGGCGGCGGGACTAGGCTCCTATACCACTTCCCGCCGCCCCGTGCGAACAACTTCCGTTATTCGGCGCATACTGCTGAAACCAGACGGTCAGCCGCGTTACTGTCAGTTTCGTGTTCGCTGCAGAACGTCGCCAACTGATCCTCGAAATGGTGCGGGCCAACGGGGCAGTGTCGCTCCGTGAGCTCGCCCGCGTCGTCCAGACCTCCGAAGTGACCGTACGGCGGGACGTGCGGGCACTGGAGGCAGAAGGACTCCTCGACCGCAGGCACGGCGGTGCGGTCCTGCCGGGCGGGTTCACCCGCGAGTCCGGCTTCCCGCAGAAGTCCCATGTCGCGACCGCCGAGAAGACGGCCATCGCCGACCTCGCCGCCACCTTCGTGGAGGAGGGCGAGGCCATCGTGGTCGGCGCCGGCACCACGACCCAGGAACTGGCGCGCCGGCTCGCCCGCATCCCCGGGCTGACCGTCGTCACCAACTCCCTGCTGGTCGCCCAGGCGCTGGCGCACGCCAACCGCGTGGAGGTCGTCATGACCGGCGGCACGCTCAGAGGCTCCAACTACGCCCTGGTCGGCAGCGGCGCCGAACAGTCCCTCCAGGGACTGCGCGTCTCGCGCGCCTTCCTCTCCGGCAGCGGCCTGACCGCCGAACGCGGGCTGTCCACGTCCAACATGCTCTCGGCGTCCGTCGACCGGGCCCTCGTCCAGGCCGCCGCCGAGGTCGTCGTCCTCGCCGACCACAGCAAGCTCGGCACCGACACCATGTTCCAGACGGTCCCGACCGACGTGATCACCCGCCTCGTCACCGACGAGCCGCCGGCCCACGACGACCGCGCCCAGACCGAACTCCAGGCCCTCGCCGACCAGGGGGTGCAGATCGCCGTGGCCGGGGCGAGCGGAGCCCCGGGGGGTGACCAGGTCCCGGCACGCCCCCAGCGCCGGGACGTCCCCCTCCCCAACCCCCGCCGCGGCCAGCACCCCGGCATCCGCCCCACCGGCGTCCTCACGGACCAGCCCCCCCAGCCGGAACGCCCCCGCGTAGCCGACATGCGCCGCCGCTGACGCCGCACGACACGCGCCGGCCGCCCCGCTGCAGCCCCGACCGTCGGGCGGAGCGGAGGTGGTGCACGACCGCGGGCCGGGACGGCGGGCGTCACCGCTGCCGGACTGTCAGTGCCGTTGCGTAGATTGCCCTTCATGGCGCTGACGGACATCACGCGGACCGCGGTGGAGAAGGCGATCGAGGAGTACGACCGGCTCGGACGCGACGCATTCCTGAAGCGCTACGGCTTCCAGCGCGCCCGCCGCTATCTGCTGGTCCACCACGGCGGCCACTACGACTCCAAGGCGATAGCCGGAGCCGCCCACGGCCACCTGCCCGGACAACGGCCGCTGAAGGCGCGTGAGTTCTCCGGCGGGGCCCAGCATGTGGCGCGTGTCCTGCGGGGATTGGGCTTCGAGGTGATGGACGACCACCAGCCGGACCAGCCCGGCCACCAGGACCAGCCGGAGCACGTCGGCCCGGCTGTGGGTCCCGAGCAGGCGGACCTCCCGCAGGACACGCTCAGCCGCGATGAGCTCGTCCGCCGTATCACCCGGCTCGCGGTGAACCGGGCCTCCGGCCGGCCCGCACTGTACAAGCCCATCACGCTGCTGTGGGCCATGGGCCGCGCGCGTCGCGGTGAGCCCAGGCTGCTGCCCTGGACGCGGACCGAGGAGGCGCTGGCGGAGCTGCTGCGGCGGCACGGCATGCGGGGCGAGCGGCCGCGTCCCGACTACCCCGTGGCCTCACTGTGCCGCGACCGGCTGTGGACGCTGCCCGATCACCCCGACGGTGTACCCAGCGCACACGGGGATGCGACCGTGCGGCGCTGGTTCGCCGAGCACCAGCCGCGCGGCGGCCTCGCCGACCCGGTGTACGACGTCCTGCGGCACTCGGCGGTCACCCGCCTCGCCGTGATCGACGCCCTGCTGGACACGTTCTTCGACGACCTGGACGCTGCCCCGTTGCTCGCGGACGTCGGGCTCGACGAGGCCGAGGCGACGGACTCGGCCGGCGGTGAGGTGCATGGGCCGGAGCAGTGGCTGGTGACGGCGGCGGAGTACGAGCGCGGGTGCCGGCTGTTGGAGGAGCGCGAGGCCGCGGTTCACGGCGAGCGCGTTGCCCGGGTCGCGCACCGCCACCGGCGCTCACGTGCCGCCCGCTACCTGGTGCTGGCGCGCAGCGGAGGCCGGTGCGAGAACCCCCGGTGTACGGGTCAGCCGGACGACGTGACGGACCGCCGGCAGCCGATACTCGAAGTCGACCATGTGGTCGACCTCGCGCTGGGCGGCCGGGACCACCCCAGCCAGATGGTGGCCCTCTGCCCGAACTGCCATGCGGTCAAGACACGCGGCAGCACCCGGGACACCCTGCGCGAGCTGCTTCTGAAGGTCGCCCTGGAGCGCCACGGCGCCGCCCGGCGCTGAAACGTCTCGCCGCAACGGCTCGTACAACGACTCGCGTAACGGCCTGGGGGAACGCCGAAGCGCCCGGCGGGCCGTGTGGTGCGGTCTGCCGGGCGCTTCGGGTGGTGTGCGGGGTCAGTCCTTGATGTCGCAGATGGCGGCGCCGGAGGTGAGGGAGGCGCCGACGGTGGCGTTGAGGCCGGTGATGGTGCCGGACTTGTGGGCGTTGAGGGGCTGTTCCATCTTCATGGCTTCGAGGACGACGACGAGGTCGCCTTCCTTGACTTCCTGGCCCTCTTCGACGGCGATCTTGACGATGGTGCCCTGCATGGGGGAGGCGAGGGTGTCGCCGGAGGCGACGGGGCCGGACTTCTTGGCGGCGCGGCGCTTGGG